>JAAZLW010000101.1 GCA_012799135.1 Bacillota bacterium | reverse complement strand
CAGTCCAATGAAGAACTTATTGAATAGCAACCGTCGCAGTTCATAGCCAAATAGCTTAATCAAGCTCCAGCGCCTCCTTGCTCAGTCCACAGATATTCACAAAATCGTTATAGGTCAGGAAGGGCGGGTTCTCTATACCCTTGCTTGCATATAGTTGTTGCATGAGTTCGTCAAATCTCTCTTCGCCTCCCACAAGCTTTTCCGCTTTGAGGATTTTCAGCGGCATCACGCAATAGCGGTTGACGGAACTCTCATTCATACGAATACCAGAAGCATACTTCTCAGGCAGCATATCAAGATACTCGGGATGACGGTGGTAGAAATTGCGATTTCGATCCTCAACTGCTTTCTGCCAAACTTCTACATAATTCTTTCTTGCATATTCCTCGCCATACTTTTCCTTCATCAGGCGATACGTTGTGTAGACAGTCAACCCCTCGGACGACCATTCACCCTCATAATCATCATCGAACATAGCACCTAGTCCCCACCACTGATGAATGATCTCGTGTGCCATGACCTCACTAGCCGAAGCACCCAACCATGGATCTTGCAAGACATCTTCGGAAAAAGAAGTCTCACTGATGGCACTCATATCCTTGGCTGCATAGCCGCCAAACATATAGGCGGTCGTCTGTACTAGCTTGAGCTTACCGTCTTTTCCGATAAGAAGCAGACCGATATGCTCTGTACAATAATCGAAGACGTCGGCCAATGTGGTCTTGATATTAGCCCGCTCCATGATCTCCTCATGTTTGCGGCTGTAATAGAATTCAGCAGACATATTTTTAGCCTGCACATCGGTGCGCACATAATCAGCAGCAAATAGACTCAAACCCAGGCTGCAATCTTCCCAAGCTCGCCATGTCTTGGTTCCATCTGCGTTTGCTTTGAGCAACTCAACATCACCGCCCATGACAACAGGTGTTAGGTTACCGGGCAGGGTAATATTAGCGGTAATCATGGGTGGCTCTTCGTAGTACAAAAAGATGTAGAGCACAGGGGCAAAACTGGCCTTGCTGAGATCAATATAATGCCTACTGATCTGGTCACCGTTCATACTGGTCTCCACAAGACTCCAGAGCTGCGGGAAACCTCCATATTCAACTACTAGCTCGATATCTTCCTCAGGTGGCAACATGAAGGTAATTTGCTTTACTGTCCATTGATCATTGTTCAAATCCGTAAACTCAATGGGCCGCCCGTTGACCATCATACGGTGTACAGTATAACCACAGTTAAGCTCCAACTTCTGCTCCATTGGTTCGGTGTTTTCATTGCGAATGCGATAAGTCACCGTACCGTGCTGAGTGCCGCGCCTAACATCCGGTGTGGCATCAACATGGGTGGATATAATGAAGAGTCCATCATAGCAATCGTAGTCAAAGAACTCTGGCTCAAAGGGACTATGATTAACGAAAGGTTGATACATATATATGCCAACTCCACTGGCAAGAAACACCACGGCCAAGAGAGGAATAACACGAAATTCTCGCATATTGCACACCAATGATCCCAAAGCCCCTTTTTCGTACCGCCGGATGAATAGTGTAGAGAGAAGCCAGAGCCCCACCAGTACAACCAACCAGAAAAGACGATTATAGAGTGCCATGCGCAGTGCTAAGGCATTGCTGAAATCATCCGAATAGACAGGGATACTGGGATTTGCCCAACGCAGGATAAAGTCTCCGTGAAAAAACTGGCTCATACTGAGCAGCACACACGCGGCTATGAGCATAAAGCTAATGTCGACCCGCCGAGTGGTCTGGTAGAAGACGGCTGCAAAAAGACTGCCTAGCCAAAGGGCAGGGAGCATCAAGATAAGGAAACTGGCAAAATACAGCTCAGGCTCAAAAATATGCCCCATCTTGGTGGCCGTGTAGGGATAATAGGCTACCATAGTCAACAGCCCGGCGGCAATAGCCACCATAAGTACCGCCACCACACGGGCAGCGTTGAGGACAATGGGTGAGACGATAGTGTCGGTAAGGGAAGCCATTTGGCTCTCATGGACCCGGTT
>JAAZLW010000345.1 GCA_012799135.1 Bacillota bacterium | reverse complement strand
ATTACCGTCAATACTAACTAATAATGCCTTTACTCCCGATGTCCCTATGTCCAAGCCAATCAAAAAAGCCATATAGTTCTCTCCTTATCAGATTTTTTATCTATGTTCAATTATTATTGAGCATACACGCATTAAAATATACTATATCGTCACAACCTAGCTTTAAGCAGTATAATATGATATACTTAAACAGGTTAAGCAGCTAAAGGAGTGCTTACGTTGAAAGAATGCTGTGTTATAATAGACGGATTTGCTCTTACATATCGCGCCTATTTTGGTTTACCCAATTCTATTCGTACTATTAAAGGGACTGCCATCAATGCAGTTCTTGGTTTTTATAATACTCTGACATCCTTAATAAATCAAATACAACCCGAATACTTAGTAGTGGCATCGGATCACCCACAACCTACTTTTAGACACAAAATGTATCCTAAATATAAAGCTAATCGCCCGCCAATGCCTAAGGAACTTGAACTCCAACTTCCGATGATTGAATCAGTTTTAGCCGCCTGTGAAATTCCCATTCTTCAGCTTCCTGGTTATGAGGCGGATGATGTTATCGGCACAATCGCAAACAGCCTACCTGACAATATTGAAGCCTATATTATTACAATAGATCGTGATATACTCCAATTAGTCAATGAGCAGATTAGTGTTCTCATTCCCAACAGCCAAAAGAACAAAATATACACTCCGGATATTGTTAGATATGAATGGCATGTAGAGCCAGAGTTAATTCCCGATCTGAAAGCTCTCATGGGTGATGCTAGTGATAACATCCCCGGAATTAAGTTAGTCGGCCCTAAGACTGCCGTTAAATGGTTAACTAAATACGGCAATCTGAAAAACATCCTTGACTCAGCTAAAGAACTGCCGGGAAAAGCTGGAGCTAATCTCAGGAAAGACCGTTCAAAAGCAGTTCTTTACCAGGATCTTACTACAATTCGTGTTAATGCTCCAATTATGTGGTGCTGGCAATCACTAAGGTTAACAAATGACTTCAGTCCATTACGAAACACCTTAGCAGAAATAGGGATTAATGCCAAACTTCCTCAACCTAGGTAATTCTGATAATATCATTATAACTGATGATTTATGTATTGAGAAGAGTCATTTTAGATATCCTTCCTTTTTAAATACCTAATAGGTTAGGTGTCTACCTATAAACTCTTTTCTTTGATGATTAATAGATACTATCCCTTTCCTTGTCCTCTCCAAGAGGAGGGGCTATATAGCCGAACAATGGTAATTCCGCTTGCAGAATGACACCTTTTTCGTCAGCTGCAGTAAATATTCAGCTTCAGGAGGACACCAGGAATGAAACCTAAAATGGTTTATTCCGTATGCTTTTGCGATTGAATAAATGCGTTTCCAGTCATCCACATTTGATGAATGATAGCCACTTTTCCACATACAGCGTTCCAAATAATCCGTAAATCCACATATTTATAGAATGAAGCTGCTCCACAAACAAGCATGCTATTGAACTAATCACCTCTGCTGATTACTCAAGCTCTAAGGCAATACAGTTTGTATAAGCCGTCGGAAGCTTGTGCGGAAGCTTAACTGTAAGTGTACCGAAGGATTGGGTAAATGGTAGCTTATCTCCTCCCAGTAATCTGACGGATGCAACTTTTTCCTGCTCAGAAAGACTCTTTATTACCGCTACTCTATTTTCAGGCGCCTTCATTATAAATGCGTATAAGGTTTTGCCTTTTGAGGTGAAGCGAAAATCCGAGCTATTCCACTTCAGTCTTTCTTCCCGAAAACCACTGATCAGCACACGAGATTCGCCTTCCCCAAAAGTCCGCCATGGACGTGTACCGTAAACAGCTTCTTGGCATACCTTGAACCACGAAGCTAGTTCATCAAGTATATATACAGTTTCATCGTCAATGGTACCGTCAGGTCTTTGAAGCACGTTAAGAAGCATTGTCCCATTTTTGGAGATAATATCTACAAGCATTTCAATAATGTGTGCTGGTTTTTTAAATTCCTGTCTAGCATCATAAAACCAATTGCCTATACAAGTGTCTGTCTGCCATGGCCCAGTATTTATTCCAGGCAACTGACTCCTCTCTACATCCAGTACACCTATACGGTAAATCTCGGGGCGTCTGTCCTTCTGATTATATACAGCCCGGTTTTCACCATGAGTTTCTATTGAAGTATTATATAAGTATGCGACAGCCTTAAGACCATTGATGAAATTTTCATCGTCATCTGTACTAACGTGATATGTACCGAAAGGAAGAGCCCCATCAGAGTAAAGCAAATCAGGCTTGTATAGGTCAATTAATTCCTTGATAACCTCCAGCCAATAATCCTGGAATTTCTTATTTGTTGTATACCATGGCGTTGGCTGGGTGTCAGTTCTGTCTTCGTCGACGTGCTCATAATTATCAAAGTAAAAATCCTTGTATTGAGGATCATTACCATCGTAAGGTACCCCGGCGTATGGACCGTATGTATCACACCATTTGTTAACCTTCCACCAAGAATAGCTGGCCCCTAGATGTTCAGTCAAACCAAAAGGCAAACCTTGTCTGTCTGCTGCTGCTTTCCATAAACCGCATATATCTTTTTTAGGGCCCATATTCATTGAATTGAACCTATTGTGTTTTGATGGATAGTTAAAAAAGTGGTCATGATGCATTGCTTGAGCAACAAAATATCTGGCATTTGTATTCCCTTAGCGACTCGAAGCTTGGCATAAACTTTTCCCTTGTTACCATACAATGTCTGCCTCCTTTTCTCTTACTTAATATACTCCTATGAAGGATAAAGTTGGTGCAACTCGTGCATCTAGAATATGAATACGTATTTTATCTGTCTCTACTGCATCAAGAGGAACAATACGTTTGTAACCTACGACAGTACCTTCATAAATCATCCTATATTCTCCATCCTGATTTACCTCAATTAGATACTTTTCAATTCTCTGACTACATGCAATATTTTCTTTCATTACAATATGTCTAATTACCTGTTTCTCTTCCCATGACAGTTCAATGATTAGATCAGTTATCCCATCTTCTGTTTTAAAATACGTCTCATAGTCATCAGTCCTAACGTTTTCAATTCCATATCCGTTCATGTATGTATTTGCATATAATTCAGCACTATCAAGTAAGTTTTCCCGGAATGCTTGTCTTAAATAATCGCCCATCTCATGTAATCTTTTCACATCATTTTCATGAAATAAACCTTCTTTTGTAGGAGGTATATTGAGTAAAAATGTTGCATTACCACCTACAGAATTATAATAAATGTTTATTAATTCTTCCAATGTACGGACCTTATTGTCCTCCTCTTCATGATAGAACCATCCCGGTCGTATAGATGTATTCACCTCCGCAGGATACCAAATCAACTCCATCTCATCTTTTAATATTTCTCTGCTTCCTAAATCTTGATCCGAAGCTGTTATCTTTCTTTGCCGAAACTCCTGATTATCTTCCTTCTGGCTATTACTTGCTATAAGCTCAGTTTCACTGGTTCTTCTCGGAACAACACTCCACTCCGACTGTCTTGTATGGCCGGCTTCATTACCGCACCAGCGTATATCCGGTCCACATACACTAATACAAGCTTTGGGCTGAAGTGTACGTATCACCTTATAATAGCGTTCCCAATCATATACCTGTTTTTTGCCGTTACTGCCTTCTCCACAGGCACCATCAAACCACACAGAAAATATTTCACCGTAGTTTGTTAAAAGCTCAGTTAACTGATTAACGAAAAAATCATCGTATAACTCGCCTTTTCCATAAGCTTGATTGTTTCTATCCCAAGGAGATAAATAAACGCCAAATTTTATTCCTGCTTCCTTACAAGCATCCGATACTTCTTTTACGATATCTCCCTTTCCATTCTTATATGGACTGTTAGCGATCGTATGGTTTGTATATTTGCTTGGCCATAAACAAAATCCATCATGATGCTTACAAGTTAATATCAATCCTGTCATCTCTGCTGATTTAATTGCATTAACCCACTGCCCGGCATCGAATTTTGTCGGATTAAATATAGAAGGGTTCTCTGTGCCAGTCCCCCATTCCTTACCGGTGAAAGTATTTATAGTAAAATGAATGAAGCTGTAGAATTCCAGTTGCTGATATTCCAATTGTCTCTGACTCGGTACAATTTGTACCAAACATTTGTCAATTTTTCTCATAACACTCTTCCCATCTAGTCTATATCCATGCGTTAAGCAATTATGACACATATTACTTCCACAAAAAGCAAGACTTTCCTTTAAAGTTTTTGGTATAATACTAGTAGATATCTGTATTCAGGATATTGAAATCATAAAAAGGAGATTGATGAATTTTGCAGCCAAAAGAATTACTTTTACGCAGTGAAGTATCTGATCAGCACAAATGGAATCTAAAAGACATCTATCATTCGGATCAGGCTTGGGAAGAAGACTTTGATGAATTAAAGCAATTAGTACCAAAACTGCAGGATTATCGCGGTAAGCTTGACTCAGCTGAGAATCTAATTGAATGTCTCAATTTACAGAAACAAATTGGCAAAAAATTGGATAAACTAGTCGGATATGCTATGAGGAGCAGAGATCAAGATAATACTAATAGTACATATCAGGAATTCTCAGATCGAATTTTAAGCATATTAGCAGTAGCAGCCGCTAAGTCCGCCTATTTTGAACCTGAAATTATAAGTCTGCCTGCAGAGACGATTAAGCAGTGGATCCAGCAGACCGAAGAGTTAAGTGTTTATCAGCATTATTTAGAAAATATTATGAGAATGCAACCTCATACTCTACCTGCCGAACAAGAAGAATTGCTAGCAAGTGCAGGTGAGATGGCTCAATCTGCAAGCAATATTTTCCGGATGTTTAATGATGCTGATCTTAGATTTCCTCTAATTCAAGATGAGGATGGAAATGAGGTAGAGCTAAGTCACGGTCGCTATATACAGTTTATGGAAAGCAAGGACAGAAGGGTACGTAAAGATGCATTCAAAGCAATGTATTCTACATATTCCAAGTGGAAAAACACTTTAGCAACTACTTATACCTCTGCTGTGAAAAAAGCTAAGTTTTTCGCAACAGCTCGTAAGTATAATTCCGCGTTAGAAGCTGCGCTAGATGCTGATAATATTAAGCCTGAAGTATATCATAATTTGATTAACACAGTGCATAACAGCTTACCACAGTTTTACCGCTATATTGATTTAAGAAAGCGTTTATTAGGACTAGATGAATTACATATGTATGATATATATGTACCGCTAGTTAAGGATATGGATATAAAAATTCCTCCGGCTGAAGCCGTAAAAACCGTCAAATTAGGCCTTGTACCTCTAGGACAGCAGTACATTAATGACTTGACTAAAGGTCTAACCGGTGGTTGGATTGATTGGTTTGAAAACGTGGGTAAAACAAGCGGAGCATATTCAGCGGATATTTATGGGGTACACCCTTACGTCTTATTGAATTATAATGACACATTTGATGACATGTTTACACTTAGCCACGAAATGGGTCATGCAATGCATTCATTTTATTCCAGTAAAAACCAGGAGTTTTTTAATTCTCAGTATACGATTTTTGTAGCCGAAGTAGCTTCTACTGTAAATGAATGCATATTAATGAATTATTTGCTGAATAAAACAAATGATGTTAAATACAGAATGTATTTATTAAACCATTATCTTGAACAATTTCGTGGTACTGTATTTAGACAAACAATGTTTGCTGAATTTGAAATGATCGTTCATGATCAGATTGGACAAGGAAATCCAATGACGGCGGAAGGACTGTCCCGAATCTACCATGAACTTAACCAAAAATACTATGGTCCAAATGTGATCAGCGATCCTGAAATTGCAATAGAATGGGCAAGAATACCACATTTTTACCGCCCGTTTTATGTATATAAATATGCTACCGGGTTTTCTGCAGCAGTAGCCTTATCTGAACAAATTCTTAATGAAAAAGAACCTGCAGTTAAACGATATTTGGAATTCTTGTCAAGCGGAGGTTCCGACTACCCACTTAATCAACTAAAACAGGCCGGAGTAGATATGACGGTGTCTGAACCAATTAACAATGCTTTAGCAGTATTTAGTTCGTTAGTCGACCAAATGGAGCTTCTAATCACCGAGGTAGAGAAACAGCATGCACCGAAGAGAGAAGATCAGTAGTTCTTTTTTAGGCTTCTTTTAATTGGCACTATTGGCAGAGGATTTTTAAAGTAGATCAAGAATATTATATATGTATTAAATAATTGAAACATTACTCTACGATGACCTTTCCCTGCCAACCAATACTTAACACTTATGTGAAAGTATTTTATTGAATAATTGTAAAGGTGGATGAAAATGAATACTCCATGCATATTTGCACTGGATATTGGCACACGCAAAATTGCAGGCCTACTTATGAGAAAAACGTCTGATTCTTATGAAATCCTGCATACCGTAATTAAAGAGCAGCTGCCCACAGCTATGCAGGATGGTCAAATCCATGACATTCCAAAAGTTGCAGCAGTGATTAAGCAAGTCTGTGATGAAATTGCCAAATACACGAATCAATCTGTAACTCAGGCTGCAGTAGCAGCCGCAGGACGTTCGCTGATAACTCAGCATGGTCAAGCAACAAAAGAACTTGAACCGAATCAAGAAATAACACCTCAAAAACTGCATGAACTTGAACTTAGCGCTCTTCAAGATGCCATAAACCAAATTAATCAGCATAAATCTAGAACTTCAATAGATACTTTTCTGTGTGTCGGATATACTACTATTCAGCGTTATCTCGATGATCAGCCTATTCAAAACTTACTCGGACACCAAGGATACTCAGCTTCAGTAGAAATAATTGCCACTTTTCTTCCTAGAATTGTAATCGATTCACTTTCTAGTGCATTACGCCTTGCCGGACTTAGAATGTCATCGCTGACACTGGAACCTATTGCTGCTATGCATACAGTTGTACCTCAATCAATGCGCATGCTTAATTTGGCTTTGGTAGATATAGGTGCCGGCACTTCAGATATAGCAATCTCTGCCAACGGAACCATTAAAGCTTACGGCATGGTTTCGGAAGCTGGCGATTTAATTACAAGAATTATTGCCGATAAATACCTGCTGGATTTTATGGAAGCCGAAAAAGTAAAATGTCAGTTGAGTTCTAAATCTATAAGTTGTGAGGATGTTTTAGGTAATCAAAGGGAAATTGACAGCAGTTCTGTATTAACACTGATTAAACCAGCGGTTTCCCAACTAGCAGCTAAAATCAGCAGTGAAATATCAGCATTAAATGAAGGGCCCCCTAAAGGGGTAATGTTGATTGGCGGAGGCAGTCTTACTCCTCAAATTGCCGAACAAATATCCAAACAGCTGCAATTACCGGCAAACCTTGTCAGAATCAGAGAACGTGCCGCTCTTAAAGAAATCAAAGGTGCCCAGCAGCATTTAGGACCACAGCT
>JAAZLW010000100.1 GCA_012799135.1 Bacillota bacterium | reverse complement strand
TGGACTCCTGATGGTTTTCATTCTGTTTCTAACCCTAATGGTTTACAGCTTTCAAACGGCCCACGAGGAGAAGCAAAGAACCTTAGTCAAGATCGAGACAGAGCTGCAGCAAGCGCAATCAGCTCTTACTGCCAAACAAGGCCAGATTGATAGGCTGTTGGGGATAAAGTCCGATATCATTGAGGCTTTACGGCAGGAGTTTGAAGATGAGGCTATTGGGGTTGAGGTGGATGCTCAAACGGGGGCTATCCGCTTTCAAGGTGGTGTATTCTTCGAAGTCGACGGCACTGATATTAGCGATAGCGGCAAGGAGCACTTACAGCAGTTTATCCCTAAGTATATGGGCATAATTCTTAGCCCTCAGTTTCACCCCCATGTGGCTCAAATTATTGTGGAAGGCCACACAGATAACACAGGATCCTACTTATATAATCTGGATTTGTCTCAACGTAGGGCCTATGCAGTGGTTCGCTATGTATTGAGTCCGGAGTTCCCCGATTTCCCCGAGAAATCCTTGGTTCATACTGTGCTAACGGCTAATGGCCGCTCATGGAGTCAGCCTCTTAAGGTCAATGGAGCCATCGAGTGGGACAACTCCCGCCGTGTGGAGTTTCAGTTCCGCCTGAGGGATGATGAGCTTATTCAGCAAGTTCAAGAGTTGTTGGGGAAATAACAGGTGGTATGCACTATGAGTTGGAAATGGGTGATTCCCAGTTTTCGCTTTCAGCCCGACAATCTGAAAGAAGTAGTAGACCAGATCTCTGCGGAAATTCCGAATAACTACGGTTTCTCTGAGCAAGTGGCACCCAAAGGGTTGGATCTGGAAGAAATCCTGGATGCTTTGCGCGCCATCGGTGAGGCCGAAATCGAAAGGACAGCCGACAGGTTTTCTACGCAAGAGGTCGATCTCGTAAGCTATGGGTTTTCGCAGATTGTAGACGCAGATAAGGCTAAACCTGTGGCAGTCAAGCTCCTCCTAAGTCGCTGGAAGACGCGGTATGCCAGATCTGCATGGGAGCATTTCCAGTCGTTCTATGCTGATCGATACCTACCAGCGTTGGTTTCCAGAGGGGTCTCCCAGGGAAGCCTGGGGCGGGTGCCAGAGGTAACAGCGAACCTATTTGACGCCATGGAATCAGATGATCCGGTGGCATATCTTGCAGAGGTGTTCTTGAGGCACCTCTACTCCTTTACTAACCTCATCGAACTATATGAGATTAGCCCTGATTCGCCTCTGGCCTTGGAGCTTTTGAGACAGTACTTTCTTCTAGCTCATCGCGGAGTATATAGAGTAAAAGAGGCTTCGGGGTTCATCCAAGGAGCCCTAGATGAGATCTGGCACCAATGGATAGATGACTACCGGGTGGTTATAGACAACTACCTTCAGATGTTTTCTTCAGGTGAATTGGAGGAACATGACGTTGTACTAAACCATGCTTTGCGGTGCCTCCACAGACCTGATGAGCCAGAGGGACGCCAACTCTGGGAAGGGATCTCTGAGGAGAGTCGAAGGAAGTTCACTAAGTGGCTGGGCTGGTGTAAGGTAGTAAACTTCTTTGACAGACTGGGCCGTGATAGCCAAAGACTGGAGTTTTGGAGGATGTTCAAAGAGTATCTCGAGGATGCCCAAGTCAGAAATGCTGGTAACACCAAGGCTATTTTCCTGGTTTTCCAGCGGATAGCAGTCATTGAATTCCTGGACATAGGGAATGCTGCTTACATTTATCCCAGAGCCATATACGAACGGGACTATGAGTCGTATGCCTTGGGAAGGCGCCCGATTGGGGCGCAATCCCTCCTAAAAGATCAGGAAACCAGCATGCTGAGGATCATCCACGGCGGGAGTTGGCAGAACAGGTATTATGGCCGAGTGGCTAGACTAATAAGATAAGGAGAGGGTAGAGTGGTTACCTGGCTCAGACAGCTCCTACGGCCTGCTCCGGAGGATCTCATAGTAATCGATCGGCAGTTTACGCAGGCTGGCGTGCAATATGGTTGCTTCCTAAGGGAAGGGCAGAGAGCTGTGCGGACTATTCATTTCCCTGTGGACCAGGGGCTCTTGCCCAGTCATCGCATGCTTCAGCAGAAGCATCTTCCGGCATTAGCTGCCCTCGAGGGACTTTGGATTGATGGGATTTTGGAAGAGGACAAGGGTGGTTATTACCATATACCATATGACAGTATAGACCGTCTCCCTGGTGAAACGACTAGAATTCTGAAGATCCCGCCCCGACAACCGGTGGACATAGACTTACATGCAAACTCAGCCGTGGGTTTACCGGATTTTTATATAGATCCTGTAGTTAGAGATAGAGATAGAGGACGCCTGCCTTTGGCTAGACGCGTCGGTGACGCTATCGTAGTTGCCAAAGATGATGTGGTACTGCTAGAACGGCCTGTTGTTGAGCTCCTGGATCGGATCAGGGAGCATCCTAAGGAACGTCAGGATCAGTTTGAATACCTGGCTGAAATCAAGGCTAGGGCGAAGGCTCTAGGCGCTGAGCTAGATGAGTATCTAGAAAGAGAGGAATACTACTATCCCGCTGATGTGGATGTAGACATAGAGATTAGTAGTGCAGACAAGATAATGCTGCATCCGGTGTTTCCAGATCCACCGGCGACTTTGGATGTAAGCCAATTATCTTCCCGCAATCCCCATATTACACGTCGTGGGCCCGATGGGCAACGCCTCCGAGGCATTCTATCAAAGCCTGTGCAAGAGAAGTTGAAGCTAATCGAGGAAAGCCAGATCATTGAGGGAGAACAGGTTCCAAAATTCCTTCAAAATCCACAGGCTGTTCTTCCTGATGGGCTGGATATAGACCTATCGCAGTATAGCGATAGAGTAAAAGCTCTGGGAATAAGAGTATACAAAGCACGTCCATATATTCGGGCCAGAGAGAGGGACAACGGTTGGTTTGATATTGGCATAGATGTGCATCTAGAAGACGCTTTGGTCGATGATACCAGTGAAACAGCGCTGGTTGAAAAGCTAGATCGCGACATACTAGCTGATCTGGCTAAACAGGCGCCCGAAGGGGCCAGATGGGTACAGCATGGCAATAGATGGATAGAACTCCCCCGGAACGTTGCGGAGCTAACCCGAGCTAACGAAGAACTAAGAAAACTTGCTCCCCAAGGCCAAGTGGAGT
Organism: Bacillota bacterium; assembly: GCA_012799135.1. Classification (GTDB taxonomy): domain Bacteria; phylum Bacillota; class Limnochordia; order DTU087; family DTU087; genus JAAZLW01. The sequence continues at coordinate 6,555 of JAAZLW010000100.1, read as the reverse complement.
CAGGCCGTCTAGACTATATATTGGAGATCTACGCCAACATTGATGATCTTGAATACGATAGTTTCCTCATAGATAGGCGCCGAGCATTAACTGCTCGAGGCGCAGGTGGTTTGACGACTGCCCTTCCAGATAGTTTTCGGGGTCAGCTGTATCCCTTTCAGACCCAGGGCTATGCCTGGATGCAGGGACTCTACAGCATACCTTTGGGAGGACTTTTAGCAGACGAGATGGGATTGGGTAAGACAGTACAAGTGATTGCCTTCATGGCTTGGTTGCTGGAAAGAAGACACTTGTGCCCTTCCCTAGTTGTTGCTCCCGTAGCTCTAGTTGACAATTGGGAGAACGAGCTTGTGAGATTTCTCCCCGGCGTTCAACTGCAAAAGCACATGGGGCTCAGTCGAAAAAGACACAGCGATCAGCTGGAGTCTGTTGATGTTGTGCTTACTACCTATGAGACACTGTCTAGAGACGAGCTTATGCTAGGCAGAGTGTCTTGGCAGCTGATGGTCTGTGATGAGGCCCAGGCCATGAAGAACTTTACTACTGGGCGATCCCGAGTCTGCAAGGCAATGAAAGCAGAAATGCGCTTAGCTGTCACTGGAACCCCGGTGGAGAACAGCCTAGGAGAGCTGTGGTCTATCGTCGATTACAGTCAACCGGGCCTTTTGGGTAGTTACAGGGAGTTTCGGCAGGAGTACGAGCTACCCTTAGAGAGGGCGGTTGACCTAGAGGAGCGGCAGAAGGTAGAGGCGCAGCTCCTATCCCGCATCCAACCTGTTTATCGCCGTCGCACCAAAGGGGAATCTGCCAAACAACTACCCCCAAAGAGAATTGTGGTAGAACCCGTGGCTCTTGGCCCTGAGCAGGAAAGGCTCTACCTTGATGCCATAGCAGATCTCAAGTGTAGAACCGGAGATAAGCGAGGTGCGGCTCTAGAGACCATACATAGGTTACTGGATATTTGCGCTCACCCAGCAATAGAGATGGATAATTGGCAGGACTTGAGCATAAGTCAGCTGCTGACGATGTGTCCTAAGTTGAGAAAGACCATGGACATACTACGGCAAGTCAGAGTCAAAGGCGAGAAGGCCCTGATCTTCACCCGTGTTCGGAAGATGCAGGATCTTCTGGCTAAGGTCATCCTTGATCAGTTCGGCTTTCGCCCTAGGATAATCAATGGTACCAGTAAGCGGAGATTTGATATCGTTGAGAGTTTCAATCGTGGGTCAGGATTTGATGTCATGATTTTGTCGCCCCAAGCCGCCGGCGTGGGCCTAACCATTACTGGGGCTAATCATGTGATTCACTACACTCGCTGGTGGAACCCGGCTGTGGAGCAGCAGGCTACGGACCGAGTACATCGCTTTGGACAGCAAAGACCGGTGTATGTCTACATACCCATTGTCACAGAAGAGAGCTTCCCTCGGGGGACGGTGGAAGAAGTGCTCCACAGACTTTTACAGCATAAAGAAGAGCTTGCTAGAAGTGTCATTGTTCCCAGCAGCCGCATGAAGATAACGGAGAAGGATTGGCTAGCTGCCCTTGGTCTTGAGCCTCCCGACGCCGAGACCGTATCCAGTAGTCTCGATGAAAGTACCTCCATAGTCCTATCTAGCTCGCAAGAGTCCGGCGTAATGGTTGATCAAGAAGCCCTACAAGAGATATTGGACCTCTGCGACCCTGAATATGCACCCATTGTGCAGGAGTGCGCAAGACGACGGCTGCCTTTGCCTGAAGTGGGCGTGGATATTGTGGCCAACGGCAGGGTGGTGGGTAATGGTGAACTGATATGGGGTGAAGTCAAAGTGGTTGTGATCCTACCCAATGAAAAACTATGCTCACGCCTAGAGGGGATGGGGTGGACGGTATTTGACCTTGATAGCGCAAAAGCAGACGGAGGTCTTGTGCTGTGGAATTCTATCAGAAAGGAGCAGCTCCCATGATCGCTCCCAGTGTATCGGTTACTACAGATCTGCTTGAGCAACTCGAACGCTTGCCTTTGCAGAAAAGGCGGAGGGTTAGTGAGTTTATCAGGAAGTTCCAGGAAAACCCAACGGCTCCCGGGACAAACTTTGAGCGGCTGAGGGGAGCCAGAAATGACAACGTATACACCGTACGGATAGATCGTGACTACAGAGCAATTGTGCTGCGTCCGAGAAAGGGCAATGCTCACATCCTTGCCTGGGTAGATAACCACGACGAAGCCATGGAGTGGGCGTGTCGAAGGGATTTCGGTGTGAATCCTAGAACCGGCGTTCTTCAGATCACCAATGTTGTCGAGGCCGAGCAGGTGGTAAGGGAAGAGGACAGGTCAGAGGACTGGGAGCGAGTTAATAAGACACAGACAGAACTGCTAGCAGAGATCGACGATGAGACTTTGCTCAACTGTGGGGTTCCAGAGCTTCTTATGCCAACGGTGCGTCGGCTGGAGACAGTTGAGCAGCTTGAAAGGCTGCTACCCCACATTTCGCCAGAGGTATACGAGGCACTTTATGGTCTTGCAGCTGGCCTGTCAGCAGAGGAGATACTGGCAGAAATGACAGCTCCTGACCATCCGATCGATCCTGACGATCTCCAAGCTGCTTTGGATAACAAGCAGTCGCGCCGCCGCTTTACTTTAATAGAAGATGCCAAGGAACTCGATGCTGTCCTAAATGCCCCTTTGGAAAAGTGGCGAGTCTTCCTACATCCATCCCAAGAAGCCTTAGTTAGCAGGGATTTTGGCGGGCCAGCCCGGGTCTCTGGTGGGCCAGGGACTGGCAAGACTGTGGTGGCGCTGCACAGGGCTAGATACCTAGCCAAGTACCACTTGGCACCGGGTGAGCGGCTCTTGTTTACAACATACACCGTCAACCTGGCTGAGAGTATAGCGGATAGCTTCAAGAGCCTAATCAACTATGATGAAGAGTTCGCAAGCCGTGTGGAGATTGTCAACATACATCAGTGGGCAAAGCGGTTTCTCGAGGAGAACGGCAGAGCACCGAGGATTGCCAATGATGCGACACTACAGGAATGCTGGAAAGAGGCCTGGGAGGAAGTGCATGATCCTAGCTGGGATCCAGCTTTCTGCAGGGACGAATGGGAGTCAGTAGTCTGCCATGAGGGCATTACCCAGCGCAGCGAGTATCTACGTGTTTCTCGGGTCGGTCGGGGGAAAGGGTTAGGGCGCCGAGAGAGGGCAGATCTCTGGAAGGTATTCGAAGCCTTCCAAGCATCGAAGGCCAAGCGTGGTGTATCTGAATGGTACGAGTTGGTGACCGAAGCACTGGATATTCTTGAGAGCGGCCAGGCGTCGCCACCTTTTAGATCCATTATTATCGATGAGGCTCAGGACATGGATAACTGCGTCTACAGACTGCTGCGGGCTATGGTGCCACGGGGACCCAATGATCTGTTCATTGTAGGCGATTCCCACCAACGCATCTATGGTCGGCCGGTGGTGCTTAGCCAATGCGGTATCGAGGTGAGAGGCCGAGCTCGGCGGTTGCGCATCAATTATAGGACTACAGAGGAGATACGTCGCTGGTCCGTGGGTCTACTCGGTGGTGAGAAGACTGACGATCTAGACGGAGGAGAAGAGACATTACGCGGCTATCAGTCGCTCTTCAACGGGGATGAGCCGTGTATCAGGCATTTCCAGACCAAGAGGGAGGAAAATGACTATATCTGTAGTTCATTAGCAAACCTTCTAAGAACTCAAAAGCCGGAGAGCATCTGCATCATGGCCAGGACAAATAACCTAGTCCGATGGTACGCGGAAGAGCTAGAACGGCGGGGCCTGCCTTGCCAGATAGCCGGTAGAAGTAATGATGAACTACAACCAGGCAAGATTCACATTGGCACCATGCACAGGCTCAAGGGTCTTGAGTATCCCATCGTGTTCGTTGTCGCAGTCAATGACAATGTAATACCCCATGAGCGGGCCATAGATAGTGGGATCGATGGACAAGGATATGATGAAGCATTGCGCAAGGAGCGGAATCTGCTGTTTGTGTCGGCGACTCGGGCGAGAGAACGCCTGACCATAACGAGCTATGGAAAGCAGAGCCCATTCATACAGGAACTCACGTAGTCCTTCTGGAGTAATCTCACCATAGTGGGCTGGCACCCAAGAAAGGTGAAGAAGATGACTAGAAACAGTAACGTTACACACATCACAGACCCTTGCAGTGACTACGGGTACCGGACTAGGAGGGGATCATCGCATTCGATCAGAAGATATGACTAAGTCGGTTGCCCGTCAAAAAGACTTCGAAAGGAGTTTGGGTATGGCTACGCGTGAGGTCACCCTTACCCATGAGCAGAAGGAGTTCGTTGACTTTCAGAGCGGTAGTGCCATACTTCATGCCCCTGTCGGCTCAGGCAAGACCCAGAGCATAGCGAAACGAGCGGCCGCTTCAATACAATACTTATTCATGAGTGGCCATATGCTTGGTGATAGAGGCAGAAGCCGATCTCCCAGTAGATTCTTTTCGCTAATCGGTGACGACTGGATGGAAGTGGATTCAAGTAGCATCAGCCAGAGATCCAAGCGTTGCTCAAAAGGATATCCTGCGGTGGAACAGCAGAAATTGTTAACATAGGTATGTTGTGATGCACTAGTACGAATCTAATCCAGCAAGAGAAGAGGAAGCCGAAATCCCTATGGACTCAGAGAACTATGACTCGGACATGCACACCGGGTCGCTTTTGAGTAGAATATTGGTTTTTGCTTTGCCTATCATGGCAATGAATGTCCTACAACTGCTGTTCAATGCTGCTGACATGGTAGTTGTAGGACGTTTTTCAGGTAGTGAGGCACTTGCCGCAGTGGGAGCAACAGGCCCGCTGATAAACCTCATCGTCAACCTGTTTATGGGCTTATCAGTCGGTGCAAGTGTCATCGTGGCGCAAGATTACGGCGCGGATGAGCCGGATCATATACGCCGGTCTGTTCACACTTCCATCGCCATTAGCGCAATTAGCGGAGTAATAGTCATGGTAGCAGGTTTAGTTCTCTGTAAGCCTTTACTGGGCATTATGGGTACTCCAGAAGACATCATCGACCTGTCGGTTCTCTACACCAAAATCTATTTTCTTGGCTTACCTGCCAGCATGGTCTACAACTTCGGTGCAGCTATACTACGGGCCACGGGTGATAGTCGCCGACCAATGTACTACCTAACAATCACCGGCATTGTAAACGTGATACTTAATGTGTCCTTCGTGGCTGGGCTGCATATGGGCGTTTCAGGTGTGGCATGGGCCACAGTCATTTCACAGTATCTTTCAACCTTGCTAATTATGGTCTGTCTTTCGAGAAGTGATGGGCCTTTACGTTTTAGTTTCAATTTACTGCGGATTGATGGACATAAGCTAAAAGACATAGTGAGAATCGGTCTGCCGGCTGGCCTACAGGGGTTACTGTTTTCTATTTCTAATGTGTTAATTCAGTCAGCTGTCAACTCCTTTGGGTCTATCATGGTGGCGGCTAATGCTGCTGCAGGAAATGTGGAAGGCTTTGTCGGTACGGCCATGAACGCCTATTACAACTCAGCCATCACCTTTACCGGTCAGAGCATGGGAGCGAAAGAATATCATCAAATCGATGCTATTGCAAAGGTATGTGCGATCCTAATCTTCGCCACTTGGCTTGTCTTAGGTGGTGCGATTTTGTTTTTCGGCAGGTCACTGCTGGGCTTTTATACATCTGACCTAGAGGTTATCGACCTGGGGATGCTTCGCTTGAAGATCAAGATGGCTGCATATTTCACCTGTGGCGTGATGAATGTCTATCCAGGCCTTACCCGGGCGATGGGTTATTCCATACTGCCAATGCTCTGCACGCTAGTAGGTGCCTGCCTTATGCGCATTGTCTGGCTGGCTACGGTGTTCAAATGGTACCCAACAGTGGTTATTCTTTTTGTATGCTATCCCGTTACGTGGACGTTAGCAGGGCTTGGTCAAGTGGGGAGCTTCTGTTATGCACGTCGCCAGGTTCTCAAGCGTGCCATGGGAGAAGCGGGTCAGGCCCAGGCGGTTAGCTGAAACTCCCTGGCTCAGCAGAAATCTGCCCAAGAGTCAAATACTCACGTCGGTGGCGGTAACTGGCACTGGCCGCATCAAGATTCTCAGCGAGCATCAGTGGGCGGGCTTCTTGAGGCGAAACTGCGCATAATCCAGGTACGTTTTTGAGCCCCAATCTCCCAAAAAGAGGTTGTAGGGGCTTTCTTGTTTAGAGGCGAATTAAGGGGTACGGCATGACCTGTGTTCAAAGTTGATGATAAACTTCAGATTGCTGCCACCGCATGAGTAGGAATATATCTTTCATAATCACACGACCCAAGAAGGATTCTTTCATTCTATGCAGAAAGAGATACTAGGATAGTGATTCTCACCACATATCAAGTTAAAATTGGGAGAGAGATGCATGCTTGATGAACTTGGGCTAGATAACCGAGGACAGGATTGTCTATTGAGAATCAAGAGTGAGTATGTCGAGCTGTCAGATGCCCTGAAGAAAGTCGCTGATTGTATTTTGAAAAACCCTGCCAAGATCATACATCTGTCAGTAAG
>JAAZLW010000011.1 GCA_012799135.1 Bacillota bacterium | reverse complement strand
TTCTTGCTCTGCTATCTTGCCTGCCACGATCCGATAGGCAGAAGCTTGTCGCTCTAGCACAATACCGGCGATTGTCCTGGTCCCAATATCTAGAGCGTAGGTGAAAGACGGAGCTTGCTGCAATTATTCGTTCCCTCCTTGAGAGAGAATTTCCTAGTCTATTGAGCCTATTTCGTGGCAGCAAAAGGAAACCCTTCCGAGCATACGCTATTCCCCTGGCTGCAGATACTAAAGTGGTGTAGGTGAGGAGGTCGCCTGTGACTAGCAGATTAGTCGCACTGTTAATTGCTGCCTTAGCAGGAGCACTCATGGCCTTGCAGGGTTCTTTGAACTCAGCTTTAGGTAAACTGGCAGGGCTCTGGGAGGCCACCTTCCTAGTGCAGATTACCGGAACACTACTGGCCGTGGGTCTTCTGCCCCTGGTAGGTGATGGTAGCCTCAAAAAGCTATGGAGCGGACCATGGTATACGTGGCTGGGAGGCGTATTGGGAGTTGCCATTGTTTTTACAGTTGCTGCTAGCATCCCCAAGGTAGGTGTGGCATCGGCCACTACAGCGATCATTGTGGCTCAGGTACTCACTGCCTGTATCATAGATCATTTTGGGCTGTTTGGCCTGCAACCGTTGCCGTTCACTTGGTGGAGGTGGGTGGGAGGCGCGCTGCTAGCGGCTGGAGGCTGGTTCCTATTGCGGCAGTAGGACCTCCGCTATTTACCAAGGGCACATTCTACTGCAGCGGGTTAGAATCAAGACCTAAGGCCTTACCGATCCCACGGCGATATCAAAGGATTTCTCCAGGGCCTCGTGAGTGTAAGGGCATACATTGCCACTGACAGTCAGCCCCTCTAACCTTTGAAATGAGGCTATGGCGGCAGCTGTGGCGGCGGTATAACGACCGTCAGGGTGTCCGTCAAAGAGGTGTAAAGCCTGTAAGATGGTTTGAATTCTTTGAATATCACGGCCGGGTAATACCCCCGGCTCCAGCATTCGCCCTGTCGCTAGCGGCCCGGTAATAATCACCGGCGTGTCAAGGGGAATCTGTGGAAAAAGCGCTTCGAGCTGTGAGTTGACCATATAGATACAGCCATGGGTTGTCTTTTTCCCAATAGATTCTGGGTTATCCGTTCCATGAATGCCATAGGCACCAAAGGGGATGGAGAGTCCTAACCACCTGGTACCAAAAAAGCTATCGGGATGGGCTTCTCGGGAGATAATATGCCAATAGCCGCCCGGAGTAGGGGTATTGGGTGACCCCAGGGCAATTGGATAAGAATCTTGGAGGTGGCCTTGGGAGAAATGATGCAGCAAACACCGTCCACCATCAACGTGCAGAAGGATGGCTGGGTAATCAGGTGGTTGCGAGGATGCTGCCGGTAGCCTGCTATCTCTTGCCATGCCATCTAGGGCGGTCCATAGAGCCCGAAATGCAGCAGGACCGACAACCCCGTCCACAGGCAGGTAGTGCAGCCTTTGAAAGCGGAGAATTGCCGCCTCTGTTTGGGTATCGAATTCCCAGGAGGGCTCATCTTGCGTGAGCAATCCTAGCTGGGCAAGAGCATTTTTCATCCAATGGACATCAGGCCCCATCATGGCTGGCCGAGTCTTCCGCAGGAAGCGGGAAGCATAGATCACGGCAAAATCACCTCTAGGCTCCATATCTCTCTACATTGTATTGAACCATCTGGGGGAGTATACCTAGGGAGACTCGTAGGGTGAGAGTATACGGTCACATGTGGGCACCCTCGAAACATGGCTGTTGAGCATAGGAGGAGTCTGGATGAATAGGGGTAAGCAGGTTCCCCCAGGGTTTACCCCGGTAGAACGATATGCAGAAGTGAATAGCTGTACGTGGGATCCTGTGCTGAGAAAATGGCAGATTCGCGGTCAGTTGATTCTGGAATACGATGAAGATAATGGCGAGGAATATGGGTTTATACTAGAGGACAGTTTCGATGGTTACGACATAGTTGAAGAGTCCAATGGGCCTATCCCCGAGCCGGAGCGTCATTGGCTGAGAAGCTGGGCCAGGGCACGCCAAGATCAGATACGGGGGCAAAATGGCTGGTGATTTCCAGCAGCATTCCTTTGGTGGATAGAGCGAAGCAGAGATAAGCCATCTTTATTATCCGATGCTTATCCCTGCTCATTGGTTGTTTGCAGCAACTTATTTGGCTAGCTTCAGGATACTTAGAACGTCTTCTGTGGTGAGCTTAACGAAATTGCCCACAGTGCCGTCAGCACCTTTACGGCATTTCCGGGCCATTTCTTCCAAGCGGTCATCGGGAATCCCTAGCTCCTCCAAGCGGATCGGTAGGCCGATGGACTGGAAGAATGCCTCCATACGTCGAATGCCCTCTAGTGCCGTTTTCTCTTGGTCGAAGAAATCCTGTTCTACATTCCATACCCGAACGGCGAACTGCGTAAACCGCTGGAGATCGTGATGGTAGACATATTTCATCCAAGCGGGAAAAACGACAGCTAGACCCGCTCCGTGGGGGACATCATAGATACCACTTAACTCATGTTCAATCTGATGACATGCCCAATCCCCAGTTCGCCCTGTACTCAAGAGGTCATTATGAGCAAGGGTACTAGCCCACATGATCTCTGCCCGGGCATCGTAGTTATCCGACTTCAATAGAACCAGGGGTACATGCTTGATGATGGTCTTGAGAGTCGCCTCACACAGGCGATCGGTGTAATCAACGTATGGGGTATTTGTAAAGTACCTTTCCATAACATGTGCCATGATATCTGCGGCCCCACATGCCGTCTGATAGGGGGGAAGGGTAAAGGTGAGTTCGGGGTTCATGATCGCGAAGACCGGTCGGTTTTCCTGGGAGCTGTATCCCCGTTTCAGCCAACCATCTTCGTTGGTGATCACACAACTGTCACTTGCTTCGCTGCCCGCCGCTGGGATCGTCAGGATGACACCGACCGGAAGCGATGTCTCGGGCTGGGCTTTGCCGGCAAAAAAGTCCCAAACATCACCTTTGTAAGGCACACCTAGGGCAATAGCCTTACTGGAATCAATCACACTGCCGCCACCCACTGCTAGAATGAAGTCAACACCTTCATCTCGGCATTGCTGTATGCCTTGCTGAACGAGGCTTAGCCGTGGGTTGGGCTGGACGCCACCTAGTTCGACAAAATCAACACCGGCACTTTGCAGGGATTGGATTACCCGCTCGTATAAGCCACTCTTCTTAATGCTGCCACCGCCATAGTGAAGCAATACTTTGGTTGCATGCCTTTTTGTTTCATTCCCCACTTGCTGTTCTGTGTTCTTACCAAAAATGATCTTGGTTGGGCTGTGAAATGTAAAGTTTTCCAAGATGCTCCCTCCTAAGTTTCAAAACTAGGTATCCAAAAGTGCCAATTCCGGGAGTAGTGGTGGGAATATGTAGATCATTCTCTTTGCTGGCCACAATTCCTGTACAGGTCATATCCTAAGGGTGCCCAAAGAACTCGATCCACTACCGGCAAAGTGGGTGTCGAGGCTCTTTGCGATCATCTCTGT
>JAAZLW010000099.1 GCA_012799135.1 Bacillota bacterium | reverse complement strand
TTTTTCCTAGATACTATGGATTGATGACCAGAAGCAGTGCTGCTTGGGTAAGGCCGATCAGAGCTCCAAGGATGGCACCGAGCAGCTCCAAGTGTCGCAGTTCCCGGTGTGACACTCTAACGACAAGGTCCTCCAACTCTGCTAGGTCAAACTGCATTATTCTATCCTGAATCAAGGGCGCGATGTGAAGGTCAGACTTTAGTTTTCCCTTAACCTGGCTGATGAGCTTGTCCATCAAAGGCGGTAGCTCACGAGACACCGTGTCCTGGAGGAAGCGGGTAAGCGCTGTCTTTATACTACCTGGCAGAAAACGGGGCAGGCTCTGATTAAGCCTGTCCTGCATATGATCTCCTACCATTACAACCAGATCTGCTTCATAGCTGCCATTACCGAATTGGTCAATCAGGGTTTCGACTGGAAGCAGCTCATCCTCAATGGCTTTTCCGATATTGACTGCCAGTTCGGCTTTGCATTTGGGTAGAAGCCCTTGGATGGTTATAGGCAATAGGGGTAGTTTTATGGGCGAACGGGGTCGAAACATCATCCTGATCGCGACCGCGTTGGTCAGCCAGCCGATAGCCCCACCTACGAGTGGCATTGTAAACAACTGCCAGCCTATCATGTCTACCTCTCCCTCTATCCTAGTGGGGCAGTCTTTTGACTCCAGAGCGTAGCCTGCACACACTCGGATATAGCGTTTCCTATCTACTTGCCCACAATTTACGTTACTACTCCACGTGTATCTCAAGTCCCTGCCGCTTTGATTGATACGTTTTACCTTTTAGGTATTGCCTTTTTGGTACGAAGTCAATATAATTGACCCAAGAACCTTTATGCTTTCGTTCCATGTAACCAAAAAACCTGCGAAAAAAGGCAGTAGGTAGGGGGGAGGGGTGAGGGTAGTGGCGGAGGAAAAGTTGGACAGCCTTGACCAGCAACTCGTTTCCTATCTACAGGCAGATGGTCGAACTCCCTATACGACACTAGCCACAGAGCTAGGTGTAGCAGAGGCTACCGTGAGAAAACGTGTCAACCGGCTAATTGACAGTGGAGTCTTGCGGATTGTGGGTGTGACCTCTAGAGAGAGACTGGGGTTGCGGACCCAAGCCATAGTAGGTGTTAAGGTGGACGGTGATAGTGTGGAGAGGGTGATTGCCGAACTGCAGCCACTTGATATGGTCCGGTATATCGGCGTGGCTGCCGGTGAGTTTGACCTGATATTGGAGCTGGTGGCGGCGTCCAATGAAGAGCTCTTCACATTTTTGACCCAGACACTTAGAGATATACCTGGGGTTGTAGCTTCGCAGACATCTTTGATTATGAAAGTGTGCAAGAAAACCGATTAATCTGGCTTCGATAATGGCAGTTCTATCGGAGTGTTACCAACGCAGGCAAGAGTTGTGAAGGGGGGGAAGGGCAGCATACTTCTGGCGAGAGAAGTGTGCTGTATATGAGAATGAGAAGACTAATAATGCAGCTAGGTTTAGCAGCAATGCTGGTGGTGCTTTTGGGTCTTGGCTCTGCCATGGCCGCGGCTGGGGTAGTCAAGATCGGTATTACTCAAATCGTTGAACACCCTGCACTAGATGCCGCTCGGCAGGGCTTCATGGATGAGCTGGCGGACCACGGTTATGGTGAAGGTAGGGTCGTTTACGATCTGCAAAATGCCCAAGGGGACTTCGCTACTGCTCAGGCTATTGCGGAGAAATTTGTTAATGGTTCGGTGGACTTGATTCTGGCCATTGCTACGCCTACGGCCCAGGCTACCGCAAATGTAACCCAAACGATCCCTATTTTGATCACTGCCGTTACTGATCCGGTAGCGGCTGAACTGGTGGAAAGTATCTCGGAGCCTGGCACCAACGTTACGGGCACATCAGATCTGACGCCAGTGGCGGCGCAAATGGAGCTGCTCAAAGCTATAGCGCCCAAGGCCCAGAAAGTGGGAGTCATGTACAATCCGGGTGAAACCAATTCCCTGGTACAGCTGGATCTGGCTCGGGAGGCAGCAGAAGATTTGGGTCTGATGCTAGTGGAATCTCCGGTCAGCAACAGTAGTAGTGTCTACCAGTCTGCTCAGTCCTTAATCGGTAGGGTTGATGCTATCTATGTGCCCACGGATAATACCGTAGTATCAGCACTGGAGTCAGTAGTGATGGTGGCTGAATCTGCGAAGCTTCCTTTGATTGCCGGGGAGACTGATTCAGTCAAGAGAGGGGCTTTGGCCACTGTGAGTATAGACTACTACTCCTTGGGTCGACAAACCGGCAAGATGGCCTTGGAAGTCTTGGGAGAGGGCGGCAATCCAGCAATGATGCCCATTCAGTATTTAGAGGATGTCCAACTGGTGCTGAACATGCAGGCGGCCGAGCGGATGGGTATCGCCATATCCTCAGAACTCGTGGGACGGGCTGATCAGATCTTTGAGTAGGACAATATAACCTTGGATTGGAGTAGTCATCATGCTGTTGTCTGCACTCATAGGAACAATAGAACAAGGACTGGTTTATGGAGTCATGGCCTTAGGTGTTTACATTACCTTTCGCGTGCTCGATTTTGCCGATCTTACCGTAGATGGGAGTTTTCCGCTGGGGGCTGCCGTTGTCGCCAAGTTCATTGCCAGTGGGGGTAGTCCTCTGATCGGTACTTTTCTCGCTATGGGTGCGGGGGTATTGGCTGGATTAACCACTGGGTTACTGAATACCAAGCTGAAAATCTCAGGGCTCTTGGCGGGCATCCTGACGATGACAGCTCTGTATTCGGTGAATTTGCGTGTGATGGGTAGAGCCAACATTCCACTTCTGCGCAAGCCGACTTTGGTTAATTGGTTCGGGAGTAAGGGCTTGGCTCCCTGGGTGCTTTTCTTGGTGGTAGTGTTCTTGATCAAGTTTATGCTGGATCTATTTCTCAAGACAGAGATAGGTTTTGCTCTAAGGGCTACCGGTGATAATGAACAGATGATCCGTAGCTGTGGTGTGGATACAGATAGCATGAAACTTTTGGGGCTGGGATTGTCCAATGGCCTGGTGGCCCTGTCCGGTGCTTTGGTCGCCCAATATCAGGGCTTTGCCGATGTGGGCATGGGTATCGGGACGGTTGTGGCCGGCTTGGCATCAGTGATTATCGGGCAGGCTTTGGTGCGCTTTAGTGGGCTGGGCTGGGCTACTATGGGAGTTATCGCCGGTTCGGTTGTATACCGGGTGGCCATTTTCGCGGCATTGCGTATGGGGCTTGCGCCGACTGATTTGAAGTTGATTACCGCGGTTTTGGTAGTCTTGGCTTTATCGACATCTACC
>JAAZLW010000098.1 GCA_012799135.1 Bacillota bacterium | reverse complement strand
GCAGGAGGCTGTATCAAGAGAGGATTTTGAGTCCCCCAGGGTCGGGACGGAGGTTGTGATCACAGCTCCCGAATATGCTGCCCTAGAGAGGAGCGAACAGCAGGGGGTGCCCGCAGCGGAAGAGGGAGTCAACATAGTCACCTATGAGGGCGACTCCCGCTACATGCAACCGGCCAGCTCCAGTAGTTCTGCTAGTCGTCTCGAGAGTCTGGCCCGAGTTAACTGGGGAAATTCACCTCTAATCGCGATTTATCATACTCATACGGGAGAGACTTATCGAGACGGTGCCGGTAATTCCACAAAGAACTACGCTTGGGATGTAGCCCAGCCCGGAGTGGGGGTTGTTCCGGGAGTAGTACAGGTGGGAGAGCGGCTGACCCGGGAATTACAGCGACGCTACGGGATTCCAGTTGTGCATTCTCAGAAAGTACACGATTACCCCGTCTTCGCGTATGCCTATTCCAACTCAGAAAAAACAGCGCAGATGTTAGTCGAGAGGTATCCCAGTCTACAGTTAGTTCTGGATATTCATCGAGATGAGGGAGCTACTCTGGAGACGCTTCAGGGCCGACAGTTGGCGGGAGTGCTGATCATAGTTGCCACCGGAGGTGGGACCAGCCTGAGCCATGGAAATTGGCGGCAGAACTTGGAGACAGCCCAGCTATTAAAGGAAAACTTCGATCGCCTATACCCGGGCCTGTGCAGAGGCTTGGTAGTCAAAGAGCGGGTCCGTTATAATCAACATGTCCATCCCGGAGCCTTGTTACTGGAGATTGGTGCCCACTTCGACACTTTGGACAGTGCGCTGATGACCGCAGATCTGGTAGCCGATGTGTTGGCAGAAACCCTTTGGCAAATGCAAAGCGGTAGCCGTACCCGCAATGGCTTAAGAACGATTTCCCCGATTCCATCTTCGCCAGTGGAGATTTTTGAACCCAAGATTCAACGCAGGTAATCTACCTTCGTTCTTCTTTCCGGTGTCGACCTCCTTTCACCATTTCCCCTAAGACCTTGACCTCTTCCATTCGCAGAATCAAAGCTAGAAGGAAGTAGATTAGTGCCCCGATGACCATGGGGATCACGACTTGAATAGCTCTACCTCTCATCGTGGCAAGATTTGCCTGTTGGCCGATGAGGCCGGACAATCGGTATACCGCTAAGCCCATGGCAACAGAGGCGGCCGTGGCTTTAGCAATAGTCGTGAGGATCCGTGTACCGTCAATAGTGCCCATGCGCTTTCTTAGCCTGAGAATATAGCTGGTCATATTCACGATATTGGTAATGGAGTAGGCCAGAGCCAGGCCTCCATAGCCGAGTTCAGTGAATCTAAGAAAGGTTAGGCTCAGTAGTGTGTTGATGGTAACTGCTTGAAGACCCACCTTTACTGGTGTGCGGGTATCTTGTAGCGAATAGTAGATGCGAGTCAGGAGTTGGGTGCCGGATAGAGCTACAAGCCCGGGAGCAAAGAAAAACAGGGCATAAGCTGTGGCTGCGGTATCGGCGGGGCCGAATTCGCCGGCTTCAAAGAGCAGGCGGATGATGGGCTCTCCTAACGCCAGGAGGCCGGCGGCGGAGGGGATTGTGATAAAGAAGATGCTGCGCAGTCCCCGGGAAAAGGTATTGCGAAAAGTACCCCACTCGCCCATGGCTGCTTGTCGGGTCATGGTAGGGAAGATCACTTGTGAGATACCCATGGCGAAGATACCCAAGGGGAATTGCATCAGGCGGTTGGCTAGACCCAAGGCGGTGATGGTGCCCTTGGCCAGACCGGAGGCTAGGTTCTGACTGATGATCAAATTTACCTGAGCTATGGATAGACTGATCACGGCAGGCACCATGAGATTGAGAATCCTTCGCATGCCAGGATGTCGCCAATCGATGCTGAACCGGTAGTG
Organism: Bacillota bacterium; assembly: GCA_012799135.1. GTDB lineage: Bacteria > Bacillota > Limnochordia > DTU087 > DTU087 > JAAZLW01. Next base: position 13,141 of record JAAZLW010000098.1, on the reverse strand, counting down.
AGAGCGCCAGCGCCGAAGCTGGATTAGCTGTAGAGCAAAATTGGCTAGGGCGCCCACCACAGTCCCGATGGCCATGCCTACAATGCCGATCCTGGGGCCGAGCATATATGCCCCGAGAATAATGCCGATATTATACAGGATCGGGCCTATGACCGGCACGATAAAGTACTGATAAGAATTGAGTATCCCAACGGCAAGACCCGACAAGGCGGTGAAAAAGACAGCTGGGAACATAATCTGCATTAGGTAAATCAGAAGCTCCCTCTGCTGTCCAGTGAACTTGTAGGCCACCAAAGGTGCCAGCTCGGGACTAAAGGCAATCCCCAGGAGGGAAAAAGCCACCAAGGCGAGGAAGGTAATATTGACGAAGCTACTGGCCACTATCCAACCCTCTTCTTCTTGACCTTTGGCCAAGTAACCGGTAAATACAGGTATGAAAGCTGAACTTAAGGCACCGCCTACCAGCAGAAAATACATCAGATCGGGGATCACGAACGCGGCATTAAAGGCATCTGTATGCCAGGTGCGGCCAAAAACCTCGGTAGCAGCTCTTAGCCGTACAAACCCCAAAAGACGACTGATCAAAATCAGGAGCATCATCGAGGCAGCCGTTCGCGCCAAAGGTTTAGTTGACATGGGGTGACCTCCAATTCTTACATTCGATTCGGTACGGGTAGCGTGAAATCCTGGTAGAATGCTGATCGGCTCAAAGTATTTTGGACGGGCTACGTGTCACTGGGAATGTCTGATATGATACAGTGAAGTATGAGGCCTGTAGTTGTGGTAAAAAAGGGCTAATGCTATAATACAGTTTGAGTATGGGCGAAAGAGAGGGAAACCATGCGCCAGGATAATATTCGGAACTTCTGCATTATCGCTCACATTGATCATGGAAAGTCTACCTTGGCTGATCGGGTTTTGGAGAGAACCGGCCGGGTAACCCAAAGGGAAATGGCTGATCAGCTCTTGGATTCCATGGAACTGGAGCGAGAAAGAGGTATTACCATCAAGTTACAGGCAGTGCGCCTTCAGTACGAAGCTCAGGACGGGCAAGAGTATATCCTTAATCTGATTGACACTCCCGGCCATGTTGACTTCGTCTATGAAGTATCCCGGAGCCTAGCAGCCTGTGAAGGTGCCTTGCTGGTTATTGATGCTTCTCAAGGTATCGAAGCGCAGACCTTGGCTAATTTATACTTGGCTTTGGAACATGACCTAGAGATCATTCCTGTCATCAACAAGATCGATCTACCGGCGGCCGATCCCGACCGGGTCAAGCGGGACCTAGAGGAGAGCATTGGGCTGGATGCCAGTCAAGCTATTTTGACCAGTGCCAAGACGGGACAGGGTATTGATGAGATCCTGGAAGCGATTGTAAAGCGGATTCCGGCACCGACCGGTGATAAGGATTTACCGGCAAGAGCCCTTATCTTTGATTCGCATTATGATTCCTACAGAGGCGTTGTGGCCTACATTCGGGTCATGGAAGGCAGCCTGTCCGTTGGAGACGAGATTCAGATGATGTCCAGTGGGAAGAGCTTTGAAGTCGATTCCTTGGGAGTGTTTACTCCCCAGATGGTAGCAGTGGAGACTCTGGCCGTGGGAGAGGTCGGTTGTGTGATAGCAGGGATGAAGGATGTAAAGGATGCCAGGGTAGGAGATACTATTACCAATGCTAAAAGCCCTGCTAAGGTGCCTTTGCCGGGATATCGGCCGGTGACGCCCATGGTTTACTGTGGACTCTATCCTGTGGAAAATGACAACTATGCTGATCTGCGGGATGCTTTGGAGAAGTTGCAGCTTAATGATGCGGCTTTAGTTTTTGAACCGGAAACCTCTGTAGCCTTGGGCTTTGGCTTTCGCTGTGGTTTCTTGGGACTATTGCATATGGAGATTATTCAGGAACGGTTGGAGCGGGAATTCGAGCTAGACTTAATCACCACTGCCCCCAGTGTAGTTTACCGTGTCCATCAGACTGATGGCAGTGAGCTCCATATAGATAACCCAGCCTTGTTTCCAGACGCAGGGGACCTAGATCGGATCGAAGAACCCTTTGTGCGGGCTACTATCATGACTCCTGAGGAATTTGTTGGTCCAGTGATGGAGATTTGCCAGGAACGGCGGGGAACCTTTGTCAATATGGAATATGTGACCACTGATCGGGTACAGCTTACCTATGAGTTGCCGCTAAGTGAGATTATCATGGACTTCTTTGATCGGCTAAAATCCAGAACCAAAGGCTATGCTTCCTTGGATTACGAATCCATCGGCTATCGGGAAGCTAAGCTGGTAAAGCTAGATGTTCTCCTAAATGGCAACCCTGTGGATGCCTTGTCCTGTATTGTACACCGCGATACAGCACCTCATCGAGGGCGACTTTTGGCCAAGAAGCTAAAGGAAGTTATACCCCGGCAGCAGTTTGAAGTGCCCATCCAAGCCGCTATAGGTAGCAAGGTGGTGGCCCGGGAGACAGTAAAGGCGCTTCGCAAGGATGTCTTGGCCAAGTGCTATGGGGGCGATGTCAGCCGTAAACGGAAATTGCTGGAGCGTCAAAGGGAGGGCAAGCGGCGGATGAAGCAGCTGGGTAGTGTGGAAGTTCCCCAAGAAGCCTTCATGGCCGTACTCAGCATTGAAGATTGATCGACCAGGTATCTATGTGCATATTCCTTTTTGTCTTCGGAAATGTCCCTATTGTGACTTTGTCTCCTATCCCGTTGCAAAAGTGGACGGCAACGCTGGAGTAAATACGTATATAGATGCTCTCATCCAGGAGATTGGTGCTCGGCGTCGGTGGTTGGAAACAGAAGGGCTCTTTCCTGATGCCTTTCATTCCCTGTACATTGGTGGCGGCACACCTTCACTCCTGACAGCAAAGCAGCTGACAATGCTGGTGGAGGTAATCAAATCTAGCTTTCCTTTCACCCGGGAGGCGGAGGTAACCCTGGAAGTCAATCCCGGCACCATTACTCAGTCAGAAGTGGTTGCCTGGCGAGAGCTTGGCATAAATCGTCTCAGCCTCGGGGTACAGAGTTTTGATGATCACATGCTGGCATATCTAGGCAGGGTGCATGCAGTTCGAGATGTCTACCAGACTGTTAAAGCTCTGAGGAGTGCCGGTTTTACGAATCTGAGCTTCGATCTGATGTTTGGCCTGCCCGGACAGAATCTGGGCCAATGGCAAGATTCTCTAAGACAAGCCGCACATCTGGAACCCCCACACATCTCCTGCTACGAGCTGACCATTGAACCCGGCACAGCCTATGCCATCCTATATGAAGAAGGCAAGCTGGAAGTACCGTCTGAGGAAGAAGCCATCGCCATGTTGGAATGGACAGACCAGTACCTTACCGGTCTTGGCTATGACCACTATGAGATCTCCAATTACGCTCTACCGAGATTCAAGTCGCGACACAACCAGATCTACTGGCAGAATCGCTGGTATCTAGGGCTGGGGGTTGCGGCTTATTCCTACTGGGGAGGGCGGCGCTGGGGTAATACCACTAGCCTTGTCGAGTATAGCCAATCATTAGCCGCTGGCAGGTTGCCGGAGGCCACAACGGAGACGCTTGATCTTGTCGGCCAAGTCGGGGAGACGATAATGCTGGGGCTGCGGTTAGCAGAGGGAGTATCATTGGCAGAGTTGCGGGCTCGATTTGGCATCTCAGCTTGGGAAATATGGGAGCCGGAGATCCAAAGGTTGCTGCGCCAAGGCCTGGTGGAGCTAGCCCAAGGGTGTTTGCGCTTGACTGCTCAGGGGCTGCTCTTGGCTAATCGGGTACAGAGTGCTTTTCTCAGATCATCTTGACAAAAAGGGTGTCGAATGCTATTTTTAATATGGGTATGTTAGCACTCCGCTTGAGTGAGTGCTAATTAAAAAGGTGGTGGTGATTATGCCGTTGGATGAGCGCAAGAGACGGATACTCAAGGCTATCACCCACGACTATATTAGCACTGCTGAACCGGTCGGTTCTCGAACCATCGCTCGGCGGTATGGTCTGGGGGTTAGCCCCGCGACTATACGTAACGAGATGGCGGACTTGGAAGAGGATGGATACCTGGAACAGCCCCATACATCTGCTGGTCGGATTCCATCGGAGAAGGGATATAGATTCTTTGTTGATGCTTTGATGAACCCTCAGGAACTGTCTCAGGATGAAGTTCGACAGATTCACACTGCCTTAAGTGGGTACCGACAGATGGAGGATGTGGTCCACGCCAGTGTCCGGATGTTAGCTCTTTTGAGTCAGTATACCTCTATCGTAGTAGCACCAAACATCACCCATGGTACCATTCGATGCCTGCAGCTGCTTCCTTTAGATGAGTCAAATGTACTCTTGGTATTGGTAGTGGATCCTGGGTTTGCTCAAAGCCGTATTGTCGAAACATCCAGGCCCCTGCGGCTTCACGAAGTAGCTCGCATCAACTATTTCTTCGAGCGCAGATTATCAGGTATGATGCTAGCTGATATCGGAAGTTCTTTGGTAGGCGAGATGCGGGAAGAAGTCACCGATGAAGCACTGATGTCAGAAGCTCTGAATCTTTTGGCCAGAGGCCTAAAAAACATTAAGCACGAACAGGTTTTCTTGGATGGAACCATTCATCTCCTCAACCAGCCGGAGTTTAGAGATCTGGATAAAGTCAGAGTGTTGCTGAACGCCCTCGATGATGAAAGAATTCTTTGGCAGGTTTTTACTGATGCTCTGGACCGTTCTGGGATGCAGGTCACTATTGGTAGTGAGAACCTGCATGAGGGTTTTCGGGACTGTAGTCTGGTTACCGCCTCCTATGAACTAGATGGCCATGTGATTGGCAGTCTAGGCGTTATTGGTCCCACCCGGATGGACTATGAGCGAGTAGTGGGCGTGGTTGAGGGTATAGCTTATGGCCTTAGTGCTCTGCTGTCGGACTCCCGGCGTCATTAATGATTATCGTTAGCAGGCATTGGCTACCGGGTTTGCCCGGTCAATAGGGAGAAAGGAGAGAAGGCGCGTGCGCCCCGTGTGGGGTTCTCCGCGCCGCTTTTCATGAAGAACCATCAGAGGTCGCCCGAGGAACGGGCTAGTAGCAACCAATGCAGCTGCCAGGACTGTAGCTGTCAATCAAAAGAGAGAGAGGCAGCGGCACCAACGGGTCAAGAGGATGTCTCTCATCTTGGCTCTGAGACTAAGTGCCAGACCGAGACTCAACCCCTTGGGGAACAAGATACCTGTAGGGAAGAAGGAGAACGCGGTGAAGCTATGGCAGAAGAACCGGAAAATGGTGCCGAGACGCCGGATCCGGAAGCTCTCCAGGCGAAAGTCCTCCGACTTGAGAGGGAGAAAGAAGAACTGAAGCAAAGCCTAATCAGGCTACAGGCTGATTTCGATAACGCCCGCCGACGCAGTCGCAAAGAGGAGCAAGAAGTCATTATCCGGGCCAATGAAGAGCTAGTGGGCCGGCTTCTGCCGGTATTAGATAACCTGGATCGGGCCCTTGCTGTTGAGGGCGATGGCAGTGGTGACTCTGTTAGAGATGGTGTGGAGTTAGTCTATAGACAGCTCTTGGATATTTTAGGAAAAGAGGGACTCGAGCCGATCAAGGCCATGGGTGAAGTCTTTGATCCGAATATTCACGAAGCGGCGATGGTAGAGATGGTGGATGAACCGGAGTTAGAGAATCGGATCATACAGGAACTGCAGAAAGGGTATAGTTTTCGTGAACGGGTATTGAGAGCTGCAGTAGTCAAGGTTGCCAAGGTGAAGGATTGACTTGGTACCTTTTAGAATTTGATTGGGTCACGACGAGGAGGAAGATATATGGGTAAAGTTATCGGCATTGATCTAGGTACAACCAACTCTGTAGTTGCTGCCATGGAAGGCGGGGAACCGGTAGTTATCCCCAATGCGGAAGGCAGCCGGACGACCGCTTCTGTAGTGGCATTCTCGAAAAAAGGTGAACGGCTGGTAGGACAAGTGGCCAAACGCCAGGCGGTGACCAATCCGGATCGGACCATTCTTTCGGTCAAGCGCCGCATGGGTACTGACTACACACGGACCATTGATGGTAAAGTATATACACCACAGCAGATCTCGGCCATGATCCTTCAGAAGCTAAAGGAAGAGGCTGAGAATTACCTGGGGGAGGCAGTTACCCAAGCCGTAGTTACAGTCCCAGCGTATTTCACTGATGCCCAGCGGCAGGCTACTAAGGATGCCGGGACAATTGCGGGGCTGGACGTTTTGCGGATTATCAATGAGCCTACAGCAGCCTCATTGGCCTATGGACTTGACAAAGACGTGGATCAGAAGCTGCTTGTATTTGACCTGGGTGGTGGCACTTTTGATGTATCGATTCTTGAGGTAGGGGATGGGGTCTTTGAGGTACTGGCTACCAGTGGCAATAATCGGTTAGGTGGCGACGATTTTGATGAACGGATCGCCAAATACCTGGTCGATCAATTCAGGCAGCAGAGCGGCATCGATCTGAGTAAAGATCGTATGGGAATGCAGCGCCTCAGAGAAGCTGCTGAGAAAGCGAAAATCGAACTGTCGGGTTTGCAGACCACCAATATCAATCTTCCTTTTATCAGTGCTGGTGAAGATGGACCTTTGCATTTGGACATTAATCTCACTAGGGCCAAGTTCAATGAGTTGACTGCTGATTTGGTGGAAGCTACGATGGGACCCACACAGCGAGCCTTGGACGATGCTGGTCTAAAACCCCACGAGATCGATAAGATCATCCTGGTTGGTGGCTCTACTCGAATACCGTCAGTGCAGGAAGCTATCAAAGAGAAGTTAGGCAAAGAACCTTTTAAGGGAGTAAACCCCGATGAATGTGTAGCCGTCGGAGCTGCGATTCAGGCTGGTGTACTGGCCGGTGAGGTTAAGGATATAGTACTCCTTGATGTGACACCTCTTTCCTTGGGGATCGAGACCTTGGGTGGTGTCATGACCCGTCTGATCGAAAGGAATACGACTATACCTACCAGTAAGTCGCAGGTCTTCTCTACAGCAGCCGATAACCAGACAGCAGTAGATATTCATGTGCTCCAGGGTGAGCGGCCCATGGCAGCAGATAACGTGACTTTGGGGAGATTTCAGCTAACTGGAATTCCACCGGCACCCAGGGGAATTCCCCAGATCGAAGTCACCTTTGATATTGATGTCAATGGTATTGTCAATGTTTCTGCCAAAGATAGGGGTACCGGTAAGGAGCAGCGGATCACCATTACTTCCTCCGGTGGCTTGTCAGATAGTGAGATCGAAAAGATGGTTCACGAAGCTGAAGCTCATGCCGAGGAAGATAAGCAGAGAAGGGAATTGGTGGAAGCTAAGAACCAGGCAGAGCAGTTGATCTATACTGCAGACAAGACCTTGAAGGACCTGGGAGACAAGGTTACCAGTGATGAAAAAGCTAAGATCGAGGCAGCCAAGGCAGAGTTATCCCAGGCAAGACAGGGTGATAATCTGCAGGCCATCAATGATCAAATGGAGGCATTGAGTGCTGCCTTGCATACAGTTACCTCCAGAATGTATGCCCAGGCAGATCCAGGAGATGGAACTGGAGATGCCGGCCCGACTGAAGGTCCAGGGGGAGAAAAGGTCGTAGACGCGGACTATGAAGTAGTTGATGATGAGGATGAGCAGAAGTAGAGGGGCCTTACGCAAGGCGGGTTTCTGATGGCTGTGAGCCTCAGTAAGCCTCGTTAGGGCTCAGTCGTGGTAATGACCTGTGTGAATCCCTGTGGCGGTGGCGTAAGCTGCCGCCGTTTGCCACAGGTCGCTTTTTTGTGATAGAGTACAGATTAGCAGATATGCGAATTCGCTTTTTTTCAACTCGCAGGAGAAGGCGGTGCAGTTATGGCCAAGCGAGATTATTATGAAGTGCTGGGGGTGGATCGTAACGCCTCAGAGGATGAGATCAAGAAGGCATACCGTCGCCTTGCTCGCCAGTACCACCCTGATGTGAACCAGGATGACCCCAATGCAGAAGAGAAATTCAAAGAAGCCAGTGAAGCTTATCGCGTACTCGGTGATGAAAAGCTGCGGCAGCAATATGACCAATTCGGTCATGCAGCCTTTGAAGGGGCCAATGGTGCCGGTGGCTTTGGGGACTTTGGTGGTTTCGGCGATTGGGACGGTTTTGGCGACATTTTCGATATGTTTTTTGGTGGTATGGGGCGACAGCGCCGACAGGGTCCGCAAAGAGGTGCGGATATTAGGGTTGACCTGAGAATCAGTTTCGAGGAAGCGGCCTTTGGGCTGGAGACCGAAGTAGAAGTGCCCCGTACCGAGACTTGCCCCCGTTGCCACGGAAATCAGGCTGAACCTGGTACTCCCATTCATACGTGTACCCAATGCAACGGTACTGGGCAGGTACAGCAGGTGCAGCAAAGCGCTTTTGGCCGCTTTGTCAATGTCAGGCCCTGCCCCAGTTGCGGCGGTGAAGGCAAAACTGTGGAGACACGATGTAAAGAATGTGGCGGACAGGGCCAGGTGCGGCGAGTGCGGAAGATCAATGTCAAGATTCCGGCTGGCATAGACAATGGCTTTCGTTTGCGGGTTCCCGGTGAAGGCGAAGCCGGCACCAGAGGAGGTCAGCCAGGGGATTTATATGTCTTTATTTCAGTCCGGCCCCACGAATTCTTTACCCGGCAAGGTAATGATGTCTTTTGTGAGGTGCCGATCAGTTTTTTGCAGGCGGCCCTAGGTGATGAGATCGAGGTTCCGACCCTAGACGGCAAGGTTAAGTTGCGTATCCCGGAGGGGACCCAAACGGGAACGTCTTTTCGAATCAAGGGCAAAGGGATAGTCAACCTCCGTGGGTACGGGCGGGGTGACCAGCATGTCGTTGTCCGGATCTATACTCCGAAGAACCTGACACCCAAGCAGAAAGAAGCCTTGCGTCAGTGGGGTGAGAGTCTGGGAGAATCAGTGCAGCCTACCCAGGACAAAGGCTTCTTCGGCCGAGTGAAAGAAGCCTTTGATGGCTTGGGCCGCTAAGCCGGCTTTGAAAGATGGGGCTCTGCTAGAGAGCCAGAACATGATCGGCAAATGATAGCTCGGCTTCAAGGGTGGCGAGGGAAATGGTAGAACGGTATTGGACCAAGATCATGGTTACTACCGGTCCTGAAGCTGTAGAAGCAGTAGCTGGCATTCTCATGGAGGCTGGAGCCGGAGGCATCGAGATTGAGGATCCTCGAGTCTGGCAGGAGATGGCAGAACAGGCTCGCTATGGTGAGTTGTATCCTACAGTAGAGCCTGTCCCATTTGATGCACCGGTAAAGGTCATAGCTTATCTGACCGGTGATTGTAGACAGGCCTCGGCGATCACAGCCTTAAGGGAGCGGGTGTTAGCTCTTAAGCAAGTAGGACTCGATCCTGCCCCTGCCCTAGTGGCTGCGGAGTTGACGGTTGAGTCTGACTGGGCTGATAGTTGGAAGGAATTCTATTATGCTCAAAGGATAGGCGAAAGACTGGTAGTTAAGCCTACCTGGGAGAATTATACTCCGAGTCCTGGCGAGATTATCCTTGAGCTTGACCCGGGGATGGCCTTCGGCACTGGGGAACATGAGACCACCCGTCTTTGTTTGGTACAGTTAGAGCGATGGATACGGCCCGGGTCTTTGGTCTACGATATTGGTACAGGCTCGGGCATTTTGGCGTTGGCCGCTGCCAAGCTAGGAGCAGATCGCGTGATCGCTTGTGATGTGGACCCTGTAGCCGTTGCTGTGGCCCGGGAGAATGTGGTACACAACCGGTTAGAGGCGAAGATATCGGTAAGGGTAGGCTCTCTCGCCTCGATTGCGGTTGCCGGTCAGGCTGACCTAATCGTGGCCAACATAATTACTGACGTAATCCTGGCAATACTGCCAGATGTTCCGGACAGACTGGTAGAGGGAGGGTATTTCGTCGCGGGTGGCATTATCGGTGAGCGACGGGGAGAGGTCCTGGAAGCTCTGGAAGCTACCGGATTGACGCTCATGGAAGAAGAGATGGATAATGGTTGGGTGTGTTTGGTGAGTAGAAAATGAACCCACGGTTTTTCGTTGATCCTCAGCAAATCATGGGGGATAGTGTGGCCATCAGTGGCGAAGAATTTACCCATTTGGCTCGGGTGCTGCGGCTAAGGCCCGGCTCTTCTATCACAGTCTGTGATGGGTTAGGGCAGGAATACCAGGCGATTTTACAGGAGATCCTCCCTAAGATGGCGTTAGCTCGGATTGTCGAGCCGGTGAGTAGTTATGCGGAGCCCCGGGTGAAGATCACCTTAGTGCAAGGACTCCCTAAAGCCGACAAGATGGATCTAATCATTCAGAAAGGCACAGAGTTGGGTATATGCGAATTCCTGCCGGTGTTTACCGAACGCACCGTTGTCCGGCTAAGTGGGGTCAAGGCGGAGCGACGGGTGGAAAGATGGCAGCGGATTGCGAAAGAGGCAGCGAAGCAAAGTCGGCGGACGGTGGTACCCAAAGTCCATTTCCCCGTTCCGTGGGGGGAATGCTTATCCAAGTACTCGGATAAAAGCCAAGGACGGCTGGGGTTGTTCCCTTGGGAAGCAGTGTCAGGTAGGAGCATAAAAGATGTCTTGTCTGTGAATCAAGGTTGGAAACAGGCTGGTGACTCGCTAGAGATATGGTTATTCATCGGTCCTGAAGGTGGCTGGAGCGAGACAGAAGCCGGGCAGGCCGGTGCTCTGGGAATAGTTGCTCTAAGCTTGGGCCCTCGCATCCTACGAACCGAAACAGCTGGCATAGTAGCCGCATCCGTAATCCTCTATGAAAGCGGTGATCTTGGTTAAGACTCGATCCCTGCAAGCCGTGTACAGGATTTGCACTTATCGTTTACCAAGGTGATTGTAGAAGTGATCTCCTACATAGGATTTAGTTGTAGAACGAGCCGGAGGAGGCAGTTAAGATCAAGGTAGATTTTCGCATTGGAGTACTATCTGATACCCATATTCCCATGCGGGCTCGGCATTTGCCTGCGGAGATTTTCACCGCCTTTACCGGTGTTGACCTAATCTTGCATGCCGGTGACATAATGGATTGGTCAGTGATTCAGGAACTGTCCACCTTGGCACCGGTGGAGGCAGTCTATGGCAACATGGATCATGGAGAGGTCCGGGAAAGGTTAGCGCGCAGGCGCATAATCGAGATTGGTGATGTTACGATCGGTCTCATTCATGGCGATGGAGTCGGCTACAGTACTACAGCCCGGGCATTGCAGGCTTTTTCCGGTGTGGAGTGTGTGGTTTTTGGTCATAGCCACAGACCCTATAATGAGATACATGGTGACACACTCCTTTTTAACCCCGGGTCACCCACCGATCGACGGATGATGCCCATGGGATCCTACGGATTCTTGTATGTCGCCGGTGATTACATATGGGGTGATATCTGCTATATTGAACCCCACCACTGATGAGACTGCGTCTTGGCCGCCGGTCGTCTGTGAATCATCGCTTAGTCAGGAGGAACTCACAGGAATGCCCAACAAGAAAGTGGCCTTCCACACCCTAGGATGTAAGCTCAATCAATATGATACACAATCCCTAATGGAGCTCTTTGAGCAGCGGGGTTACTCCCTTGTCGATTATCCGGAGGTTGCGGACATATATGTAATCAATACTTGCACTGTTACCAGTAGTGGTGAGCGTAAGTCTCGCCAGGCAATCAACCGGTCAATTCGTGCCAACCAAGATGCGATCATTGTGGTTACAGGTTGCTATGCTCAGACTTCCCCAGGGGAGATCATAGGGATTGATGGGGTGGACTTGGTGGTCGGTACCCAAGATCGCAGCCAGATCGTGGATCTAGTCGAGGGGATAGAGGACAGATCCCAACCGCAAGTGGTGGTTGAGGATATCTTCCAGGCAAGAGAGTTTGAGGAATTGCCGATCACAGAGTTTGCTGGCCGTGCCCGTGCCACCATGAAGATTCAAGAGGGCTGTAATCAGTTTTGTGCCTATTGTAAGATCCCCTACGCGCGGGGGCCTAGTCGCAGTCGCAGCCTGGAGGCGATTATTGCCGAAGCTCGGCGCCTGGTTAGTCGAGGGTTCAAAGAGATCGTGCTAACCGGTATCCATTTGGGGGTTTATGGTCATGATCTGCAGCCTTCCACAAACCTGGCAGCTGTGATCAGGGCTCTGCATGAGATAGAGGACCTGGCCCGCATCCGCTTGGGATCAATTGATGCACCCGAGATCGATGCTGAACTGATCGATACCTTAGTGCACTATCGCAAGGCCTGTCCCCATCTGCACATTCCATTACAGGCAGGGGATAATGAGGTGCTTAGGCGAATGCGGCGCCCTTATACAGTGCAGGATTATCGTGATGTAGTTCAGCGACTAAGGGCTCATTTACCGGATGTGGCTATCACCACTGACATTATTGTAGGATTTCCGGGAGAGACCGAGGCCCAATTCCAAAGGGCATTGGATTTCGTAAAGGAGACCGGCTTTAGCCGTCTCCACGTATTTCGCTATTCACCTCGGCGGGGAACTGCGGCAGCCAATTTCCCGCAGCAGATCCCCGCCCAGACTAAGAATCGACGCAGTCAACAGATGATTCAGCTTGGCAAGGAGCTCAGTCTAGCCTTTCATCAGGCCTATATCGGTCAACGGGTGGAAGTCTTGTGGGAGGAATCGGCTGCTCATCGAAAAATGGAGCTATGGGAAGGGCATATCCCCACTTATGTGAAAGTCAGGGCTGAGCGTCAGCGAGGTGAATCCGGTGATATCGAAATGGTGTCGATTGAGGGCGCTGATCAAGAAGGGATCTGGGGGAAAGTGGTGGAAGAGCTACCGGGACAGACATGACCTAAGGAGGAGGTGCCAGTATCATGGGTGCAAAGTGCTTGTTTTGCCGGATTATTTCCCAGGAGATCCCCAGTGACATAGTATATGAAGATGATCTGGTGTTGGCTTTCAGGGATATCAATCCCGAGGCACCGGTGCATATTCTCGTTATTCCCAAGAAGCACATCCCTACCATTGCGGATCTGGAAGATACCGACAAGGAACTGATGGGCCACATCCATCTGGTGATCAAGACCTTAGCAGAAAGAGAGGGGATCGCCGAGCGGGGATATCGGGTGGTAGCGAATTGCCGAGAAAGTGCGGCACAAAGCGTTTTCCATGTTCATTTCCATCTCCT
>JAAZLW010000097.1 GCA_012799135.1 Bacillota bacterium | reverse complement strand
CTCGGAGAGGAAAACGCTACCGGTGAAGGATGGGCCCCAGTCAATGTTCTGGAATTACTGGAGCAGCTGGATTATCCGGAAACGGTTAGCGTCCTGTTGGGGGTCCTGGGCAGGGCACGAGGAGCCATCTTTCGTAGCCAGGCAATGCAGCTTCTAGTTCACCACGACCAAAAGGCGGCGGAAGTTGCTTTGGCAAAGCTACAGGAGGATGACTTAGGTGTTCAGGAGGCCCTGGGTATTATAGATTTTCTCAGCCAGGTGCGACCGGCGGTGACCTATGCGCCGTTAGTTAAGCTGCTGGATAAGGCAGTTACTTGGGAAGAGAAGCTATCCGTGGCTAGGAGCCTGTTACAGACCGGTGATGCCCGGGCCATTCCCCATTTGCGTCGCCTGGGGGTGTCTTTGTCAGATTCGCCCTATGGCGGATTGGTTAAGGAGTTCCTTTATGTGGCAAGCAGGCAGCTACGGGATGGTAAGCGCCGGGTGGTTGGTACCGCCACCGGTGGCCATATGTGGCGGGGTGAAGGATGTCATCATCAACGGGGCCGGGCACCCCAGGTTGCTTCCTATAGCCGCTCTGGCCGCCATGTATGAGCCATGTATGAGGGGTACCACTTATGGGTACCCCCTTTGCTACATGAGCTTAGTATGCCGGGCCGATATTTCTCCTACATCTATCTTCACCAATATCTCGGCCGGTCTGGAATTGTAAAGGTACTCGTTATCCCAAGATAAAGGCCGAAGATGAGATTAGGTCACCTAGGCCGACGGTCAGTACCGGTTTGGCCACGACCTTGGTGGGCACAAATACGATATACCGGCCATTCTTGGTAGCAATACCAGTCTCGGTGAAGCTAGGTGATTCAAGTTCCTTGGCCAATGAGGCCATGCGTTCTTCGGTCTTCTCAGCTAGGGGTACCTCTAATCCCGCCATGATCTCTTCCTTGGCTCCTACTTTCCCGAAAGTCGAGCGACTGGCAGCTAGTGTTGCCGCAAACAGCATACCATCACGGCACTTTTCTCCAGTGGTGAATTCCTTATCTACCAAGGTCAGATAATAGCCCAAATCATGGAGCTGAATTCGGCGCAGCCCTGTACCATCGGCCAAGCGTTCCAACCCGCGGAGCACAGCCGCTATAGAAGAATGAGTCTCGATATCCCGAGCTAGCTCCGCCTCATCCTCGTCCCTTAAGATGGCACAGAGCTCCACTTCATTGAGGCCGAGGCTATCAACGGTCGGCAGGATATGATCGACGATGCCCTGGCGAATGGCGGCACTGGCGATGGAGGCAAACTCATAATGGAATTGAATCTGGGGATGGGCTTTCTTGGTCTCTCTCAAAAACCGAGCTACTGGCCTTAGGTATTCCAGCCAGGTGGTTCCATCAGGATAAGTCTCCGATAGAATATGGAAACCAGAGACTATAAAATGGCTGAACTGATGAATTAGCCCGGGGAGGTGTTCAAGGAAGTTAGGTTCAATTTGCAGCTTATTGTTCACCGGGTTCCAAGCCGCAATAAAGCGGTTGGCTCTGGGGCTTTCCAGGACAGTATCACCAATCTTGAGCCTTAGGCCCTTAGGATACTCAAAGATCCAATGGATTGCATAAATACCTTCTCCCTGCCACGCTGTGTGGGGGTGCTCCAGTTCACCAGCTTGATTAATCACATTGAGGTTTTCGTAATCGACAAAGAGCTCGGCTTGTTCCCGGGTCAGGGGATTGGCATAGGCTAGAATTCGAGGAAGGGGCAATGGTGCCAACGAATTGGCCATATTGCCAGAGGTTCCTCCCATACGGATGCTGTCATATCCTAAGTGCTCCATGACCCAATCATAGGTGGTTTCTTCCCTGACCATCAGCTGGAGAGCTTTGCCTCTTTGCAGGGAACTAGCCAATCCAACTAGAAGATCGGCTGGTGTACGAATCTCTGCAGGGACCGTCCCCAGGCGGCGGGTGACTTCCTCCTGCAAAGCTGGATCCTGTGAGAGAATCTTTTCTATCTCTTCAGGGATAACTCGCTTTAGGCCATCTATTGTGGAATGAAAGCCTAGGATAACACCAGGCACTGATTGGAGAGCCGGAAAGTTTTTGCTTGCGGCCTCCCGATAAAGATTTTCCCAGGTTGACTGTACTGACACGAAGAGTCCACTCCCTTGTCTGTGAGAAATGATAGTTCACTAACAGCTTCCACACGGGTTTGACTATTTCCTTTCGCTTGGAGGAGGGATGAGATGCCAGAAGAGTATTTGACCCTAGGAGGCACCGGTATCGACACGGTGGTGATTAGGCGCTCTAAGTTTATCGGTGCTGCAGGGCCTGCTGAGGATGAAGCCCAGGCCCTTGGATTTCTGGAGAAAGTTAGGGAAGAGCATAAACAGGCCACACACAATGTCTATGCTTATCAGATCGGTGAGAATAATCAATTGCAGCGATTCAGTGATGATGGCGAGCCCGGTGGTACAGCAGGTATGCCGGTCCTGGAAGTGATCAAGCAGATGGATCTGCGGAACGTAGTGGTAGTTGTTACCCGTTACTTTGGGGGCACTTTGCTTGGAGCCGGTGGCTTGGTACGGGCATATACTGAAGGGGCCAAAATCGGGATCTTGGCTGCTGGAATCGTGAAAATGGTGCTCCATAGCCGTCTGCAGATCACGGTGGATTACACTTATGCCGGTAAGCTGCAGAATGTGGTGATGCAATCACCTTGGTGCCTGGCAGACATTGAGTATGGGGCCCAGGTTCGTTTTACGGTACTCGCCCCTTTGAAAGAGGACTTGCGGGTCAAGGAAGCCTTTACCGAGATCACGAGTGGGCAGGCTGTCATTGTGGAGCTGGGTCAGGAATATGTCCCTCTACCGGTGGAAGCATAGCGGTTTATACCTCGGAGAAATTGCCAGGCCAGTGAGTGGCAGGATCAGGCCATGTAGTCAAGAATCTGTCTGGTAATACAGCATCAGAAAGGACATATCTGTGCGGAAACCCATGGCCGGAATCTTGCTGGTAGTCTTACTTAGCATCTTAATCATGATCTCGGGGAACACTCGGTATCTAGCGGTACCGGCAGTGGCGATTCCTACTGCCACAAACCAGATGGAACCGGAACGGGATCCTGTCTTGAGGCAGCGAAACTTTGGGTCTGAGCTTAGAGAAGAAACTCGAGGTGGAGCCGGTTTGCGAGTAATGACCTATAATATTCACTATGGTACAGGGGTGTCCGGTAAGCTGGATTTAGAGAACATCGCCACTACCATTCGGGCCGTTGATCCCGATATTATTGCATTACAGGAAGTTGATTGCAACTATGGTAAGCGGTCAGAGTATCAGGATCAACCTGTGCTTTTGGCCGATTATCTGGGTATGCATTATGTCTATGGTGAATCACTGAAGGTGCAGCATTTCCTGCCCGGTCGGGGTAGTGGCTACTATGGGAATATGGTCCTAAGTCGCTATCCCATCGTCGATTCCGAGCTAGTGCGCTTACCAACCGTCTGGGGTGCAGAACCCCGCACTGCACTGAAGGCAATCATTGCTGCTCCTCAGGGGCAAATAGTGGTCTGGTCTACACACTTAGGCCTCTCACAGAAGGGGAGGCTAGTGCAGGTCAATACCCTCCTCGCCTCCATAGATGCAGAAAGGTATCCTAGCATTGTATTGGGAGATTTTAATGCTTTGCCACATTCCCCGGAGATCCGTGTGATGGCCAGTCGGCTGGAAGATGTCGGCCAGCTCAATCGAAACGAGATCGGCACTTTCTATGTGGGACACTCGCAACCGATGCCTCGGATCGATTATATTTGGCTGGATCAGAGTCTTAAGGCAGTATCCTATGAGGTAATTCCATCCGAGGCTTCAGATCATCTAGCGGTTGTCGCTGATGTCGTGATATTATCAAAGGGTAGTCAGGTAGAAATAGGCAATGGACGAGGGGAGTAGAGTAGATGAGGGATTATTACATCAACGGCCGGCAGGTAGTAGGCATGGTGGATCTGCGCAGTGATACTTTTACCCAGCCTACTGCCCGGATGCGGGAGGTCATGGCCAATGCACCGGTAGGTGATGATGTCTTTGGAGAGGATCCCACGGTCAATCGCTTGGAGGAACTGGCTGCAAGAAAGGTCGGCAAGGAAGCAGCCCTGTTTGTGGTAAGTGGTACCATGGGCAACTTAATCGCAACCCTTAGTCATACTCGGCCCGGTGATGAGGTAATCCTAGGGGCCCATAGTCATATATATGGCTATGAAGTAGGGGGACTGGCTCGGATCGGGGGCTTGATGCCCAGGCTAGTTGATGATGCAGCGGGGACTATCCGACCCGAGCAGGTTTTGGCAGCACTTAGAGATGACAATATCCATTATCCGCCGACCAGTCTTGTCTGCATAGAAAACAGCCATAATATGTCCGGGGGCCGGGTTACCGATGTTGCTGGGATTCAAGCATTGGCTGCTGTTGTACATGAACGGGGCTTGAGACTACATATGGATGGGGCCCGGGTGTTCAATGCTGCCGTAGCTTTGGGTGTAGAGGTAACTGAGCTGACCCAGCCGGTGGATTCGGTGATGTTTTGCTTATCTAAGGGACTGAGTGCCCCTGTAGGTTCTATATTGGCCGGAGATGGCGAGTTTGTTGCTAGGGCCCGTAAGTTTCGCAAGATCGTGGGGGGTGGGATGCGACAGGCAGGGGTCATTGCAGCCGCAGGAGTCATTGCCCTGGAAGAGATGGTTAACCGCTTAAAAGAGGATCATGCCCGAGCGCAGCGGCTGGCAGAGGGGTTATCTCACATCCCGGGAGTTCAAGTGATGGATAGTAACTACCAGACTAATATTTTGCTGATAGACATAAAGGGGACAGGCCTGACTGCCGGCCAGTTTGTAACTGAGCTAAATGAGCTGGGGGTTAGGGTGCTTACCCGCAGTGAAACTGCCCTGCGGGCAGTAGTGCACAGGCACATAGATGATGAGGATGTTGATCAGGTCATAGCCGCTTTTGAGAAAGTAGCTGCTGTCTGAAGCCTAGCTCGTGAGTATGATGCGAGGCGCCAGGCCGTGTCAGAATGGTTGTTTGTCAAGTTAGGCCTAGAAGTACAGGGTTAGTCAAGCCAACTGAAGACTAGATTCAGACCAGCCGAGGTGATATGGCGTTATCCCTGGGCTGGTTTTTTTATCTGGGTAAGGGAGGCGGTCTCGCCTGTTGTCCGATAAAGCGCTTTAGCAAGATTAACCGCATTAGCGGAAGGTTTCGGGACAACAGTGGGACAGATTGCTAAGGAACAACCTTTTTGACCTTCTGAGAGATTTGATCAAAGCCAAGTGGGGAGTATAGACTGAATACAGAGAAGTGAGGGATAATGTATGTCAAACGGTAGTCGAAGGGTAACTATTCGAGATATAGCAGAAGAAGCAGGGGTTTCAGAGGCGACCGTGTCTCTTGCACTATCGGGTAAGGGACGAATAAGTGACAAGACTAGGCGATTGGTATGGGATGTTGCTCGCTCGCTTGACTATAGACCAAATGCTGCGGCTCGGTCGTTAGCATTAAAAAGGCATTACGAAGTGGGCCATGTAGAGGCGGGGAGCACACCTATTATGCGCCCAGGGGATTGGGAATTTGTCGATATAGACGAGCTTTTAGGCCTAGTCGAGGCAGAGTTGGCTCAACGGAAATACGAGGGCTACAAGACTGCTGCTGTAGAAGTACGGGCCTCCCAGGTCATGGAGCAGCCGACAATTGATGCACTGGAAGCGCTAATGATGGAAATGGAAGCCCTGGAGATAGATCTTGACTTTCCCTATGAAGAGCCTAGCGAGCTTAATGCAATCCGGGCGAGAAGCAATCTGCCTGAAGAAAAGGTTCCGTATGCTTTCAATGTTAGCGACTTTGCCTGTAGTATTTTGGGTGGGTGGCTAGGGCGTACCATCGGTTGTGTGCTCGGAAAGCCGTTGGAAAACGGTCTTACCAAGGCTCAGATAGTCGAGTATCTAAAGATGGCCGATAGCTTTCCTCTAAATGACTACGTACCGGAAATCATACCGGTAAGTGATGAATGTCGTCTGAATCCGTTTAGAGGCAATTCTACTTTAGGTAGAGTGGATGGAGCACCTGCTGACGACGATCTGGATTACACGATTCTTAACCTGCATATACTGGAAGAATATGGGATGGGCGTTACCACGGAACAGATCGCGACAGAGTGGCTCAATCATCTACCCTTTTTCAATACTTATACGGCGGAGCGAGTAGCCTACACTAACCTGGTTAAAGGCCTACGGCCACCGCACACAGCTCATTTCCGGAATCCTTGGCGTGAGCAAATTGGGGCTCAGATCAGGGGTGATTGTTTCGGTTGGGCTTGTCCCGGTGACCCGGAGCTAGCAACGGAGTTGGCCTTTCGGGATGCTCGGCTTACACATACCCGGAATGGCATCTATGGAGAAATGTATGTCAGTGCCTTGACAGCGATGGCACCCATTGAGAAGAATGCGGAGCGCCTCATTAGGACGGCCCTAAGGTATGTGCCTGCCCAATCTCGGTTTGCCGAGGCAGTGCAAAATGTAATGAAGTGGGCCAATAGCCATGGTTCGTGGGAGGAGACTTTTGAGTTGATTGATGCAGCCTATGGACATTACGGACCAATCCATGTACTCAATAACGCTTGTGTTGTGACGATGGCCCTTCTCTATAGCGAAGGCAATTTCGATCAAGGGTTGCGAATCGCTGTGACATCCGGATGGGATACCGACTGCAATGCGGCGACGGTGGGTGCAGCACTAGGGACCATGTTGGGGGCAGATGCTATACCTTATAAATGGATAGAGCCTCTCCAGGATACGATCTTCAGCAATCTA
Organism: Bacillota bacterium; assembly: GCA_012799135.1. Classification (GTDB taxonomy): domain Bacteria; phylum Bacillota; class Limnochordia; order DTU087; family DTU087; genus JAAZLW01. The sequence goes on along the minus strand of JAAZLW010000097.1, from coordinate 1,266 downwards.
GCCCATTTCAGTAGAGTATCCATATCTGATTTGGCTCAACGGACCTTTAGAGTGGCGGAGAAAAGGTTCTCGGCCTTGACTCAAGATAGGGAAGAGTCTGCAAGACACCCTTCCGTGATCGAGGCTTGAAATGTCCGTTTATCTTTCTTCTGCGGCAATATATGCATAACGTACCTAACGATTTGATAGACGCGGCCAGAATTGATGGATGCTCGGAGATGATGATCTTCTTCCGAATCATAGTCCCCTTAAGCCAGCCCGCCCTGGCTGCTTTGGGAATCTTTACGTTTATTGGCAATTGGGACAGTTTCCTATGGCCCTTGATCGTCATTAATAATGAACGGCTGTTTACCTTACCTCTAGGTTTGGCCACCTTTACTAATAGGTTTTGGACCGACTATGCCTCAGTAATGGCGGGTTCCGTTGTTAGTGTAGCTCCCGTCTTAGTGGCATTCTTCTTGTTGCAGAGACGATTCATTGAAGGAATAACACTGACCGGCCTTAAGGGTTAGGCTCCGGGTGCTACTAAACATCTAAAAGCACGTCACTTGGGGTCCTGATTCAAACAAAAGCAACCGGTACTGCAAAAGGTAATGCCTCGTCGCTGCAAACCTCGGAAGATACATCTATAGACTGCGGATATTTGGAGGATGGAGGGCGAAGTATGCGTTTGGAAGAGCTGAAAACACTGATCATTGATGAGATCAAGACTAGATATGATGACGAAGGCTGTAGTCAAGCCGAACTGGGCGAAACGGAAGCGCTATTTCATGCCATAGTGGAAAGTGGGACAGAACGGGAGCTGGAGAGTATCTACCAGGAGCTGCTCGAGATTCGTGCAAAAGAGTCACCCTGGTGGGAGCCGTCAGATTTGGACGGTATCCGACTCGCTCGGCTTGATGGACCGCGAAGGCTCACATGCAATCTTTCTGACGATGACTTATATGACAAGATCCTTGGTGGCTGGTTAGGGCGAGTTGCAGGGTGCGCATTGGGCAAACCGGTAGAGGGGTGGGATCGGGACACCATAGAGGCATATTTGGCAGCCCATGGTGAGAGGGATATTGAACACTACTTCCCTTATGAGGGTGCAGTTAGTGAGCAGACGTGCGTGAAAGGGGCTTGGCATCACCCCAGGATAGATCAGAATTGCTGCAGAGGCAATATTCAGTACATGCCTCGCGATGATGATTTGGACTATACGGTGATTGGACTTGATGTTCTAAGGAGTAAGGGGTTGACATTTAGTACAACTGATATCGCTCT
>JAAZLW010000096.1 GCA_012799135.1 Bacillota bacterium | reverse complement strand
GGAAGCTGTGTTAACATCCACTACCCTGTCCATAGCATCCAGGACAATCACCATGTTCTCCATGGCTTCCACTACCCGCTCCCTGGCAATAGGAACCAGGACAAAGAGACGAAACTCAAATATGCCCCAGGCAATCAGCGCTCCCACGATAGAGAATACGATTGGAGTAATATCATAGTGCTTGATCAACCCGATTCCCGTAACGTAGAGGAGATTGACCACAATGATTATGCTAGTACCAATCAGGAGCAACACTGATTGGATACGATAAACCAGAGCACTCCGTCGAACCGCCTGCACCAGTAGGTACGCGGACGAGAAACTCAAGACATAGCTTTGCAGACAATGGACCCAGAACCAAGGTCCGTATTCTTTGGCAATCACGGGAAAGGCTCCGGATGTGTTCAGATGGATATCATACCGGACCAAACCATATTTAGTATCTAGCCAGAGCAATATGTTAGTGATCGTCGGAATGATCAGCATCAAAAGTACTCTTTTCCTTGTTATCAGATGACCTTTCCCAGTATGGTAGAGCACCACGATCAGCCAAGCTACCGGAGTGAGACTGTAGGCAATGTACTGCACATTAGCCCAGAAGAGCTTAGGTCCTAAGGTCGTTGCCGAGATCTCCAGAGCATTGGCGACTGACCAGAACGTACCAATGGCCATACTGAAGAGAAAAGCCTTATTCCCCGGGATCTCTCTGTACCGAAACCCCCACAAAACCAGAGTTGTGGTTATCGATGCAGCCACAAGCAAAAGCACAGTGTAGGGCACAAATTGGTAAGGCATGCTTTCTCCCCCCTGTGACACAATTAAGAACTTTCTCGGTAGAGAAGGAAGTTCCTCTGCGTAGATCCATAATATTACTGAAAAGCCCGAACATCGCCGTAGTGACAAGGCTGCACCACTAGGATCTCGTGGTGAGCGCACTGTCATGGCCTCCGCCATCGCTTTGTGTGACTATAGCAGCGAAGGTCAGACCTGTTATGTTGCCAGACAAAGAGGGGAGATATGACCGCCGAGAAGGTTAGAAGCTTGCACCAAAAACCCTGAGACTAGAGCCGATGCGAGCACTATCTCCTCGCTATGGATACCCAAAGGCCCCTAGCAGAGTTACTCTCCGCTAGGGGCCTGAGTTCTTTGTCTTGTTAGCCATCATGAGAGGACCAAATTGACACCAGATATATCCTTCAATGAAGCCTACTAGTGGGGGATACGCTTTTGCTGACTGAAGTCAGTAACGAGCCAGGCCGACAAACTCGACCTATCTTGTTAACGCTTCAGCTCATTGTACTTGTGGATGACTTCCTGGGTGATATCGATAGCTTGGGTATAATAATGGACTATAGAAGTATCCACGATCAGCGAGTAATTTTCCTGCTCCCCGAGGGCTCGAAGAACTTCACCAATCTCCACCGAGATCTGGCTGCGCATTTGCTCGGCTTTGGCCTGGATCTCAGCTTCAGATTGAGCAACAAGAGCCTCATATTCCGATACTAACTGCTCAAGCTCCCGCTGCCCAGATGTTCTCTTACTCGTCAATGCAGTTTCTTCAACTTCCGCTTGAAGCTTTCTAATAGCTTCCGCCTTAGCATCAACGGCAGCCTGTCGTTCTTGGATAAGTGCCTCCAGTTGAGCACTGGCCGCCTTGCCTGCCTCAGACTCAGTGATCACCACGTTCAGATCCATGACAGCTACTTTCGCTTCAGCTGCCATAACCGGGACTGCTGCCGACATAAATACCACCATGACTAAGATCCAAGATAGGTATTTCCGCATTGCCATCTCCTCCTATGTATCGTATTGCCCATTGCCTACCAGAAGGGATTCCCGGTCTATACCCAGATTCCCTCCAAGCCCATTCGAGCCCTTGCCATCAACTACCATAGCTTGGTCTGGAGGGAGAGATGGAACTGTGGTGACCCACCTTTTGCACCAATGGGCCAGCCTACAACCACATTGGCAAAAACCCTCTCGCCAATCCTGACAGTAGCACCTAAGCCGCAGCTAACCAAGTAGTCTTCTTTGGTGATAGATTCGTCATTTCCCTTGTAAGGGAAGACCCCACCATAGTCTAGGAAGACCATGCCCCGCAAACACTCACCAATAGGATAAGTCAGTTCCGCACTGATAGCAAACCCCTTATCCCCAATGAGAGTCCCTTCTGGGTAGCCTCGGGCTATGGACATTCCGCCAAGGGACAACTGTTCCGAAAACGGAAGCAGTTGATTATTGGTTAACTGCAGAAGTCCTTGAACAGTTAGTAGTCCATTCCTGTATAGGGCCCGCTGCCAAGTGACCGTTCCAAAGTACTTAACGTAATCCCCTTCATCGGGGAGTTCAATACGGCCCAGAATGATGTCCTGCTGTCCAGACCAGCTCTGGTTATTACCGAAGAACTGACCAGTCAAGCTAAATACTGCCGTTTGAAGTCTTGCTGACTGCAGTTTAACTCCTGAGAAATAATTGTCTGTTTGCTTTGCTTGCCACCCCAGGGCACCAGACAACTTGAGCTGGGGTTTAACCACTATCGGATGACTAACTCTGACTCCTGTATTAGTCGAGAGACCGTCAATTCCCACCGCCTCAAAGGTGCCTGAGACTATGGTTGTTTTCGTGCGATCGTAATTAACGGCAAGCCGAGCACCCCGCCTACTCACAGGTACATCATAAGCCATGTTAATCCCTAAGGTCCCTTGGGCATAGGTAGCACTCACATTGACAGTATCTCTGATCCCAAATAGGCTGTTGTTTAGAGCACTAACGCCTAGGCGGTAGAGCCCTGTCTCTTTGCGGCCACCATTATCAACAAAAGCAACTACCTGGGTCTTGGTCGGTTCGACCGCTCTCAGGACCAAATCCGTCAAGCCGAATTCCCTTCCCGCTCTGATCTCCGCCCTGACTTGCACATCATTGGTAGCATTGAAATAGGAAAGATCCTTTTCTAATACATCGAGCCGAACCAGGTCTCCCTGCTGTAGGGATAACCTCTTAAGAAAGTAGCCTTCCCTTGTTGCCCGGTTACCCTCAACTACAATATCTCCTACGGTGCCCTCAACTAGTTCAATCCGGACCACTCCATCGACAATTGTTTGGGGAGGAAGGATCGCTCTGGCTGTAATGAAGCTCTTCTCACGATACAGTTCGTTAATCTGCTCGATTACTGCCTGAAGCTGTTCCATGCTCATCTCCTGACCCACCACTAGATCAATTATGGCCTGGATTTCTTCTTCAGTCAGAATCTCCGAATTGTTGACAATGACCCTATGAACCTTCACAAACAAGGGATCATCAGTAGCCATATCCTGAGCCATGCCCAATCCACTCATTAGATAGATGAACCCAAGAGCAAGCATAAAGATGCGTGTTATGGTCACCAGACTGCGGCTCCGGTTCATTTTTATGCTATCCTCTCGCTGTGACATCATTGCACTACGCTCTCCTCATCATCATCCGCGTGGCTAGACGAACCAGGTTGCAGCGAATCATATATGCCAGATGAAATGATTATACCGCTTGAACTTGTTGCGTCATCCCTTCCCAATGTCGAACTGGAGAACCCACTATTTTGGATGAGCCCAAACCCCACAATCTGGGGCATCTTGCTTGTAATTCGCATAAAGCTGTTCTCCGTCGCGAAATCATTGATGATATAGTCATCATCATAATAGACAACCCAGGCATCGGTCTCTATCAGCCTGTCACGTCCCATAATCAGGTAAAATGGGTCGCTTTCCGGATAGAGCTGTAGATCACAGGGGAACAGCCGCTTGTTCACATTATCGGCTATTACCGTGTGATACCTGTTGCGGAACTGTGCCTTGGTGCCTAGGACGATTTCATTGAGCTTCAAGTCTTCTGTATTAGCATCTATCACGATCGTATCGCTTTCCAGGAGTTCAAAGACCATTCCGACGCGGGATCTACCAGAAACAGTGATGCTATCAGCCATTCTCTTGCTGCCGCCACCCATCCTTACCTGCAGAGGCTCAACACCCGTATGGACAAGGTTGGCGAACTCAATCTGATCAGCGCTGACGGCCAATCTCTCGGCAATCAACGCTTCACCAACGCTGACGCCTGCACCTATGCCAGAAACTTGTAGATTCAGCTGAGAAGCTGCTGTACTTCCAAGAGAAACGCTGCGGGGCGTCCGTACGGTAATCGAGCCAGCTGCTCTCAATTCATCTACATGAATCCCTCCCGCAGGCACAAGCAGATCAACAGACCCATGTTCACTAATTATGAAGTCAGAATCTAGATCAGTCTCCCGTTCCTCAAAGAAGATATCCAAACCGGCGGAAAGGTTAGTGCGGCCCTCTGCAATAGCCACAATCCTAGTCTCCTTCGATCCAATCTCGCCTTCCTTGGCCTCCAGGCTGATATCCTTTCCTCGGATGCTCACATCTCCGTGGCTACTATGGATTGCCCCGTCCGCTGCAATGCTGATATTACCGGCAGTGGAACTAATCTGCCCCACAATTGCCAGATCTCCCACGTTGGTGAGCTCAATATCTCCGCCATCTACTTGAGCGATCTGGATAATCTCCAAGCTGGAAGCAGCGTTATTTAGCTCCACCTTGCCTCCACCGGCATTGCTGCCCCGAAAGCTATGTACCCTATTGGCACCCAATAGCTTCTGGCCGCCGCTGCTGGCGGTAGTCAGCGAAGCTGCTTCCTCTATCCGTCCCTCACCTGCTTGCTCAATGGTTCCTTGGGCAGTTAGGTGAGCACCATCCCTGGTTCGAACCAGCCCAGTGATGGTGATATCGCCTTCGCTGTTGGTGAGTGCGATATCGCTGCCATCTGTTTGGTTAATGCTGATGACTTCCAGATCATAGCCATAGTTACTTAGCTGAATATCATCACCTTGGTTACTGGCTTGGAAGCTCTGGATCCTGTTGTCGCCCAGCAGAACCTGGCCACCGACACTGCTGGTTACCAGCCTTTCCGCATGGACCTC
>JAAZLW010000095.1 GCA_012799135.1 Bacillota bacterium | reverse complement strand
TCAGGTCGAAAGAAAGAGGACATCATACAGAGCACTTACTGAGTCTCCCGCATACAAGCAAGCCAAATTGGTAGCTGATGCCTGGTGTGCTGCCTTCGTATGGCCCAAGACCAAAGATGCGACCCTACCGATTACCAACGCTACATATGAGGCAATGATCAAAAACCCAGACTGGGTATCCTCCAAAGTACGGGAGGAGATAGAAGGGCTGACTGAGCTGTACAGATTCTTCCACTGGCATATTGCCTTTCCCGATGTCTTTCGACTCGCTGATTCATGGGGAAAGCCAGATAACCCCAAAACGGGTTGGAGTGGTGGCTTCGATGTAGTGTTAGCCAATCCGCCATGGGAGCGGGTCAAGATTCAAGAAAAAGAGTGGTTTGCCGGGAGATATCCAGAGATCGCCGAAGCGCGTACCGCTGCGATCAGAGCAGACATGATCAAAGATCTTAAGCATACGGATCCCTGGACATATAAGCAATTTCGGGAGGCTCTGCGGCAAGCCGATGGAGAAAGTCATTTCATCAGAAAGAGCGGCCGGTATCCTCTGTGTGGCAGGGGGGACATAAATAGATATTCCATATTCGCGGAGATAATGAGGGACATTATTTCACCTGCGGGGCGGGTAGGTGCCGTGATACCCTCCGGTATCGCCACTGACGATACGACCAAGCTATTTTTCCAGGACATCATGGGGGCAAGTGACTCCGCTGTCTTGGTGAGCTTCCATGATTTTGAGAATAGGCGGAGAAATCGTGAATGCAGGCGGATGAACAGAAGGAAAGTAGAGAAGTGGTTTCCCGATGTTGATGCCAGACAAAAGTTCAGTTTGGTTACAATGGCTGGTCCAAAGCGAGCGCCGCTAGGCGGTGCCGATTTCGTCTTTTTCGCAACGGAGGTGGAGGATCTAACTGATCCAGATCGACATGTGCAATTGACCAAAGAAGATATCGAGTTGCTTAACCCTAATACGCTTACCGTTCCTATATTCCGATCCGGGCGGGATGCAGAGCTGACTAAGAGGATTTACCAGAGAGTCCCCGTACTGATCAAAGAAACCAAAGGAGAGGAGTCGGAGGATAATCGGTGGGAATTGAGTTTTGTGAGATTGTTTGATATGACCAATGATTCCGAGCTCTTTAGGGGCTGGGCTCAACTCGAGGACGAAGGCTGGTCTCTGGAAGGCAATGTCTTTACGAAAGATGGGAAGAGATATCTGCCCCTCTATGAGGCTAAGATGATCCATCATTTCGACCATAGATGGGCGACATACCTGCGGGATGGCAAAACAATTCGGGAGATGACTTCAGAGGAAAAGGGGGATCCTACCAAGTACGCCTTGCCCCGCTACTGGGTACCGGAAGAGGAAGTAGAAACGCGGTTAAAGGGTAGATGGGATAAGCAATGGCTGATGGGGTGGAGGGATATCACCAACACCACTAACGAGCGAACCTTGATATCTGCGGTATTGCCTCGAGTCGGTGTGGGGAACAAGTTTCCATTGATTGTTCCAGCTGAGCCCAACTTGACTATGGCAATGTGTCTTATCGCTAATCTATCGTCCATTTCACTAGACTATGTTGCTAGGCAGAAGCTCGGGGGGACTTCGATGAACTACTTCATAATAAGGCAGCTGCCGGTTCTCCCCCCTTCACACTATGCTCAAGCCACACCCTGGGCCCCAGCTGAGAGGTTGGCAGATTGGATATCTCAACGGGTGATCGAGCTACTATGTACAGCGAATGATCTGAAACTAACTGGAGACGATGTGGGAGGGCCGGAAAGGATATTCACATGGAATGATGAGCGACGCTTCTTACTCCGCTGTGAGCTGGATGCGGCCTTCTTCCATTTGTATGGCCTAGACCGCGCCGATGCGGAATACATCCTTGACACCTTCCCGATAGTCAAAAGAAACGATGAAAACGCATATGGGGAGTACCGAACCAAACAGGTGGTGCTCAGCATCTATGATCAGATGGCGGAGGTTATGACTGGGCTAGAGGAGTCTGCTCTGGGAGTAGACTGACCGAACCAGGCGAGTTGCCGTGATCCACTGGTAGTTCTGGTAGCGCAACTCATCTCCTGCGGAGGAGGCTGATCGGCCTGGTAACGATCTCTTCAGTACCGTCCAGAGGTGAATTGAGATCCCAGTCGTTCCACCATCCGATGAATTCAAAACCTTGCTGTCGAGCAATCAAGAGGAACTCCTGGGGATAGATAGCCCTCCTAATGCTGGTTTGCTTGATTCGCTTGGGTGTACCATGATCATCGATGATGAGCTCGATGTTCTCCTCGAAGGTCTGCTCAATGTAGTTGATCAATCTCGTGGAATGGTGGACCTCCACAGTGATGCCATCTTGGCGAACAGTCCAAGAGTCTTTACTGTCAGCTAACCAGCCAAAATCAACACACCAGTCTAGAAAGTATAGCCCGCCTGGGGTAAGCGTCTTGCTGATACTAACGAAATGCGAGATCAGCTCCTCGGTGTTCTTCACATAGAGGGAACCGAGCATGGTATAGGCGAAATCAACTGGTTCATCTAGGTTAAAGCTGACCATATTCTGCCTGTGAAGCTCGACTTGGTGCCCCAAGCGCTCTGCTTTCTTCTGAGAGTAATGCAGCATCTCAGGACTGAGGTCGATACCTACATATGAATAGTCGAGCTTGAGCAGCTCCTCCATATGGGGACTATTGCCACAGCCAAATTCCAGCACTCTTTTAACTGGGATGTGAGAATAGGTGCTGATCACCTTCTGCATGACCTCTACTTCCCAAGGGATATCCCGGTAAGAAAACGCTATTTCATAATAGACTGGATTGGCATACAAGCTGTTCATTTGATCTGCTCCTTTGGGCGTACTGCACAGACAATTGCTATTTCCACCAATTGAAGATGATTCCTTCCACGTCAATCAAGGCATTGGTGGCCGTATTGTTACTAATGGAGCTCATGAGTGATGCCAGGGTGTGAAGCGTGATCGGTGACCCCACAGGCCACTCCTGGAGCATGCCTGAGGGAAGGCTAATGTAATCTGATTTGAGCTCAATCACGCTACTTCGGCAAGACAGTTGATCTTCCACAGGATTGTGGTAAACTATAGTCAAACGAGTAATGGACGTGAAAGGAGTAAGCCATGCGCATTAGCCAGGATCCTAATTCAATCCAATAGTTTGGTGAGATTAGCAGGGTGTCCGGCTGTTTCGCATGGATGAGGTCTTTTCCAGCGACCCTTCAACAAGTCATTTAACGCTTGCAGACGGTGGCCGCGGCCGCCGTTATTCATTTGCAGGGTATTGTTTTTCGTGTGATATGCGGCGAAAAGCCGCCTGCAGTCTCACCCCCATTCGTGAAGGGGGTTTCTTTGTATGTATCCAATACTGCGGGCAGATAATCTAGCAAAGTCATTCGGATTTCACCAGATATTCACCGACGTGAGTCTTCTGCTCAAATCTGGGGAAAAGGTGGCTCTGGTGGGGGCAAATGGAATAGGTAAGTCCACCTTGCTCAGGATCCTTGCGGGTATAGAAACGGCAGACTCCGGGACAATTACCGTCTTGCAGGAACCGATGCTGTGCCGCTATGTACCCCAGATGCCAGAGTGTGGTCTGTCTACTGCTTGGGATATCCTCAGCCAAGAAGAGCGCCGGCTAGGTGTTCTGGCCCGGGGGACGGCGGCAGAAGCCGTCAGCCGCTTTGGTTTTACCGAAGAAGAAGCACACCTTGCCACATCCCGTCTCAGCGGGGGTCAGCAAACCAGGTTGGCTCTGGCTAAGGCCTGGCTCTGCCAACCAGATCTGCTCTTACTCGATGAGCCTACTAACCATCTGGACTTGGCTGCTCTGGAGTGGCTGGAGGGGTTTGTGTCCAGCTACCCCGGGAGTATATTGGTGGTATCCCATGATCGAGTGTTTCTGGACAATGTGGCCGAGAGGGTGATGGAACTCCGCAAGGATGGCATCACTGAATACCAAGGAAACTATACAGATTACCGAGATGCTAAAGCCAAGACCTCTGCTCTGCAGATGGCTCAGTATGAATCAGAGCAAAAGAGAATACGCCAGCTAGAGGCTGCGATAGACCAGCAGATGAGATGGTTTGAGCAGAGTCACCACAGTGCAGGGCAACATGATTTCTACCGGAGCAAAGCCAAGAAACTGGCTAAGACGGCCAAAGCTCGCATCAAGCGCTTGGAGGCAATGAAGAAGTCCAGTGTTACCAAGCCCCGACCGGAAAAGAGCATAGCTCTGCAGGGGTTTGGTAGCTTGGATACCGGCAGGCGCTTGGTACTTGCAGAAGATCTTGCCAAATCATTCGATAAGATGCTCTTTAGAGATGCGAATTTCTCTGTATTGCGGGGTGACAAGATCGCTCTGATCGGGCCAAATGGCTCCGGCAAGACTACGTTGCTTGAGATGATTCTGGGGCGAGAGGATCCTAGCGCAGGCCGTCTGTGGGTGTCTCCCGGAGCATCCGTTGGCTACCTGGATCAAGGGATGGATGAGCTGAACATACAGAACACCATACTTGAGGAAGTGCTGTTGACGCTTCCCCAGCAAACCAAGGAAGAGATCACTAGAGTTAGGACTTTCCTGGCAAATCTGCTGTTTAGAGCAGATGATCTGGAAAAGCCCATCTGCGTACTCAGTGTAGGGGAAAAGAAGCGAGTAGCCATGGCCAAGCTCGTTTTATCTAATTTCAACCTGCTCCTTCTCGATGAACCCACTAACCATCTTGACTTACCCTCCCGGGAGGCGTTGGAGGAGGCTCTGGTTGCCTATCAGGGGACATGGGTGCTGGTGTCCCATGATAGGTATCTACTGCGCAAGGTATGCAACAAAGTTATCGCCATTACTGATGGACGCATAGTAACATATCCCGGTAGCTTCAGAGAGTACGAAACTAGGTTAGAAGAAGCATCAGATCAGGACGGAGGGGTGGGAACTCTCTCTTCCGAGGAACGGTTAGTCTTGGAGACTAGGTTGGCACAGCTCAGCTCGGAGCTAGGCTTAATACCCAAGGATGATCCAATGTACCAGGAGTTGGAAAGGGATTTTCTGGACATAGCTCGAAGACTACGATCGTAGAGGGTTAGTAATGTGAGAGAAGCATCTCCAGACCTAGGAGAAGGAGACCCTCGCTATCAGATGAATAGTGTCATTGGGAAAAACCGATTGATATCCAAGGGATGAAGAGTTCAGGAGGAGGCATTGAGATGCTCAAGGTAGGGCTGGTAGGCGTTGGTTTCATGGGTCGTGGACATTTGGACAACTACTTGAGGCTGGAAGCAGAAGGTTTTCCTGTCAAGCTTACTGCCATCTGTGATATCGACCCCGATAAGTTCAAGAACATCTTCGTCAAAGGCAATATCGATGTAGGCACAGGTACCTATGATTTCACAAAGTACAACCTATACACAGATTTGGATGAGATGCTAGAGAAAGAGAACCTAGATTATGTAGACATAGCATTACCCACATACCTGCATGCAGAGGCTTCAGTAAAGGCACTGAATAAGGGTTTACATGTTCTCTGTGAGAAACCTATGGCACTTACTTCGGCGGAGTGTCAGGAGATGATCGATGCTGCTAAGAAAAAC
>JAAZLW010000094.1 GCA_012799135.1 Bacillota bacterium | reverse complement strand
GTACTGGTAATCGGCGGGATATGGGGCACATTCGTCAAAGGCCATGGCGATATCGGCCCCCAAGGCCATTTGGATTTCCATGGAAACCTCAGGACTAATGAAGTGACTGGATCCATCTAGATGTGAACGAAAGGCGACCCCTTCCTCTGATATCTTGCGCAGTTCTCCCAGACTAAACACCTGGAAACCGCCACTATCAGTCAAGATAGGATGGTTCCAGGCCATAAATTGATGTAACCCACCAGCCTCCTTCACAAGCCGGTGGCCGGGCCGCAAGTATAAGTGATAGGTATTGGCCAGAACAATCTGAGCCCCGACCTCCTCTAATTCCCGGGGAGACATAGCCTTGACCGTAGCTTGAGTACCTACCGGCATGAAAATAGGAGTCTGAATCACTCCATGGGGAGTATGCAGCTCCCCTAGCCGGGCCCAGGTATCGGGAGATTCATAGGTTACTCGGAATTCCACTGGCGGCACTAGACATCCCTCTTTTCTACTTGGACTTGCTGGACTTGCCAAATGGACGTTTCGCCATGTATCTGCAGTTGAGTCGCTTTAGATGATCAGCATGGCATCACCAAAGCTAAAGAACCGATACTTCTCCTCGATGGCTACTTGATATGCCTGAAAAGTCAGCTCTCTCCCAGCCAGAGCCGATACCAACATCAAGAGTGTCGAACGAGGCAAGTGGAAATTGGTGATCAATGCATCGACAACCTGAAATCTGAAACCCGGGTAAATAAAGATATCAGTCCAGCCGCTCCCGGCGACGAGCTTCCCATGTCCCTGAACAACTGCCTCCAGGGTTCGGGTGGTGGTAGTGCCTACGGCAAAGACTCGCCCCCCTGCCTGTCGGGCTCTTTCGATACAGGCAACTGTCTCCTGGCTAATTGAATAGTACTCAGCATGCATTTTGTGTTTAGCCACCTCGTCCACCTTGACCGGGCGAAACGTCCCTAGTCCTACGTGTAGAGTGATGGGACAGATGGCAACACCATGTGTGACCAGCCTCTCCAACAGCTCGGGTGTAAAGTGCAGACCGGCGGTAGGTGCTGCAGCAGAACCCTCTTCTCGCGCATATACCGTCTGATAGCGCTGCCGATCTGCGAGTTTTCTGTGGATATATGGCGGTAAGGGCATCTGGCCTAGTTCATCCAAGATAGCCTCAAACACCCCATCATAGCTAAACTCAATCATGCGCCCACCGGCAGCAGTGGTATCAGTGACTCTGGCAGCCAGGCGACCATCACCGAATTCTAGCCTCGTGCCTGGTGGCACTCTCCGGCCCGGCCGCACCAAGACCTCCCACGTGTCCTGAGAGGTACGCTTGAGTAGAAGCACCTCTACCCTGGCGCCGGTACCCTTCTTAATACCAAATAACCTGGCTGGGATCACCTTAGTATCATTGATCACCAGTACATCAGCGGGTTTGAGATATTCTGTAATATCTCGAAAAATCCGATGCTCCAGTTCACCTGTTTGCCTGTGAAGCACCAAGAGCCGGGAGGCATCTCGTGGCTCCACCGGCTCCTGAGCGATCAACTTTTCCGGCAGGTAATAATCAAAGTCGGCTACTCTCATCTGATGGCGCTCCGTGCATGCAAGTAGCTGAGAGCGCCGTCTCCCCCTTTTAAGTGTGTGACTATGGATCCCTCGAACACAGTTCTCGGCAAGTGCTCTTATGCTACCCATCTATGCTAGGAGTCCACCGTATACCCTAGTTCACTCAGGCTACCGGGCTTCTCCCGCCAATCATCCTTGACCTTTACCCAGAGCTGCAGGTTAACCTGGGATCCCAAGAGGGCTTCGATCTCTTCCCGGGCTAGTTTTCCCACTTGCTTGAGCATAGAACCATTGCGCCCAATGATAATACCCTTCTGTGAACTCCGCTCCACATAGATAGTGGCCCACACATCGACCAAATCCCGATCCTCACGGGCCTCTACTTGCTCGATCACCACCGCGGTCGCATGGGGGATCTCTTCTCGAGTCAGATGCAAAATCTGTTCTCGAATCAGCTCCGCCATAATAAACTGCTCCGGATGGTCAGTAACCCAATCATCAGGATAATACTTGGGACCCTCGGGCAACAGCCCGACCATGATATCTACCAGCTCAGTTAACCCTTGGCCTTCCAGAGCCGAGATCGGCAGTACGGCGATAAAATCGCCCAAATCCCCATAGGCGGCTAAGATTTCTTCCTGCCCCTTGGTCTGCTCCGGTGAACGATTCCACAGATCGATCTTATTGGCAGCTGCTATGACCGGGGCATCTGCCTCTCGCAGATAACCGGCAATGAACTCATCCCCTTTGCCGGGTGGATGAGTTGCATCGACGATAAAGAGGATGGCATCTACCTCACTTAGGGTGCGCAAGGCTGTCTGCACCATATACTCTCCAAACTTGTGCAAGGGCTTGTGAATACCCGGTGTGTCCAGAAACACCAACTGAGCATCGGGACGAGTCAAGATACAATGGATACGATTTCTTGTGGTCTGAGGTTTGTCAGAGACTATGGCCACTTTTTGCCCAACTAAATGATTCAGTAGGGTCGACTTGCCTACATTCGGCCGACCTACTACTGCCACAAAACCAGAACGAAATGCAGTCACTGGCCACCTCCTTCCTGATATTGCCTCTCTTCTCCGCTCACTGATACCTGTTGGGTCAGATCCAGCCGCATAAGCAAGCGATCTTCCCCCTGCCCATACTCCTCCCGGTGAAAAGCAATAGTCTTAAACCCCAGTTTATCTCGATATACCCGTAAAGCCGGGACATTGTCCGGTGACACAGTCAGATCTAAAATCAGGAACCCCATTCCCTGAAGCCGGCGGCAGATCTCTCTAAGGAAGCGGGTACCTAACCCCTGGCCCCGCCATCCCTCCCGGATGGCTATCCCGAACAAGTAAGCACATTGCGGTTGCCCCCAGGTGATCATACACTCAGCCACACCCACCGGCTGTTTTTTCCCTTCCACCCATAGCACGTAGACCCGCCCACGCCGTATAAAGGGAGGCAAGAACCACTCATTCATGCCCCCCTTGCCAAAGGCCTCCTGGTCGATCTCGATCAGAGCTTGTAAAAGGTCCGGCTCTACCTTATCCACTTCCTCAATCCTAATAAATAGCATACCTGCTTCCTGCACGCCTACACCGCCTCGTTCTATAGCTGGGAGCAGGCCTTTTATCAAAGATAACCGCCTCCGAAGGGACTAGGAAGCAACTCAGCCACCCTCTGTATTTCCCTTTTTCCCTCCAGATTAGCCATAGCCACCACAGCCTGTGGTGCCAATTCTATCATAACCTGGCGACAGATACCACAAGGTGGTACCACTTCCTCACCGGCGGCTACTACCGCAATGGCCCGAATCTCTTTATGCCCTTCGGAAATGGCCTTAAAAAGGGCCACGCGTTCAGCACAACAGGTGGCACCATAACTGGCATTTTCTACATTACACCCCGTGTAGACCTCTCCGGAATTGGTAAGTACGGCGGCTCCTACCGGAAAATGCGAGTAAGGTGCGTAGGCTCTCTCTCTGGCAGCAGCTGCTTGGTCAAGGAGATTAGCAATATCGTGCTCCGTCACAGACCTCCCCCTCATTGTGGGAGTAAAGTAATCTCTTCACTTCCCGTTATGTCTAGACGTTTCCCCGTACGGGCAAAGACTTCCTGCAGCTCTTGAAGACTCTCCCTCAATTGATCAGGCTTTCCCACTGCCTTGATCATAATGGGATTAGCAGCTACCGTCTTGCCATTTACTACCACTACCGGTCCTACACACCGGACCCAGCCACCTGTCCCGAGTCGCTGACCACCGATTTCTACCCCTCTAGCCCCAGCGAAGTACAGCGTATTGACTATTTCCCTGATGTCTTGCTCATGGACAATTTCCTCCCAGAGATACCCATTTGGAGCATCTGCCGCTTGGATGATAACCCCCACGCCTTTGAGGGTGACTTCACCACTGGCTTCCCGTACCCGTTGCAACTGTATCTTCACCTGCTCAAGCTCTAACTCCATGCTTTGGTAGTACTCCAGATCTCCAGGGGGTGAAATGATTCCAGCCTTCCCATTACTGACCTCTATAGTGATTAGCTCTCCCATTCGCCGCAGGAAGGGTTCTTCCCTAATGCGTTTGATGCTGGCAGAGCTCAGGAGCTCTGTTCCCTCCATTACTCCCTCACCACTGATTAAAATCGTGGCCCTTTGATAGCCTCCCTTCCGCACCTTTGGATCAGCTTCGATAATCTGCAAAAGGATTTCTCTTTGGTGTCGGCGCTTCTCCGACCCGATAGCCGCTTCCACGCCATGAGATTGACTGACCAGTGCTGCCATGATCTCGGGCATGGTTTTCCCCTGCAAAGCTCTTTCCATATCCGTCAGGGCCCTGTTAACCGCCGTAGTATTGTGTACCCCGGCCGATCTGGCCATTTGTCGGTAATAGTCCACAATCACCTTAACAGCTCTTTTGGCTACGTACCTATCGGAGGCCTTTTCGGGTATTGGCAACCATCCCAGCCAAGCTGCCGCAACCAGTGTATCCAACAAGAGTATGCCGATCACAAGCAGGAGCACGTACTTCGGCATCCAATTTACCGGTTCGTATCTCCCCACTAACTTCACCTCTATTCCAAGGGATGAGCCGATAATGTCACGGTCTGTCTTTTTTGAACATCCAAGATCAGACCAAAGTACGGTGAATGAGTGATTAGATCCAAGGCACTAGCCAATACCTCCGGATCCCCCACTGCCCTCACCTCTACCGGCTCGGTAGGTACCGCCTGATGATTGACTAGAATGTTGTCACCTACAGCCCGAATAGAACTAGTGGCAATGAGGCGTTCAGAACCTACCTGGATACCTCTAGCTCCAGCAGCAAATAGCTCATTGACAATGTCCCTCAGATCGTAACCCAAGACGTTTTCAATCAAGGCTTGCCCCGGGCTTTGGCGGGCCTTAATGATCAATCCCGAACCGGTTAGTTCCGCAAATCCTCCTGCTTGCAGAGCCTGCTGCAAAGCAGCCTGGGCAGCATTGATCTCTTGCCGCAGCGTATGCACCTGGGCCGGCAAGCTGCGCGTTGTTAGTAGCTTGGCCTTTCCATTCCGAATCTGGATCTGCACCATTTCTGTCAGGTCCTGGACTAAGCGATTCTTCTCTAGCTTCTGCTCAGTCTCAAGAGAGACAATATCCTCAGGGTCTTCGATGCGGACCTTACCGTTTTCTACTTGGACCGTAACAGTTGCCCCTTCTTTGGCTTTAGCCACTCCCGGCTCCTGATTGACCAGACTTAAGACTACCTGTTCCCGTTTCAGTTGCAGCTCCCGTTGGATCACATCAGAGAGATTGCGGCCATAGATACTCATAGCTTTGGCTATTTCATCTCCGGTAAGGGCCTGCTCTACCTCGAAGCGATATTTGGCCATCGCGTCTCTAACAGCGGCGTTGTTTTCCAGGTCCAGCTCACTGATCTCCTTGGCGTGAAAGTCAGCCAAAGCCACAGCTCCTTGTCGGACAGCCTCCAGCTCACTAACCTCGCCAGGACGGCGCAATAGCTGTGTGGAGCGAGCCAGGACAATCACATTGACGAGTATGATTGCCATCAATGCTATGAGCCAGGGATCAAGCTTCCCTCTTGATCCCTGAGCATTCCCTCCTACCATCAGCCGTCACCCTTTCCACATCTACGCCGGGATCTGACAATCTCTCGCATCTGTTTAATAAGATCCCCGGAGCAAGGGGATCTTAGTCAAGGTCTTTCTTCAACTGACTGGAGTTTCTCTAGACGCCAATGAAAGGCACCTCCCCTACTTTGGGTAGGGATAGATTGTTACTCCCTCCACCACCCTGCTAATCACCCGCTTCCGACTAGGGCTATCAGGCATTAGGCCCAGCTCAAGGCTCTTGAACAACCCGATGATCTGAGCCGGCAGCACCAATACCGGTGAGAGCACGCTATCGGTCAGGTGATCGCAATCTCCGCCAAAATCCAGCACATGATGGCAGAGACTCTCCCAACCCGATTCCGGATCAGGGCACACAACCAATCTTTTGCACCCCAAATCCTTTGTGGAAAGCTCTTTGAGTAGATCAGTCTCATAGCGACGCCGATAGGTATCTGTTGATGCAAACAAAACAACCAGGGTATTCTCGTTGATGGCTGCCATCGGGCCATGACGTAAACCCAATGTATCCTCAGCTTTGCCAATAACCTGGCCATCAGTCATCTCTTGAACCTTTAGATGAGATTCCTGGGCAACGCCAAAGAAGGGACTTGCACCGACAAAGAAAATCCGACTAAAGGAGGTTGCAGCTATACTTCGTAATATCTCCCCGTGAGTTCTTAGCAGCTTCTCCGCCGCTTTGGCCAAGGCAGCGACCATTGCTTTGTATCCAGAAGCGTCTCTCCTATACGCCAAGCCGAAACCTGCCACAACCATACTGGTAAAAGAGCTAGTCATGGCCAATCCAGCATCATTTGTGCTAGGTGGCAGTACGCATAACACACTAGGACCCGAACTCTGCCTGGCCAGCCTCGCTAGCTCCCCTTTGTCATTGCATGTGACAACGATTTGTTTCACTAGCCCTGGGCGCAAATCCTGGGCTAGCCTGAAAACAGCATTGCCTTCTGGACTATTTCCTGATCTGGCAAAGGATACAAGGGTGAAGGGACTACGGGGCAAGGTGCCTTCTGGATTCATCACGATCTCGGTAGATGAAATGCTCTTGACTATACCTTTGTGCACAGAAGCTAGCGCCGCTTCCACACATTGACCAGCGAAATACGAACTGCCAGCTCCGGTCAGGACAATGGTCTCCTGATCGTCAATCAGCTCTCGAATCACCCCGTTCAAGTCTTGCATCACATCACTTGTCTCTCGCCATACCTGTGGTTGCCGGGCTATCTCTGCGGGAGTATGGGTGACTCCCCGCTTCTTCTTGGTAGTCTCTTCCCATGAAATTAGTTGATCTAGCGAATGAAACAATCACATTGCCTCCCCTACCGCCCAGTCAAACTAAGCGGTCAACCAGAATTTGACCTAGAGTCGGTTCACACAAGATACCTGAATGCGTTCCAGCCATTCCTTCAGTTCAGCCTTACTTGCCTGACCAGCTGTGCCACCGGCGGCTTGCACCACCCATCGTATCTTTCCCCTAGCCCCTGGCTTGCACATATTCTTTCACGGCTTCTGGATTACCAACGATCTTCGCCCATAGCATAGTAATACTCATCAAGGACCATCCCTATTTTGTCTTTCACCAATTCAAGGGGTTGACATACTAGAAATCCTTCGCGAACTCGGCGATGTTGAGCGGGCATATACTGACTGAGTAGGTTCAATGCTATTCCTTCACGTTCGAGGTTCTCAATTAGTCTCTCAACGGTGCGTTCAACCTCTGGGTTCGTCCAATAGTAACGCGATCGATCGGACAAGCTATACTTGCGAGCCAGCCGCATCTCATTCTCGGTTCCATGATAGTAATTCTCCCAGTGCTCCGGATGGGCCACCATTACCTCATCGAGAACATCTCGAAGCCTGCTGCGTTCTTCATCTCTGCCGCAAAAAAGCTCTGATTCGATCGCATCCAGAGCAAAAAGGGCCTCTCTCATGGCAAAAGTCAAGGCAGGCCCGACCTTGAGAATGGCCACGCCATCTTCCACTAGTCGCTTCAAATTGCTCCGCAGCTGGTAATCAGTGGAATGGCCTTCAAATACCAGTCCAGGTAAATCTCGAAGAGCCTCAGTTAGCTCACGAGCAGCTTCCCGATCATAGTCGTGTATACCCTGATTGCCAAATTCAACTCCGGGCTGCACAACCACCGCCACGATTCGATCACAAGCTGCCTCGACACCAAATCTTTGAAAAGCCATCTTTGTCAGCTCTACCGTTTGTCGTAGGTCCTCAGCGGTAGTAATTTGGATACCTTCGTCCTCCTGCGTCCCTCCTGGCGCAGGCACTTCTGATCCAATTACATATACCGGCAGAGTCGATCCAGCATCGCCGTGTTCAGACGCATGGTAAGCATCTTCAGCTGCTTTGCATAGCATGGCTGTCCGTTCGGCCACAATCTCCGGCGGTAACGGAACCAACCCTTTCTCCAAATCTCCCCCCAAGGACATGCTGGCATCTAAGTGAATCTTTGTGTACCCCGCTTTGACATAGTCACTGACCATCTGCTGACCTTTGGTTAGTGCTAAGTCAGCAGCCTCGTTCTTCCAAGGGTTAGGCCCCAAATGATCCCCGCCAAGTATGATTCGTTCCTTAGGCAGCCCGCCATTTTCGGCAATCGACTCCACGAAACTCGCAAAGTCCGGAGGCTTCATCCCGGTATAGCCTCCATACTGGTTCACCTGATTTGAGGTTGATTCAATCAGGCAATACGAATCATGGATAACAGCTCGGTTTATAGCTGCTTCGATGACATAAGGATGAGCACTGCAAATGGAGACAAGTCCAATGGGCGCTCTCTGCCGGTGTTCCTCCACAAGCTTACTAATGGGATGCTTTGCCATCAGAATACCCCTCCCACCACAGACATGATTTTTCTCCCCGTACGTGTGTTACCATTATTCACATATTCAGAGCAAACCTCAGCTTATGTTGGCAATCGATTGCCTGCCACAGAATTACCGCTCATCCTCTAGTTATGTTGTTATTACAACCGTACACGTACAATGTTCCTTTAACTCATAGTCTTTCCTGCCAATAATGTGTAAACTTTTTGTAAAAACAGGCGACTGCCTATGCTCGCCTTTCAAATCCACTATGCCAGTTGACTGGTGAATCTAGGGCAATTTTACATAGTACCTACACTTATCGCCCCTGACTATACTCTTACATAGCTCAATGGGACGCCCCTTTTCATTATACGCTACCCTCTTTAGTAATAGGGCTGGAGCTCCAACTGATACACCCAACATCATTGATTCATATTCATCTATACACACTGGTTCAAAGTATTCTTCTGCATTGACGGGTCTTACGCCATAGACCTTTTCCATCAGGTCATATAAACGGTGGCTCTCTAGATCTCTGGCACCAAGACCAGGAAAAAGATCTGCTGGGAGCCAAGATGTCTCCAGGATGATGGGCTCATCTCCGGCCAACCGCAACCGCTTCAGCTCATATACTGTAGCCCCATCCTGCAGATCCAGGGTTTTTCTAACCTTAGCTCCTGCCTTCGTCTCACACAAACGCAGTACCTTACTATGAGGCCGAAGGCCTTTATCTTCCATGTCTTGACTGAAACTATAGAACCTGCTCAAGCCTTGGATTATCTTGGGAGGACTCACAAAGGTACCCTTACCCTGCTGCCGATAGAAAAGCCCCTCTCTTGTTAAATCGTCTACAGCCCGCCGCGTAGTAGCCCGGCTTACCCCGTACTGCCTAGCCAGTTGCGATTCGGAGGGAATTAGGTCATGAGGCCCCCATTCCCCCGATTCCACTTTTTCCCTAAGGATCTGCTTCAACTGATAGTACAAAGGTATTACGCTACTATTATCCAGCACGAGACCACTCCTCACCAAAACCCACTGGAAATACAATGCCACTTACCATCATATCCTGAATGCAAGCCCACCTAAGCCAGCTTATGATCATTACTATATATTGTTAGGACAACTTTGGCTACTAAGCAATAACCATTGTCCTTGTCTTCCTGTATCTATTCTCAACACTCGCCCATTCTCCTTCTCTATCTTGACCCTGCACGGAGAATCCACTAAACTTAGCATTGTCTTGAAAAAAGATCCGGAAAGGCGCCTTCTTGGCGCCTTCATGCTATCATGTGGTCATTTATGGGCATCACCTGAAGCATCGTGTAACCCAAATCGCTCTCAGATCACTCTCACCTGCCTGACGACTACGGCAACCAATGAACCGGATTGACCGTTTCACCATCAACCTTGATGCGAAAGTCAACATGAGGACCGGTGGAAACCCCGGTATTACCGGACCGGGCTATGATCTGACCCTGCCGGACCTTTTCCCCCACCTTCACCAATAGCCGTGAGTTGTGTCCATACCAAGTGGTCACACCTCGGCCATGATCGATCACAACACCATGGCCGAATGCACCCATATAACCACTGCGGATGACCTTCCCGTTAGCCGCAGCTCTTACACTGGTACCGACGGGAGCCACTATATCTATGCCGCCATGGAACTGACGATTCTTGTATATAGGGTGCACTCGCCAGCCATAGGGTGAGGAGATTCGACCCCTCACCGGCCAGACAAATCGCGGCATATTACCTTGCCAGCCCGGGATAATCAGTTTCTGTCCTGCCCGCAAGCGGTTGGGATCAGATAGCCGGTTGGCCTCGGCCAAGGCTGGCACCGAAGTGTTGAACTTCCGCGCAATGACTGAAGCACTATCTCCCGGCCTCACCTGGTAGACCTGTTCCGGCGGGGCTTCGGCAGCAAGGCTCTGCCCAGTAGCTGTCACAACCTGCCTTGTGGGGATAGTCAGCTGCCGACCAATGATGATGATTTCATCGGTAAGGTCATTGGCATCCATGATCGCCTCAATGGATACGCCATACCGGCGGGCGAGTACATAGAGGGAATCACCGCGCTGGACTGTATGGGTTACTGTAGGGCTTTTGCCTAGTTCAGTCCATGTCTGAGTCCCCACAATCCCGTCCACCTTCAACTGACAGGCTTTCTGAAATGCCTTGACAGCAGCTACGGTCAATGGACCGAACTTGCCATCCAACTGCAGGGCATAGCCCCATTCCCCCAACCTTTCCTGCAATTCCCGAACATCGGCCCCAGTCATTCCTTGTTTGAGTACACGCGCCGCTACCGTTATATCCGGCATTATCCCCCCTACGATAAGGGTACATAGTAGACATAAAGTAACGGTTCTTGCTCTTTGTGCAGTTCTTGCCATGATTACCTCCTACAGCAATGAAATTCGGCACCTGGCGTTCTAGTTCTGTATTTGCTCCAGTGCCTGTTTCTGCCAGTAGCGAGACTACTTTATTCCCTAGTATATCCATGTGGCGCATTTATACGCTTTCAAACTCTGCCAAGAGTGTTCTACGTCAATAGCTGGAAAAGCAAAACGGTTGCTGCAATGCCAATCAGCCCACCCGCCACCACCTCCGGCCAGCGATGAATGCGAGCCTCCAGGCGGCTCTCGGCTACAAGACTAGCCAGGATGAAAGCTACCAAAGTGATCGGTCCATCAGCTCCAAGCAGGTGTATTGCAGTGGCTAGACCAAAAGCCAGTGCCACATGACCACTAGGCATGCCTCCCTGTACATGGTAATACCCAGCCAGCACCTTTAAGCTGACTACACCGGCAACAATTACTAGTATGGGAATAAGTACCAATAGAGAAGCGGAATTGGTACGCACAGTCGGAATACCCTCTAGCCTAGCCGAGATCTTATCAAAGAAAAGCAAAAAACCAATCACTATAGCCACCAAGGCTGTCACCAAAACACTACCGGCAGCTACGTTCTTGGCAGTCTTGGCTAGTGGATGATACTCTTGTGTTACAAGATCAACGACCACCTCCAAGGCTGTATTGATCATCTCAGCTATGATCACCAGACCCACCGTCAGGGCCAGAATGGCCAATTCTACTGATGTAAGATGCATGACATATCCTAGAAGGAATGCCAACACTGCCATACAACAGTGTATGCGCATATTACGCTGAGTGCTCACGGCATAAAAAAAACCGGCTAGGGCATAGTTGAAACTCTCCAACAGGGTCCGAGCTCGCATGAGCAAATTGCCCCTTTCTACCGAGTCAGTTGCAGCTGGGCCAGTATCTGCTCTTCTTTTTCTCTCATGCGGGCCCGATCTTCCTCGGTACTATGATCCATCCCCAACAGATGCAGGAGACCATGGGCCAGCAAATACCCGACTTCCCGCTCAAAGCTATGCCCATAGGATTGAGACTGCTCCACCGCTTTCTCCAAAGAGATCACTACATCACCTAAGAGCACTGGCCCAGCGGGATCAGACGATAGCTGCAGGACTACTTCCTCCCCTTCACCCATTTCCTCTTGGGGAAAGGAAAGCACATCAGTTGACTCATCTATTCCCCTGTAGTCCCTATTCAGTTCCCTGATTTGCTCATTATCGCAAAGAACAATACTTACTTCCGGTGAACCCGGGCGCCCCTGTTGCTTCCAGCAAATCCGAACGATCTCACCCATCATTTCTTGCAGATCTGCCAGAACCGGCACCTTATCCTGCTGATTCAATATGGCAAGCTCCATTCGCCTATCTCCCTTAGGCATCGGCTTTAGGTAAATCCGGGTACTCGATCCGGTTGTGATAGATACCAGATAGTACCTGTACAAAGGCTTCTGCCACCTTATCTAGATCCCTTAAGGTCAGATCACTCTCATCTAGTTGACCATCATTAAGTCGAGACCTGATGATCTTCCTGACTAGGCCCTCAATCTTCCCGGGTGTTGGCCGGGACAAAGCCCTTACTGCAGCCTCAACCGAATCAGCTAACATGACAATGGCCGTTTCTTTACTTTGTGGCTTAGGACCCGGGTAACGATAATCGGTTTCGTCAACTGACCCGTCCTGATCAGCTTCCAAGGCCTTATGGTAAAAGAACTTGACCAGGTCACTGCCGTGATGCTGCCTGATGAAATCTGTCAGCATGGCCGGTAATCTGTACTGCTTGGCCAGCTCTACACCTTCCTTTACATGGGAGGTGATAATCAAAGTACTCAAAGAGGGAGAAATCCGATCATGGGGGTTATCTCCACCCAACTGGTTCTCTACAAAGAAGTAGGGACGTCTTACCTTTCCCACATCATGGTAGGCGGCTCCCACCCTAGCCAATAGGCCATCCGCATTTACCGCTTCGGCAGCCGCCTCTGCCAGATTACCCACTATAATACTATGATGATACGTGCCCGGTGCCTCCAGAAGCAACCTCCGGAGCAAAGGCTGGTTGGGATTGGACAACTCCAGCAACTTGATAGAGGATGTGATCCCAAAGAGATTCTCGAGATAAGGCAAAAAACCTATGGTAAAAATGGCAGAGATGATCCCATTGATCAAACCCAGATATGAGTTCTTGGCTAAAAACATCTCATCATTGATGAAGGCAAAAGCCACCATGGTTACGAAATTGGCCGCTCCCACGATAAACCCCACCCTCGTCACATCTGACCTTTGGGTGACCTTGCCAAGGCTCAAGATGGAAGCTATGCCCCCGATCAGAGCTACGCAAACGTACTTCAATTCACCACCGGTGACCAGACCTACCATGACCGCCAAAGCCACAGTGACAAGAATAGCTAAACGAGAGTCCAAAAGCAAAGTGATCAGCATGGCACCAAAGGCTATAGGCATCAAATATCCAGTCCCCTGCCAGGGAATGAGGCTCAGAACCTTGATTACAAACACCACGATAATCACGATCAAGCCCAGAAGTGCCAAAAGGCCCTCATCTTCAATGATTTCACGATCATACTGCCAGAGGAAAATCCCCACCAAAGCCATTAGAATAAGAACTACCCAGGTCACGCCGAACATCCTACCATAGTTGGCTGTGCGTTTCTGTAGACCTAGATCTTTGAGAATCTGTAGCTTCTCGCGGGTGATCACATCACCTTTCCGTACGACGATCTCACCCTGCAGTACCATGACGGGGGTTACTCCTTGAGCCGCATCCCGCTTGACCAATTCCAGTTTCTCGGTATCAAGGACCAGATTGGGACGGATGACATTCTTAACAATGTTGGCAACTGTCTCTTGGGCGGGACCAGGTATATCATACTCTGCTGCCTGCTCCCGCATACGTTCTATCATCTCATTGCGGTTCTCCTGATCAATGCGATTGTTGCGCAACATCTTGATGGCCAGGGTCTTGGCAGCCTGTTCCATGGCTACAAAAGTATCTACCGGGGCACTCAAAAGTGTCTCAACAGACTGCTTGTCTACCTCCAGGTCAACTTCCTGGCGTAGGGATGTTTGTAGTTCTGATACCCGCTGTGAAAAGCTTGTACTCGGTGTTCTCGGAACCAACTCCGAAGGCACCCCCGGGACAGCCATCTCCTCGGGAGCCCTTAGATTGGCTGCCCTTTCAAAAAGAAAGGCCAGCTTCTCTTCAGCACCAACCACTACTTTTTCATCAATGACATAGCTGTCGGGATCTTTCCGCGCTTTCTCTAAAGCCGCCTCTACGGCCTCATTGCGAAGCCGTTCGGTCTCATAGCGATTCTCAATAGTACGGGAGGCTTCAATATCTCTTGGGCTGACTTGTCCCACTTTCAGGTCATACTGTAATGGCACAAGATTAGCAACCAAGATACCCACTAAGGTAAGGAAGATGGCGACCCCGAGCAGACACTGCCTCACGCCGGCCTTTTGCCAGACTTCCTGAAACCATTGTATGAGCCATTTTACCATTGCCCGTAATCTGTTTTCTTTAGCCATGAGCTAAGCCACCACTCTCGCTTCCGGGTACCAGCCTCTTAGCCTTCTACCCAAACTCGCGCTTCTCCCTGTCCTGATCGAAACGTTCATAGGCCTGGACAATGCGCTGGACTAGATGATGCCGCACCACGTCCGCATCATCGAGCTCCACAATACTGATGCCTTCAGTATTCTGCAATACCTCCCGGGCCTCCTGCAAACCGGAGTATACGCCTTTCGGTAGATCGATCTGAGTAATATCACCAGTGACCACCATGCGAGAACCAAACCCCATCCGGGTCAGGAACATCTTCATTTGTTCAGGAGTAGTGTTTTGAGCTTCATCTAGAATGATGAAGGAATCATCAAGAGTCCTGCCTCTCATATAAGCGAGAGGCGCCACCTCAATGGCCCCTCTTTCCACATATTTGCGAAAACCTTCCACCCCGAGGATATCATATAAGGCGTCATATAAAGGCCTCAGATAGGGATCAACTTTCTCCTGCAGATCGCCCGGTAAGAAGCCTAGACGCTCACCGGCTTCCACTGCCGGACGAGTTAGGATAATGCGGGCGACCTCCCGGTTTCTGAGAGCCCGAACAGCCATAGCCATAGCTAGGTAAGTCTTGCCCGTTCCTGCCGGACCAATCCCGAAAACGATCAGATGCTGCCGCATAGCATCAAGATACCGTTTCTGCCCCAGTGTCTTGGGTGTAATCTTCTTGCCCCGGGATGTCACCTGCACCACATCATCATGCAAGCGCCCTAGCTGACCATTCTTGCCGCCTTCTACCAGCTGCGCAGCATAGCGAATATCCTGAACCGTAAGGGGCCGCTCCGCAGCCACCCTGATCAGATCATCCAAGACTATCCGAGCCTGCCGCACTGCCCCTTTTTCCCCCCTGATACCAATGACGTTGCCCCTCGGAACAAACCTGACGTCCAGCTGCTCCCCTAGTACCTTGAGATTCTCATCCCGGTGACCAAAGAGAGCTAGGGCAACGGCATTATCTTCAACAGCAAACTTCTCCTCTACCAGGATTGCACTCAAATTAATGGCTTCCCTCCCATATCCTTCTTGCTTACTCGCTGGATAGTGCTCGAAATACCCCAATCTCTTCATGTACTTCCACAATCCGTCTTGCCCTTACCAGCATATCGCCATTATGGTCTTCAGTAATGACTTCTACTTCTTCAGAAAGGATTTCCGCTCCCGGTGCTAATCCAGCCCAAATAGCCTCCCATGATTGCTGTAGAGCCAACTCTTTGGCTGTTTCCAGATCGGTTTCCACCTTGTGTGTCACCAGTTCGTAATAATCGGTAGTCCTAAACTCAATAGGCAACTCCCAATTGAGCCGTGCCAATGTCGGTCGCCGCCTGTGGACCTCTTCTTCGTACAAAGGGAATGGCAATATCGACACTCCCCAGTGCCATTGCCAGGATCCAATCGATAACTGATGACTTGTACTTATCTGGCCGGTTCGTTCCGAAATCTCACTGACCAAGTTAGCCTCACCAAAGCCTCTATACCAGACTCGACCCTTGACTACTCCTGCAGCTCTAAGATATCGCTCAGTGGCACCGGGTCCTGGAGATCCATATGCACCAAGGCTGCCATCGATCAGTACCTGGCCTTCGGTAACAGCCTCACCTTCTTCCACCAGTACTCTGCCAACAAAGGGGATGATCTGAGTCACCAGAGCATTCTTCCCGGCCACGATATCACCGGGAACCCGTTCATCCACAGGCACTTCTACTTTCTCTACAATAGTCACTTCCAAAAGAGTGCCCCTCAGTCTCACCCCCACCCACGTAAGCTGGGGGAGATTAAGCAAAAGCTGCTTTTCCAATTCTCTAGGTTCAACAGAACTTCTCCACACACCAGGCCTCACCCCCGCCACCTTCAGAACTTCAGTAACGAGGGCCCGATCTAACTGCTGGATCCCCTGAATCTGCACAAACCATACAACTGATGAAAGCAGGCATATACACAAGATCCCCAATAGTGCACCGATCATCAAGGCAAAACGTTGGCCTAGCTTGTGCCACAGGAAAGGTAGGCCTACCTTCTGTCGAATCCGGACGGTAACAGGTACCGAGCGCACCACTTCTCGCAGTCGGCGAAAATCTGATATACTGACCCGGGCCATCAAGAGCTCTCTACTGAGGCGCTGGACTTCCCACAAGTATATACCCTGCTCGGATGCCCGGTTTAGGAACCGCTCTATGCCTTTACCTTTGACTTTGATTATAACATACCCCTGGTTATAAGACCACAGCTCCCGGATAAGCAAACCGGCTCACCCCCTTGACCGGATGAATTGAATGCCATCAATCTTGCCAGTGATCAAGATCTCGCTGGCAAACAATGAATCGACCTTGAGGCCTGTGCCGGTAATCACGGTTTCCCCCTGCTGAGTTCGGATACAGATTCTCTCTGGGTCATAAACTGAAATACCCCTATGATTTTCCATCAAGAGCTGCACATTACCTGTGATGGTTATGCGGGTGAGATCGAGGATGACATCCTCCGGCAATTCAAGAACACTAGCTAGACTTTGCAGCAACCGCCCTCTCCTTATTTTGGCCACAGCAAACCCTCCGCCCACCTATAGCGTCTATTCATGCTTATGCGTGGGCGATATATTTAAGTACGGACAAACACATACCACCATCGCTGACAAGATGGTGGTATACGACAAAGTGCCTATTGGCTATCTATACTATCCGGGACGAGCTAACTAGCGCCTCCCTGCCGGCCTGAATGGTTCTAGCCCACGAGGTTTGCCCAAGACTTCAGCCAAAATGATAGCTTTACGCCACTCACTGGCTGTACCTGCTCGGTATGGGGATTTCTGTTTGGTTCGTATCCGTTTGCGGGTTTTCTTGGCTGGGCGATATGGCCGAGCATAGTGTGAAACATCCTGATCTCTCTTCTCCGCCGCGATCAACCGGGACTCTGCAATGAGCGGCTCCGACTCCTCAGCTATCTCCTCGGCTGCCACCTCAGCCCGATTTGAATCAGGCTCTTGCCCATCCCCTATGGTGGGGTACTCCCCCTCCGGTGAAGGAGTAGGTATACCGATCACCACCACGTCACGGGGTTTGCCCCCAGCCTCCTCGAGCCGCCGATGTTGCTGCTTGCCGGGGCCCGCAGGCCTGGTCGGTTCCTCCAAGATAGGCCCTAGCTGAAGGCGCCTGAGTATAGCCCCGATCACCGACGCCACCACGTAGAGGATGACAATTATGCTAATCAGACCTTCCACAGTCTCACCTCAATCGTCCAGTTTGCCCTTGGTGTCATCTTCTTCCAGGTCTTCCTTTGCTTCCCAGGCGATGGACTGTCTCATATCGGTATCAGCCAAGACGTTTCGCATGGTGTAGTAATCCATCACACCGATTCGCCCCTGCCTTAGGGCCTCTGACAAAGCAAGAGGCACTTCAGCTTCTGCCTCTACGACTCTGGCTCTCATCTCCTGGACTCTGGCTTTCATCTCTTGCTCTAAGGCTTGAGCAGCAAAGCGCCGTTCGGCAGCTTTGGCCTGTGCGATATCTTTATCCGCTTCTGCTTGGTCCATCTGCAGACGGGCACCGATGTTGCGCCCTACATCCACATCGGCGATATCAATAGACAGAATCTCGAAGGCCGTACCGGCATCAAGACCTTTATTCAGTACTGTGCTGGAGATCCGATCAGGATTCTCCAGGACTTCTGCGTGACTCTCTGCAGAGCCGACCGTAGTGACTATGCCCTCACCTACTCGAGCAATGATCGTCGGCTCTCCGGCACCTCCAATCAGTCGGTCGATATTCGCTCTAACCGTCACTCTTGCCTTAGCCTTGAGCTCAATCCCATCTTTGGCCACCGCGGCGATAACCGGGGTCTCAATCACTTTCGGATTTACGCTCATCTGTACCGCTTCCAGGACATTGCGACCAGCCAGATCAATAGCTGCCGCCCGTTCAAAACTGAGCGCTATTTCCGCTCTATGGGCAGCGATCAAAGCATCCACTACTCGATCAACATTACCACCGGCCAAGTAGTGAGCCTCCAGCTTATCAATGGTCACCTCGATACCTGCCTTCAAGGCTTTGATCAAGGGCATAATGATGCGGCTGGGCGGCACTCGCCGCAGTCGCATACCAATCAATGTAACAATACTTACCTTCACTCCTGCGGCTAAGGCCGAGATCCAAAGACCAATAGGAACAAAGTTGAGCAAAACTAACAAGACAATGAAAATCACGATAAGCGGCAACCAGGCGAAAAGAAACATCTCAAAGGGGGTTCAGTCTCACCATCCCAGGATAGTGAACCACCCCTTCACCTCCTTGTAGTTAGTTGTATCAAGCAATGACATCATCAGGCCCTATCATTCTGACAACGATCCGATTTCCTTCAACACTAATCACTTGAACAGGAGTGTCCTCAGCAATAAACCCTCCCTCTGTTACGGCATCAACTCGCTGGCCCTCTATCTCGATGATGCCTGAGGGCCTGAGGGGTGTTTGGGACTTACCTATTTTGCCCAATAGATCCACCCGGGATGTAGGTGCAGTATACCCACCTTCCCGATCGATACGAGTGCTCAGCACCAGACGTTGCCAAGCGCTTGAACGTCTGATATACCTCCAGCCTAGGGCTACCACCAAAACTGTTGCCACCAAGGCAATGCTCAGACTAGCCACTCCCGCCTCGGCCGTGGCATAGCTAAGGACAATGCTGCCAAAGACAGCCCCCAGACCTAAGATACCCGCCAGCCCGAACCCGGGAATCACAAAGACTTCGACCAGAAGCAAGATCATTCCCACTACAAACAAGACCGCTACTTCCCAGCCCGCCAAGCCGATAACCATGCGGCCACCGAAAAATAACACTAGACTGATGATACCCACTGTGCCCGGTACTCCAAAACCCGGGGTAAGAATCTCGAAGATCAATCCAGCAAAACCCAGAATCAGAAGTAAAGAACTGACCCCCGGCTGTGTCAGGAAACCTGCGGTCCTTTCTGCCCAGGTGGGCCGCAACTCATAGGTGCTCTGATCGCCATAACCTAGCCGCTGCAAAACCTCCCGGCGACTGGAAGCAACGAAATCAATAAACCCAATATCTGCGGCCTTATTGGCACTGAGTGTCAAAATCTTGCCTTCTGCCACCAGCCCCTTGATGGAAACATCTTTATCTACCATGGCCGCTGCTACCTGGGGATCCCGTCCCCTTCCTTGAGCAGTCGCTTCAAATTCTGCCCGCACAGCTGAAATTGTCTTCTCCTCTGCAGGACGCGGCTCGGCGGCTCCAATACTGGCACCAGGGGCCATGACCAAATGCTCAGAAGCCATAGCGATCAGCGCACCGGCTGACCAAGCCCGTTCGGTCACAAAAGCGATCACCGGCACCGGGGAGCCCAATAGTGCATCGCGAATCTCTGTGGCGGCATCAACCCGGCCACCAAAAGTATTGATCTCCAGCAAAATAGCAGTGGCATTCTGGTTCTCAGCTTCATGAACTGCCCGCCGTATAAAACCGGCTAGACCCCATTCAATGGTACCTCGGATGGGAACTACCTGAATCCCCCCGCCAGCCATGGACATCTGCGGCCAGAATAGACCCACTAGCAGCCAAATCAGAACAGTGCTTACCACTATCCGTCTAGGCTGCGGGTGACTCCAAGCCATTTGCCTCCCCCCAATCTTTCTATATACTATTATGCATTGTCTCTTTGTTGCCGATCTTCCTGCTAAGAGTCTCCCCCAAAGCCAAATCATTAAGACCAAACAGGTTAAGATGAATGACACTCTGTTCATCCGCACAAATGGAAAAACCCGTTGTCACTGACAACGGGCTGAAGCCATGCTGCTTACCGGTAGCGATTCTTCCTCTTCCGGGCCGCTTCAGACTTCTTCTTGCGCCTGACACTTGGTTTCTCGTAATGCGCGTGTTTACGCGCTTCTGCCATGATGCCTGACGTACGACACTGCCTCTTGAACCGGCGCAGCGCTCTATCGAGGGATTCATCTTTGCCAACTTTGACTTGCGCCACCGACTT
>JAAZLW010000093.1 GCA_012799135.1 Bacillota bacterium | reverse complement strand
GACAGTTGATCCAGGAGCTCTTGCATCAATATGGCGATTGTGGTATCTCTCTATCACTACCTTCCTTGCGACTGGATTCTTTCTCTGTTGGTTTGGCGGATCAGATTCAGACTCAACGGAAGACCAATCTCACCTTTGCCCCGGAGGCAGGGACTCAAAGACTCCGGGATGTGATCAACAAGAATGTGACGGAATCTGATCTGTTAGCGGCCGCAGCCGCAGCCTTTGAGGCTGGGTGGGATGCATTGAAGCTTTATTTTATGATTGGCCTGCCGACCGAGACGCTCGATGATGTGGCCGGTATTGCTGAGCTTACCCGCAGTGTGCTCCGTTTGGGGCGACAGATCCGGGGCCGTGCAGGTAAAGCCGGACGGGTGAGAATCAATGTAAGTGTCGGCTGCTTTGTACCCAAGAGCCATACCCCGTTCCAGTGGGTAGCACAGGCACCCCTAGAGGAGTTGGAAAAACGGCAAGCATATTTGCGGGATCTACTATCAGATCGGGCGATATCTTTCAGTTGGACAGATGTGGAGAAAGGTTTCTTGGAGGCGGTATTAGCCCGAGGCGATCGGCGGATAGGTGAAGTGCTTTTGCATGCCTGGCAAAGAGGATGTAGGCTAGATGGTTGGTCTGAACATTTTGACTTCCGTCGTTGGCAGGAAGCTTTTGTTGCGGCCGACGTAGACCCCTATTTTTACAGTCATCGAGAACGAGGTTGGGAAGAGGTATTGCCCTGGGATCATATCGATACCGGTGTGAATAAGGAGTTCTTGCTGGAGGAGTGGACCCGGGCTCTGGAGGGAAAGCTCACACAGGATTGCCGCTTTAGTGGCTGTACCGGCTGCGGCCTTTGCGCATCCTTGGGTGTAAAGAGTGTACTGGTAGGAGGCGGCAATACCGGTGAGGATTAGGTCAAAGTTTACCAAAGCAGATGAAGTTCGGTTCATCTCTCATCTGGATCTGGCCCGTACCCTGGAACGGGCTGTGCGCAGGGCGAGGTTGTCGGTAGTATACAGTCAGGGTTTTAATCCCAGGCCGAAGATCGCCTTCGGTTCGGCTTTGGCTGTAGGTGTGACCAGTAGTGCTGAATGTGTTGATATTGAACTCGCCGATACGATTGCGATTGCAGAATTCTTGTCGAGGATCAATGAAAATCTGCCTTCCGGTATAAGGTTTGTAGAAGCGGTGGAAATCGGCCCAGAGACCCCTTCTTTGATGTCGGTAATCGATCGGGCCAGTTATGTATTGACCGGAAATTTGGGGCAGAACGAAGATTTGGGACCATCAGTCCAGAGGATATTGGATAGTGAGGTTATTTCGGTTGAGCGGCCAGGGAAGAAGCAAACAAGACTGGTGGACATCCGTCCGTGGGTGTTTTCCCTGGAAGTGTTGGAGGAGGGAGCGGGAGTAGGCAGTATATCCATGTTGGTACAGACTGGCAGCCGCGGAAATGTCAGACCGGAAGAGATCGCGGCCCACCTTCCCCTTGATCAGACTCATATTCGGATTCACCGCTCCGGCCTTTTCATCGCTCAGGGATCACGTTTGCTTTCTCCATTGGACGTGGCTCATTATTAGGAGGAGCATTATGGGTAAAGATATTATCGTGAATTACGGCCGTCGGGAGACCAGAGCAGCCTTTCTGGAAGACCGACGAGTAGTGGAAGTGTTTATTGAAAGAGCCGCCCAGGAAAGGGTGGTAGGCAATATCTATCGAGGGAAAGTAGAAAATGTACTACCGGGCATGTCGGCCGCTTTTGTAAATATCGGTTTGGAGCGCAATGCCTTTCTATATGTCGATGATGCCCGAGACTATGAGAAGCTGGTGGAGGCCGGCAATAGCAGATCAAGAAACGGCCGGTCCAAGACACGGGGTATCAAGGATGTGCTAAAACAGGGGCAGTCCATCATCGTGCAGGTCACTAAGGAACCAATTGGTACCAAAGGGGCGAGGATAGTAACTCACCTTACCATTCCAGGTCGTTACCTGGTTTTGATGCCCACCGTGGATCATATTGGAGTCTCTCGCCGTATCCAGGACGAGAAAGAGCGGGAAAGACTGAAGAAATTGGCCAAGTCTCTACGGCCCCGGGGGATGGGACTAATCGTGCGCACCTTGGCAGAAGGTCAGTGCCGGTCTGAGCTGGAGCAGGATGCCCAATTTTTGATAAAGGTTTGGGAACAGATTCAGCGACGAGCCAAGCGTACGAGAACACCGGGCTTGCTGTATAAAGACCATGATCTCATCTACCGGCTGGTGCGGGATTGCTTTTCCACAGAGTTCAATCGGTTTATTGTCGACTCCCGGGAGGAGTACAACAAGGTTCTAGAGATATTGGACACGCTTTCGCCTCGTCTGCGTTCTCGGGTTTTCTACTATCATGATGAAAATATCCCCATCTTTGAGTTCTATGGTGTGGAGGCAGATCTCAAAAGGGCCCTTAAGCGCAAGGTGTGGCTGGAAAGTGGCGGCTACCTGGTGATAGACCAGACGGAGGCACTGACCAGCATCGATGTGAATACCGGCAAGTATACGGGCAGCAAGAACCTGGCCGATACCGTACTCAAGACCAATCTGGAGGCAGCCGCAGAGATCGCTAGGCAGCTAAGACTCCGGGATATCGGTGGCATTATCATTATTGACTTTATCGACATGGCATCATCGGGACATGAGCAAAAGGTTTTGGCGAAACTCGAAGAAGAGGTCAAGAAGGACAAGAACAAAACCCATGTGCTAGGGTTTACCAACCTGGGCATGGTGGAGATGACCAGAAAAAAGACCCGACAGAATATCGGAGATTTCCTACAACGCCCTTGTCCCTACTGTGGGGGAACCGGGAGGGTTTTATCTGAGGAGACTTTGGCTTTCAGTGTTGAGAGGGAGATCTCGCGGGTGGCTCGAGAGCACGATGTGGAAGCTTTGATGATTGAAGTCCATCCTTCGGTAGCTGCGATGCTGATCGGTACCGGTGGTACCAACCTCAAGGAGTTGGAGGAGCTAACTGGCAAGACCATCTTTATCCGGGGTTCTGATGATCGGCACTGGGAGGATGTGGAGATCGTCTATGCCGGCAGCAAAGAAGCCTTAGAGTCGATGGCGGTACCGGTCAAAGAAGGTCAGATCATCGACATGGAAGTCGAAGAACCACACCTGACCAACCCCGAAGATGGAATCTCCAGGCTGCATGGCTATGTTGTAGATATTGAAGGGGCGGGGCGCCATGTGGGGCAGCAGTTGAAAGTGGAGATCACAAGGGTGTTTCGCACCTATGCTAAGGGAAGAATGCTGTCTTGACAGGCTTTGTAGGCCGTGGTAAACTCGGTCTGTAGGTGTCGATGGCTTGAGAAGCCTTGATACCGAAACCGCTCGGGGTGGGCCAAAGTGCTCCTGGGGGAGCCGCCTCTCTCGGCGAGTCTAGAAATGGAGGAGGTGCGGTTAGTGTATGTTATAGTGCAGACTGGCGGCAAACAGTATAGAGTGCAGGAAGGCGATGTCATCCGCGTAGAGAAACTGCCGTTAGAGGCAGGAGCACAGGTGACGTTAGATGAGGTGCTCATGGTGGTTGGGGATGAGACCAAGATTGGGAAACCACGGGTCGATGGAGCTAGTGTGACGGCGCGGGTGCAGCGCAATGCCAAAGCCAAAAAGATTGTCGTTTTTAAGTATAAGCCTAAGAAGAACTATCGGAAGAAGACAGGCCATCGTCAGCCTTTCACCGAGTTGGTCATCGAAAAGATCAATGCTTAGGAGAGGCGAAGAGTGGTCAAAGTCGAGTTCTATACAGATGCAGCTGGGAGGATTTACAAGTTTGCCGCAGAAGGGCATTCCGGTTTTGCTCCCCACGGTGAAGACATAGTCTGTGCCGCTGTGTCTGTTCTCCTCCAGACAGCAGTATTAGGACTGCAAGAAGTGGCTGGCATCAAACCACAGGTAGTAGTGGGTGATGGCCATTTGGTTTGTCATCTGTCTGCAGAAGAGACCGGTAATGCAGCAGTGCACACCATTCTGCAGACAATGCTCCTGGGATTGCAGGCCATCCAAGCGGAGTATGGCGGTTATGTGAGCGTGAAGCAGATAGATTCGGCGAGATCGGCCCCGAAGAAGAGACAGTAGGTAGCGGGGCAAGCAGGAGGAGGTGCATATAATGCAGATGAATTTGCAGCTATTTGCCAAGAAAAAGGGAGTGGGTAGTTCCCGCAATGGCCGTGATAGTGCATCCCAGCGTTTAGGTATTAAGCGGGGTGATGGTCAGTTTGTCAGTGCCGGTTCCATATTGGTGCGACAGCGGGGGACGCGGATTCACCCCGGCATTAATGTGGGCAGGGGTAGTGACGACACCCTTTTTGCAAAAATAGATGGATATGTAAGTTTTGAGCAAATGGGGAAGACTAGGAAGCAGGTCAGTGTCTTTGCTGAGAATGGTGGAGTCACTGCATAACTGCATAGAATTCCGGCTATAGGCACTAGCTGCCGGCCGGGACTACCGGCAGAACAGGAGGCCACACCCGGTGTGATGCAAGCGGGTGTGGCCTTTAGGTACCCGGGGGGGTGTACGGAATGCAGTTTGTGGATCGGGCTAAGATATTCGTCAGCGGCGGTGCCGGTGGTGACGGATGTGTGGGATTTCGTCGAGAGAAATACATACCCGCAGGTGGGCCTGATGGTGGTAATGGTGGGCATGGAGGTAATGTGATCTTAGTAGTGGATCCGGCGATGACTACCTTGTTGGATTTCCGCTACAAGACCCACTATCGGGCGAATCGGGGTATACACGGCCAAGGCAGTAAGAAAGATGGGAAGAATGCAGAGGATCTAGTCATCAAAGTTCCACCAGGGACTGTTATCCGTGAGGACGAGACCGGTAATGTCTTGGCTGACCTAATTTGCCCTGAACAGAAACTCCTGGCCGCCCGTGGAGGAAGGGGAGGTCGAGGCAATGCGGTATTTGCCACCTCGACCAGGCAGGCCCCTACCTTTGCGGAAAAAGGCGAACCGGGTGAATCCCGTTGGTTAAGGCTTGAGCTGAAGGTGCTTGCCGATGTGGGGCTGGTAGGGTATCCGAATGCCGGGAAATCCACCTTGCTTTCGGTGATATCCGCTGCCAGGCCCAAAATCGCAGCCTACCCCTTCACTACCCTGGCACCGAATTTGGGAGTAGTGAGGGTCGATGCGGGGAAGAGTTTCGTGGTAGCTGATATCCCAGGACTGATCGAGGGTGCCCATACCGGTGTGGGGTTGGGTCACGATTTTCTTCGGCATGTAGAGCGGACTCGGTTGCTGGTGCATATCGTTGACTGTTCGGGTATGGAAGGCCGGGATCCGGTTGAAGATTACCGCCAGGTGCGGGAAGAGCTAAGCTTGTTCAGTGACGATTTGGCTAAGCGGCCCTACCTTGTTGTGGGGAATAAGCTGGACATTCCCGAAGCTGAAGGCCATTCTCGTCGGTTGGAGAAGGTAGCCAAAAGAGAAGTAATCGGTATATCTGCGGCCACAGGTCAGGGTGTTAAGGAGCTGGTTTATAAAATATGGCAGGAACTGCAGACGCTGGCGGCAGAGACGCCGATCGAGGAGCCGCAGATCACTGAGAAGCCAAAAATGATCACCATTCCCCGGGAGGCTAAACCCCTCTCTGACTTTACCGTTCGGCGGGAAGATGATGTTTTCGTGATCGAAGGAGAAGGACTCTTGCGGATGGTAGCCCGGCATGATTTGGAGAATCCCGCGACACTGCGTTGGCTGCTCATGGTCTTGAGGGACAGCGGGGTTATCGATGCTTTGCGGGATGCGGGGATCCGTGATGGTGATACGGTAAGGCTCGATCAATGGGAGTTCGAATATCTAAGCTAAGGATGGGATCGATGGTACTGACCAGTAAGCAAAGAGCACATTTACGGGGACTTGCCAATGATATGCCTGCGATTATCCAGGTGGGCAAAGGTGGGGTGAGCGACAATCTCATTCGCCAGATCGATACCGCTTTGGAGGCTCGGGAGCTAATCAAGGTGAGATTGTTGCAGAATGTTGATGATGATCCCGAGGAACTGGCCAGAGGTCTGGCGAATGTAACAGGATCAGAGGTAGTACAGAGAATCGGCAAGGTCATAGTGCTGTACCGACCTTCTAAAGAGAATCCCGGCAAAGGGGGCATTGCTGATTTATGATAAGACGCGAGTGTCTTCCAGAGAGTTAGGCGTGTAGTAGTCAAGGTTGGTACAAGTAGTATTACCCATCCAACCGCCCGCTTGAATTTGGACCGGATGGAGCGCTTGGTCAGGGAAATAGCCGACTTAAGCAACCGAGGAATGGAGGTAGTTTTGGTTACTTCCGGAGCTATCGGTGCAGGTATGAGCCGCTTGGGCTTTGCCCAAAGGCCTGCTACTCTGCCGGCCAAACAGGCAGTGGCCGCGGTGGGTCAAGGTCTTTTGATGCAGGTATATGAGAAGCTCTTTTCTGAGTATGGCCAGATTGTGGCGCAAGTGTTGCTCACTAGGGAAGATCTAAACAGTAGGGAGCGCTATCTCAATTCTCGGCATACCCTGCTGGAGCTTTTGCGGTACAAGGTTATACCCATCGTGAATGAAAATGACACAGTGGCGGTGGATGAGATCAAGTTTGGTGACAATGATACTCTATCCGCTTTGGTGGCAGCCTTGGTGGGGGCCGATCTTCTCCTGGTTTTGTCCGATGTTGATGGTGTT
The DNA here is from genome assembly GCA_012799135.1 of Bacillota bacterium. Lineage (GTDB taxonomy): Bacteria > Bacillota > Limnochordia > DTU087 > DTU087 > JAAZLW01. Next base: position 31,358 of record JAAZLW010000093.1, on the reverse strand, counting down.
TACACCTCAGATCCCCGTCAGAATCCTAATGCCCAATTGCTAGATACAATAACCAGTATTGAAGATATTGCGGGAGCTGCAGGGGGAGCCGGCAGTGACCGGGGGACCGGCGGGATGATCACCAAAGTTCAGGCTGCACGGATTGCCTCCCGGTCGGGGATTCCGATGATTATCGCTCAGGGGAGTCGGGATGGAGTCATTCACGCCGCCGTGGATGGAGAGAGAATAGGGACCCTGTTCTTGCCGGAAACCGATCGGCTCAACAGCCGGAAACAGTGGCTGGCTTTTTACCATCAGCCCCAAGGTCGAGTCTATATCGACAATGGGGCCAAGTCCGCTTTGCTGAAGGCAGGGAAGAGCCTGCTCCCGATTGGGATCAATCAAGTAGTAGGGTCGTTTGCAGCGGGTGATCTCATCGCAGTGCTGGATGATCAGGAACGGGAAATTGGGCGGGGGCTTAGCAACTATGCCTCCGATGAGGTGGAACAGATCAAGGGCCATCGTTCTGATTGCATTCCCGAGATTCTCGGGCACAAAGACTATGATGAAGTGATTCATCGGGATAATCTGGTGCTGTTTCCGGAGGAGGGAATGGTGTGAACAGCGAAAGCATTGCTGAGAAGGTACGAAATCAGGCTATGGTGGCGAGAGAAGCTGCCCGGCGGTTGCGGAGTGCTTCGACTGTGGAAAAGAACTCTGCCCTGTTGGCTATGGCCACTGCCCTGGAGCGAAGTAGTGATGATATACTGGCGGCTAACCAGAAAGATGTGGTTGCTGTCCGGGCTAAGGGTCTTTCGGCGGCTCTAGTCGATCGGCTGGCTCTAGATCAGAAAAGGCTTTTCGCCGCGGCGGAGGGCCTTAGGGAAGTGGCGGCTTTGCCTGATCCGGTTGGGGCCATGGTATCCATGGGCAGAAGGCCGAATGGGTTGGAAGTGGGAAAAGTAAGGGTACCCTTAGGTGTGATTGGCATTATCTATGAGGCGCGACCTAATGTGACAGTAGATGCCGCGGGGCTATGTCTGAAGGCCGGTAACGCGGTCATTCTCCGGGGGGGCTCTGAGGCACTGCACTCCAATATGGCTATCGTCGCAGCCATGAGTGAAGCCCTGAGGAGTACTGCTTTACCGGAACAAGCGATCCAGCTGATCGACAATACTGACCGGGCTTCGGTTCAGGCTCTTATGCGGCAATCGGGGCTAGTGGATGTACTGATCCCCCGGGGTGGGCGAGGTCTGATCAGTACTGTAATGGAAAATGCCACTGTACCGGTTATTCAGACCGGTGAGGGCAATTGCCATATCTTTGTGGACAAGAGTGCTGATCTGAACCAAGCGAGAAGCATTATAATCAACGCTAAGTGCCAAAGACCGGGTGTCTGCAATGCCTTGGAGACCCTATTAGTCCATAGAGAGATTGCAGAGGACTTGCTGCCATCGGTGGCCCAGGATCTGCAAGCCAAAGAAGTAACCCTTAAGGGTTGCAGCAAGTCTCAGGCAATCGTGCCTTCGCTTGAGGAGGCTACTTTTGCTGATTGGGGAACAGAGTATCTGGACCTAATCCTGGCGATTAAAGTCGTAGATAGTTTGGATGAGGCCATAGGTCATATAGAGGAATACGGGACGGGGCATTCTGAAGCTATACTGACCAATGACTACACTAATGCCCGTCGATTCTTAGAGATGGTAGATGCAGCTGCGGTGTATGTCAATACCTCCACGCGGTTTACCGATGGGCAGCAATTTGGTTTAGGTGCGGAGATCGGCATCTCTACTCAGAAGTTGCACGCCAGGGGGCCTATGGGGTTAGAGGAACTCACGTCTACCAAATTCATCATATATGGCAATGGGCAGATCAGAGAATAAGGTGTGGTTGGGATGGCAGAAGTAAAGGCCGAACGTGTTGGCATCATGGGGGGTACCTTTGATCCGATTCATTATGGTCATCTGGTGGCTGCGGAGGCTGCCAGGGAAGCGTTTTCCCTGGAGAGAATCATTTTCGTTCCTGCAGGTATCCCGCCCCATAAAGTCCAGGAAGAGGTCACCCCTGCTCGCCATCGTTATCTGATGACTCTTTTGGCGATCATGTCCAACCCGTATTTCGAGATTTCCCGGGTGGATATGGAACGGGGTGGTGTGACTTACACAGTGGACACCCTGGCTGATTTGGAGAAGGAATTGCCGCCCAATACTGTAATCTACTTCATTACCGGGGCCGATGCTATACTGGAGATTCTGAGCTGGAAGTCACCGGATCAGGTCTTGAGTATGGCAGATTTCATCGCCGTGACCCGTCCCGGTTATGACTTGGAGCGGCTATCTAAGGCTCTTGGCCCTTTTTACTTGAAATTCCAAGAGCAGATTCATATTCTGGAGGTACCACCGGTAGGAATATCATCTACCGATCTCCGGTGTCGGCTCAGAGAAGGTAGATCCGTTCGGTATCTTCTGCCGGAGACGGTGGTGACTTACATCGATAACAAAGGCCTATATGGCAACGGCTAGAAGGGGTTGATCAAGTTGGAGCCCTTGCCGGTAGAAACCATCAAACAGCGGCTAAAGCCAATGCTGTCACCGGGTCGCTATCTGCACTCTTTGGGCGTAGCAGAGGCTGCTGCGGCATTGGCCCAGTGCTATGGAGCCAATCCGGAAAAAGCCAGGATTGCCGGTTTAGTGCATGATTGCGGAAAGAGTCCGTCCAAGAATATCCTGTTGAAGAGGGTGTTAGAATTTGGTATAGTTATGGATGAGATTGAACAGGTAGAAACCCACTTACTACACGGTCCAGTCAGTGCTGAGTTGGCTCAACGGGAGTTTGGCATCGATGATGAGGAAATGTTATCAGCTATTCGTTACCACACCACCGGCAGAGTGTGGATGTCATTATTAGAAAAAATAGTCTATTTGGCTGATTACATTGAACCAGGACGTTGTTTTCCAGGAGTGGACGAGCTGCGCAAGGTAGCTTACCGGAATTTGGATATTGCTTTGCTCCAGGCCATGGATTTGACTTTGATACACATAATTGAGCGGGGTTTGATGATTCATCCTCGGACAGTAGCGGCCCGCAACTGGCTTGTTGGACAACGACGCAAATAATCGGATTAAGTAAGAATTGGAAACCCTTAGACGTGGGATAATCGTTGTGAAAGGGGGTTAAGGCCGTGTTAACACCGGAGGAGTTGGAACTTAGACGTCAGGAGCTGGAGGAAAAGCGTCGACGAAAAAGACAGCGCCGCAAATGGCGAAGGGTTTATTACGGAATCATGATCATTCTTGCTATTCTACTAGCCATTGGTACGGCGTACTACACCTATCATCATGGTACAAGGTTTTCGTATTATGATACACATAGCGGGAGCAGATCAAGTGGAGCTGAGCCACGGGCGGGATCCCGAGGGAGTATTGAGCCGGTGAACATTCTCATTCTGGGTATAGATGAAAGGCCTGATGACCCCGGCCGTACGGATACGATGATTCTGGCTAGTATAGATCAGGTGAAGGGACGGGTATCACTGATTTCTCTGCCAAGGGATACTCGAGTGCAGATACCGGGCAAACGGGGATATGAGAAGCTCAACTCGGCCCATGCCTATGGAGGCCCTCGCTTAGCTACGGCCACTGTGTCACAGTTTCTAGGAGTGCCGGTGAGGTATTATGTCAGGATTAACTTTGATGGGTTTGAGGAGCTCGTCGATACCCTCGGTGGGGTAGAAATCGATGTTGAGCGGCGAATGAAATACGATGATTATGCCCAAAACCTTCACATTGATCTCTATCCGGGCAAGCAGGTATTGAGTGGGGCAGATGCCCTGTCCTATGTCCGTTTCCGGGCTGACGGGCTAGGCGATGTTTCTCTGATCGATCCCGCCAAAGGCGAGTATGGTGGCCGCATCTTGAGGCAGCAGAAGTTTGTGCAAGCCTTAGTCGGTCAGGCGCTCCAGCCATCAACCATTGCCAAACTGCCTACTCTACTGCTGCAGTTGCGGGACTGTGTGACTACGAACTTGCCGGTGACTCAGATGCTCGGGCTGGGGTTGAGCATGCGGGATTTTACCGGTGATTCCGTGGTTACAGCCTTGGTTCCCGGAGTAGGGGACACTGTCAATGGTGTCAGTTATTGGATACCGAATCAGGGTGCTACTCGAGTTTTGGTTGATCAACTGGTGAGGGGTATAGAGCCAGTGACTATTCAGGTGCTCAACGGCAGTGGGGCCGTTGGCGCCGCAGGCTATGCCGCTGAACGATTACGGCAGCAGGGTTACCAAGTGGTGGATGTCCGAGATGCCCAGCGGTTTGGCTATAGGGAGACAGAGGTAATAGTCAACCCGGCCCGATGGGACGTGGGCACCCAGATAGCTCGGATTTTTGATGCCAAGATGGTTGATGGCAATGAAGCGGAGACGGTAGCCGGGGGAGAGGGCACCTACGATGTGATGGTGATCGTAGGTGAAAACTTCTCCGTGCCATAGTTCCAGAGACTTACCTTAGGAGAGTCATCTCCTATGAGAACTTTGTGAGAAGCCTAGTAGAGGAAGGAGCGATGATACTGGATATTCGTAATATCGCGTTGCGGGTGGTGCAGGCGGTTTCTGACCGGAAGGCCCTGGATATTAGGGTGTTGGATATGAGGTCAGTAACGCTGATTGCCGACTATTTCGTAATTTGTAGTGCTGAGTCCATGGTACATCTAAGAGCCATTACCAGAGCAATTCTTGATGAAGTGAAGGATGATGATCTCAAGATCAAGAGGCAGGAAGGGACCGAAGATGCCCGTTGGGTATTGATTGATCTGGGAGATGTGATCGTCCATGCATTCCACCACGCTGAACGGGAATTTTACGATCTGGACAGCCTCTGGGGGGACGCCCATGAGGTAGATTGGGAAGCTGAGCTCAGTGATGGGGATTACCGCCAAGAAGCTATAGGGAAGGCCCTAAGTGAATAGGGGATAGGCTGCAAAAATGGAAGGCAATTTGCTGAGTGTCGCCGGTGCTTATGAAGTGCTAGCCGGGTATTACGATCAACTGATGGATGAGATCGATTATGATTACTGGTGTGACTATATATTGAGCTTGGTAAAACCTGCAGCTGCTACGGGGGAATCTGAGCTTGCCTTGGCCGGTAAAGCAGTGCCTTTGTCCTTCGGCATAGATGCCCTTAGGGGATGGCGAGTGCTGGACTTGGCCTGCGGCACCGGGCAGTTTGCCTACCGTCTGCAGCAACGGGGGTTGGAGGTTACGGCAGTTGACATTTCCTCGGAAATGCTGGCTGTGGCTGAGGCCAAGGCTAGAAGTCTGGGATCGGTAATCACATTCGCCCGCCAGGATATGCGGCAACTGGAGCTGCCTGGGAGCTATGACCTGGTTCTTTGCCTTTGTGATAGCCTAAATTATCTGCTGGAACCAGAAGAACTGGCTGCCACTTTTAGTGGAGTAAGCCGGGTGCTGAAGCCTGGGGGCCACTTCGCATTTGATATCAACACAGAATACAAGCTGGCTACAGTCTATGGTGATCAAACCTATGCTGCAGACCTAGATGAGTTTTCCTATATTTGGCAGAACGAGTACCATCCAGACACCAAGCTCTGTTATATGGACCTGGCTTTTTTTGTCCCAGTGAAAGCATCGGGGAAGTCGGGGAGAGAATCTGTACCACAACTGTTTAAGAAACTGACTGAGAGCCATGTGCAAAGGGCTTTTTCGCCGGAGTTCATGGAGGAGCTCATTCAGAATGCCGGGCTGGAGTTGCTGGGCCAGTATGGAGACTTGACTCTTGCTTCTCCCAACTCTACCACAGAGCGCATTACCTTCCATTGCCGCAAGCATGTATGCCCCTAGTCTTTGGGCCGAGATAACACAGCCATGAGGCTACCAAAGATGATTGCTGTCGTAACGCCTAGACCGGTGATCTCAAAGGCCCCGGTAAATAGGCCCTCCCAGCCTAGTTGCTTGATTTCGTTGAGCATCCCAGTAACAATGGCATTGCCAAAACCACTGACTGGAATAATGGCACCCGCCCCGGCGAATTCTGCTAGTGGCTCATAGATGCCTAGTCCGCCTAGGATGGCACCGAGTACGGTAAGGGCAACCAATATGTGGGCGGGTGTGAGCTTCGTATTGTCATAGATGATCTGCGCGATGGCACAGATAGTGCCACCAACCAAGAATGCCTTTAGATAATCCACGATCCTACCTACTCTCTCCAGATCGTTATCTTCTAGGGTTCGATCACAATTGCATGGGCAATACTGGTAATGTTATCTCCTTGTTGATAGGATAAAGGGCTAAACAGGGCACCGGTTGCAATGGCGAGGATACGGCGATATTTGCCTTGACACATTTCTTTCAGTACATAGCCCAAGATACCCAGAGCAGAGCAAGCACAACCGCTGCCACCGGCACCGGCTCTTTGATGAGGTTTATACATACTAGCACCTATATCCATGTGTTTGGCACCAAGGGTGTATCCGGATTCCTTGACTAAATGGCTGAACAGTTTCTGACCGATGCTTCCCAGATCGCCGGTTAGAATTAGATCATAATCGCCCGGTGAGGTGTCAGTGTCCAGAAAATGGCGGTATAGGGTGTCCGTAGCTGCAGGCGCCATGGCGGCTCCCATGTCGTTGGGACTTTTGATCCCATAGTCTATTACTCGCCCGAAGGTTGCTCTGGTTATCCTGGGGCCTTGTCCGTGACCGCCTACAATTGCCGCTGCCGCTCCAGTTACTGTCCACTGATTGGTGCTCCTATGCTGAAGGTTAAGCTCGATGGGGTTGCGAAATTGCCGTTCACTGGCATGGTAGTGACTGGAAGTAGCGACTAGAGTGGTATCGGCATACTGCCCATCCACCATTAGTGCCCCCAATCCCAACCCTTCTACAATACTGGAACAGGCACCGTAGATACCGAGAAAAGGTATGCCTAGATCCCGGGCACAGAAACTGGAGGAGACAATCTGGTTAAGCAAATCGCCCCCGATGAATAGGTGAATATCCTTTTCCTTCAGTTTCGCTCTGGCAAGAGCATCCTGGCATGCTTGATACAAGAGCTTGCGTTCGGCCTTCTCAGGAGTAAGGCCGTTCATTAGGGGATCAGGCACTAGTTTGTCAATGTAAGGGCCAAGGTTGCTCTCCCCTTCTTTGGGACCGGCTATGGTAGCTGAGCCGATGATACGGGGAGACTGGGCAAAAACTACTGTCTGCAGACCCTGGCGTTTTGCTGTCACGTGCGATCCCCCCAGATGTGAACCTCTCCCAGCCTCAAAAAAGGATGCCGGTAAGAACTGCTCGGAAAAGACTGATGATGAAGCTGGCGACAACACCATAGACCAATACAGGGCCTGCCACTATGAACATCTTGGAGCCCATGCCTAGGATATATCCCTCCTGCTTGAAGTCCATGGCAGCGGCGGTGACTGTATTCGAGAATCCGGTAATGGGCACCGCGGCTCCCATACCGGCTCGCTCAGCTAACCAATCATAGATCCCCAGCCCTGTTGCCACAGCGCCTAAGGCGATCATCGCGGCTAAGGTGGCGGCTGTTGTCTCTATACGAGAAGGCTCGATTTTATCAAAGAGGTTATATACCAGTTGTCCGATGGTGCAGATGGCACCACCGGTAAGGAAGGCAAGGATAAGGTTCTTGCCATAGCGAGGTTTGGGTGTTGCCTCTTTCACCATCTGCTGATATCTGGCCTTTAGGTCTTGCTGAGTTTTGTCCAATGGCTCCTGCTCTCCCTTATTGCTTTGACGAATATAGTATAAGTGCAAGGTAGAGGGTTTATGCAGTGTTGATCTTTGTGGAATCATTGCATATAATAACTGTATACAAGAGTATAGGTAACATCTGAGAAGAGGACCAGTAGGTTGGCATCTAGGTACTAGAGAGCCGGGTTAGGTGGAAACCGGTACCAAAGGTCGACCGAAGCTCGCCTCGGAGATGGATCGGTGAAAGATTACAGTAGCCGGTTCCGGGTGGCATACGTTACGATGCCAAAGAGTGGATAGCCTGCAAGCTGTAGGTCGATTAGGTAGTCAGCAGGGTCAAGCAAGGGCTGTCAACTAGGGTGGTAACGCGGGTAGAACTAGGATCTCGTCCCTTAGGGGCGAGATTTTTTGATCGACCTGTGAAGCAAACTAGCAAGGAACGGGGGAATCCGATGACTAACAGGTACAATTTTCATGAAATAGAGGAAAAGTGGCAGCGATATTGGGATGCCGCTCGGCTATATGCGGATAAAGAAGATGCTGATCTTCCACGTTACTACTGTTTGGAAATGTTCCCTTATCCGTCGGGACGTCTGCATATGGGCCATGTGCGGGTTTACTCCATCGGTGATGTGATAGCCAGGTCCAAGCGCATGCAGGGCTACAATGTTCTGCATCCTATGGGGTGGGATGCTTTCGGTTTGCCGGCTGAAAATGCGGCTATCCAGCGCAATATTCACCCCCACAAGTGGACCTGGAGCAACATCGACCACATGAGGAAGGAACTCAAGCGGTTAGGGTTGAGCTATGATTGGGACCGGGAGTATTCTACCTGTGAACCAGATTACTATAAGTGGACCCAGTGGCTGTTCTTGCTACTATACAAGCATGGGCTAGCTTATCGGAAGCGGGCAGCAGTGAATTGGTGTCCTTCCTGTGCAACCGTACTGGCGAATGAACAGGTCGTGGCAGGGCTTTGCGAACGCTGTGATACTGAGGTAGAAAAGACTGATCTAGAGCAATGGTTCTTTAGGATCACTGATTACGCGGATCGCCTGCTGGATGGTCTGGATAAACTGGACGGGTGGCCGGAAAAAGTCAAAGCTATGCAAGCCAACTGGATTGGCCGCAGTGAGGGTACGGAGATTGTCTTTTCCATTGAAGGCTTTGAAGATACCCTACCGGTCTTCACTACCCGACCTGATACTGTCTTTGGTGTGACCTATATGGTGATTGCCCCGGAACATCCCCTGGTAGGAAAACTCATTGCTGGCCAGGAAAATGAAAAAGCAATCAGGGCATTCCTTAAGGAGGTGCTCTCCCAGGACGAGATCACTCGCACTTCCGAGGAAACAGAAAAGAGAGGGGTCTTAACGGGGAGATATGCGATTAATCCGTTGAACAATGAGCGGATTCCTATTCTCATCGGCAATTATGTCTTGGGTGGATATGGAACCGGTGCGGTCATGGGGGTACCGGCCCATGATCAGCGAGATTTTGCCTTTGCGAAGGAATACGGCTTACCCATCCGGACTGTGGTGGTCCCTAAGGGGGAAGTCGAAAAGGGTGCACTCAGCGAAGTCTATATCGATGACGGTATTTTGGTCAACTCCGGTGAGTTTTCCGGGATGGATAACCGGGAAGCCATGGAGAAAATCACTGCCTATCTGGATAGCATCGGCCGGGGTGGTCATAGGGTGAATTATCGGTTGCGGGACTGGCTGATCTCTCGCCAGCGCTACTGGGGAACACCGATCCCGATTATCTATTGTGATAAGTGTGGTGCTGTGCCCGTACCGGAGGCGGATCTACCGGTGGTTCTCCCTACTGATGTAGAGTTTCGCCCGACTGGTCGCTCACCATTGCTTGATTGTGAGGAATTTGTCAACACCTCATGCCCCCAATGTGGAGGACCGGCCAGGCGGGAGACAGATACGATGGACACGTTCATTGATTCATCCTGGTATTTTCTCAGGTATACTGATCCCAAAAACAGCGAAAGGCCCTTTGCCAAGGAAAAGGCGGATGCCTGGATGCCGGTGGATCAGTATATAGGCGGGGTGGAGCATGCGATTTTGCACTTAATGTATTCTCGCTTCCTTCAGATGGTTTTGGCCGATTTGGGCATGGTTGCGGCTGATATACCTTTCCAGAACCTATTAGCGCAAGGGATGGTTCTGCAGCATGGGGCCAAGATGTCCAAATCCAAGGGGAACGTGGTTGACCCTGACCGCATCGTATCCCAATATGGGGCGGATACAGCTCGGCTATTCATCTTGTTTGCCTCACCTCCTGAGAAGGATCTGGAGTGGAGTGATGAAGGGGTAGAGGGTTCCTATCGATTCATTAACCGAGTGTGGCGGCTAGTGACGGAATATATTGATCTGGTCAAGAATGTACCCACAGGCGTACCCGAGAATCTAGGCCCAAGGGAGCGAGATTTGCGCCGGATCGTTCACAACAGTGTCAAGAAAGTGACAGAGGATATCTCCAGCCGGTTTAGTTTTAACACGGCCATCAGTGCCATTATGGAAATGGTCAATGGGATGTATCAGTATAAGGATGTGCCATTGGATGAGCAGGCACTAGGTGCTATGCGCGAAGCAGTAGAACTACTGCTCTTGGTATTGGCTCCTTTCACTCCTTATGTCGCAGAGGAGCTATGGCATCGATTGGGGCACAGTGAGAGTATTCACTGTCAGCCTTGGCCTCAATATGATGAAGCGGCAACCAAAGCCGAGGAGATTACCATAGTGGTGCAGGTCAATGGCAAGGTACGGGATCGGGTTGTAGTTCCCGCTGGAAGCGAGACAGAGGTTATCAAAGAAACAGTGTTTGCCCAACCCCGTGTTCAGGAATACGTGGCTGGCAGGACCATAGTTAATACGATCGTTGTACCTGGTAAGTTGATCAACATCGTGGTCAAATGAGCAGCAAATCGCTGGAGAGCTATGACGCGTGACGAGTTCTCGATCTGTGTCTCTGTGGCTACTTGAGGAAGCTGGCACTAGGCTGACTGATGGTCTAGTGTCAGCTTGTTTGTCTGGATATCGCCATATGGGAAGAGGAGTTTCGAGGAGCATGGAGAAGGTTCAACTAGGCAGAAATAGAACAGCGTTGCACTCTGTGCAACAGCATGATTGTTGTGCTGTCAATTTCCGAGGGTGACCAACAGCTTGAGAATGTTACCAGGTGGGAGTGGGGCTTATGCAGTTTAGTTTCGAATATGGATGTAGAACTCTCAACTTCGATGTAGAAGACGACAACCTCTTGTACTATGCTCAACTAGGAGACTTACAACCCGCTTCCAGCGAGGTAGATGAGTTGATAAAGGCTCTCGATAACCCACTGGGAACACCCAAGCTAAAGGATCAGGTGGATCCATCTGATCAGGTAGTGATTGTGGCCGATGATTTGACCAGGGCTACTCCCCAGAAGAAATTGCTGCCACCGTTATTGGATTATCTAAATGATGCTGGAGTGCCGGACTCAAACATCAAGGTTGTGATCGCACTGGGAACCCATAGGCCAATGAGTCCCCAAGAGATCGTCGATAGATTTGGGTCGGAGGTAGTCTCCCGGGTACCGGTGGAAAACCACGATTTTCAAGACCCTACCAAGAACATCTATCTAGGAAAAACGCAATCCGGTACTGTCGTAGAGCTCAACAGGGATGTGTATGAAGCTGATCTGCGGATACTCGTAGGTATGGTCATGCCTCACCCCTTGGCCGGATGGGGTGGAGGGGCCAAGATGATTCAGCCGGGAGTCTGCAGCGAGAAGACGACGGAATCCACTCATTTCATCGGGGGGACCTATCCCGAACCCCTGCAATTGCCAGGAAATCCTGAGAGTCCGGTGAGAGCAGAAATCGAAGTGGTGGCAGGCAGAGTTGGGCCGGTTTTCCTAGTTAATACAGTGCTAAACCACAGTGGGAAACTGGTAGAGTGTTTTGCTGGACATTATATACAGGCACACCGGGCGGCCGTGAAGTTGGCAGAGAAGCTATTTAGACCGAACATTCCTGGGTTGGCTGATGTGGTAATCTATAACGCGTTTCCTTGTGATCGCGATTTTTGGCAGGGGTTTAAGCCTTTTTACTATGCGAATCTGGGAGTAAAACCGGGTGGTACCATAGTATTTGCCATCTCGGCACCGGAAGGTGTCTCGGGAGATGCACCGGAACACACAAACACAGTACTTAGCTGGAGCACGCAAGATCCGCAGTTAACCCTTGAAGCTTTAGAGCAAGGTGTAATTGCAGATAGAATTGCGGGCAGTGTCTGTGCTGCCCATGCCAGGCTTTTAGAGCGTGCTCAGGTGATTTGTGTATCGGATGGCATGAGTGCCGGCGAGATTAGGAGTCTTGGCTTTGAACCAGCTGCTTCAATGCAAGAGGCCATCGAAATGGCCACTTATAGGCATGGCTCACAGGCCACATTTGGGGTTGTGCCATATGGTGGCATAACTTTGGTGAAGCTATAGATACGAGGAGGAGTCTTTATGAAGGTTGAACAGAGAATCAAAGATTTGGGCTATGAACTACCCGAGTGCCCGAAACCGGTGGCGGCTTATGTCCCAGCAGTCAAGGCCGGTGAGTTTGTCTACGCTTCGGGCCAAACTGCCGTGGCAGATGGGAAGCCACTTCACCTGGGGAAATTGGGTTCCGAGATCTCGGTGGAACAAGGCTATGAGGCAGCCAGGATATGTGCTTTGCGCTGCTTGGCTGAGGTCAAGTCTGTGATTGGTGACCTTGATCGGATAAAGAGGATAGTTAAGGTTACTGGCTTTGTCGCATCAGCTTCAGGGTTTGGGGATCAGCCCAAGGTAGTAAATGGGGCATCTGAGTTCCTCAAACGGGTTTTTGGAGAGAAAGGAGAACACGCGCGATCTGCCATTGGGGTAGCGGAATTACCCGGTGGGGCTTGTGTAGAGGTAGAGATCATCGTTCAGGTTGAGTAGGAGGCAGGGAGGGGGGATAGCCTAGTGTCCTCCCTCATTCCATACCCAAGGTACTATCGATACGAGTGTATGCATTTTCTTAGGTATTCGATATCTTGTCTGAGAGCGTCTAGCTGATCAGGGCCCTGAACAAATTCAATTGAGATGAATTTGGAGTAATCAATGGACTGAAGCTCTTCCACGATAGCCCTGTAATCGGCAACACCCTCGGCAAGCCGGGCGAGCTCCAGTTTCTCCCCCGGTTTTGAGGCCAACCTAATGCGGTTTTGGGCGTGGACATTGATGGTAAACTCTCTGACTGCTTGTAGGCTTTTCAGTTCTCGATCGGGAGCGAGCCGAAACGAAGGCTGGTAGTTTACTTTAAGGTTATCGGCCTTAACCTCATTGATCAACCGCAGAGTTGCTGTCTCAGTATCTGTAAAACAGCTGTCATGCATCTCCATAGCTAGGTAGATTCCGTACTTGTCAGCTTCTACACACGCCTTTGTGAGACTGTTAGTGGCCAATTCCCAGTCTTGCTGATTCATGTCCTCTGAGGGCTTACTTCCAACCCAGATTCTCATTATGTCTGTGCCTAAAGCCTTAGTAATGGCCAGCGCCTTCTTGAAGTCGCTTTCAGAGTTCACCTCTCTGTCATTAGCGGCAAACCTGATGTAAGATCCATAGGCAGATACCCGGAGATTGGCCTGCTCTATCATATGTTTTACGATCTCCAGCTCAGTCTGGTCTATGTCGGGACCTACGTGGGCCGGCTGTCCCCAGATCTCAATCCCATCAACAGCGACGGTTTTAGCGATCTCAATCACGTCTTTTAAGGAGTGATCTCGAAAGGCAATTGTGCATAGTCCGATTTTCATCTTGCAGACCATCCTTTCTATTCCATCTCTTCCCTTTTACCACATAGCTTGACGATGAATTTCTTACCCTGGCCGGCCAGTGGCGGACAGCCGGGGATGAAGGTACCTTGGTCCTTGAAACGACGGGTACAGGACCCATACATGAGGACTCTGTCCCGGGGACCGGCTGGGAGTGTTTCAACAGGACCGGTGATGATCCGTAGATCCCGGATCTGCTCCTCTCCGATCTCAGCTGCGGCAGCTGCGATTGCGCTGGCCAGTGATTGTCGGCAGCCCTTGCATGCAGCACCGTCTGTTATATCAAGGCGGTCTTTGTACTTGCCATAGTCATGGTCAGCCCTTTGAGGTGTGAACCTGACTGAATCCAGACTTGAACCCACAACTTTGATCTCATCCAAAGTGGCGGGACCCAAGCCTCGGGCCGCAGCTTCATTGATGTGTTCAACTGCAGACGGGTCAAACCCCATGATAGTAGCTGCCACGACATCAATGGCGACCATATTGGTAGAGGCCATAAGAAAGTTGGTTTGTATCATCTCTCCGCCGGCGGGGAAATTGCCCTGCACTGAGTATATGGCATCACTGACAATCAGATCACTTGGTCGGGCCAAGTTCAGGTCTACTATGGAGTCGGTCAGACCTAGGTCATGGACAAGCCGGGTGCTGTTATCAGGGAGTATACCCATCACATTCTTGAGACCATTAGACATATCGGTTAGGGCGTGGGTTCTCAGTCCGGGAACATTGATAAAAACGTCACATTCATCAACTATGCGGGGTATAGCTATGGACATATACAGGGCTTTTGCGCCTGGGATGGTCTTGAGCTTCAGAGGAGCTTCATCGAAGCTGATCAATTCAGCGTAATCGTTGATCTCAGGGTAATCCTGGAAGTTGGTGAAGATATTGCGCCTTCTTTCTCCCACAACTACTCGAGCCCCCCGTTTGTGGCAGAGTTTAGCAATAGCCAAGACCACTTCAGGATGGGTTATGAACCCTGTCTCGGGGCGGGCCAATATGAAAGAATTGGGCTTTATGAGCACAAGGTCACCTTTTTTAACGTACTTGTCAATTCCTCCAACCAGATCAACCACCTGACTTACAGCCTCGAAAATGCTCTGGTTGCCAAGTCTAGCAAGTGCCACTTGATCCATACTGACCACTCTCCTCGATTAGTTGGTTCCCTTACAGACACTGATAATTGGCGACATGAGACATGTTGTCGCAAACAGCGCAACACAGTTTCAATACGGTTATGTGTGCGTATTCTAGGTTTCTGGGGGTATTCCTGCTCGGTGAGGGGATTTTCAGGGCTTGAGCAATTAGGCTTCGTACGCAACCGCTGCAAATGCGATAAGTGAGGGCTCGGGTTGTTTATGTCTGCAATCCGGGTCCGGTATCGGGGTGGATTTTTCTTTAGTTGGCAGGACTTCACGGATCAGCGTAGAATCAAACACTAACCAAGAAAAGTTGCATCATCGTTCCACATAGCGCAACAGATGTGGGATTGGTGCCATGAGCAGAGTAATCCGGATCCGGAATAAGCGATCAGA
This sequence comes from Bacillota bacterium, assembly GCA_012799135.1. Lineage (GTDB taxonomy): Bacteria > Bacillota > Limnochordia > DTU087 > DTU087 > JAAZLW01. The sequence goes on along the minus strand of JAAZLW010000093.1, from coordinate 16,282 downwards.
TTGGGCTTTTGTATTCTGTGGAAAGCAAAGGGGGTTGGGGAGATATGGATATTTACGAGGAATTGGGTGTCAGTAAGTTAATCAATGCAGCCGGTACATATACAGTAGTGGGTGGGTCTCGAATGAGTGAGATCACCTTGAAGGCGATGCAAGAGGCCGCTAACTCTCATGTTAGTATACGGGAGCTGCAGCGACGGGTGGGTGCCAGAATAGCTGAGCTTACTCACAATGAGGCTGCCTACATAACTTGCGGAGCTGCGGCAGGACTTTATCTAGCAGCAGCTGCCTGTGTGGCGGCGAAGTTGGGACAAGCCGCGGCTACCCTTACATTCCAGGAGACTTCTGGGTGCGAAGTGGTTGTATTTAAAACCCATAGGAATCCCTATGACTGGAGCCTTCGACAGCTTGGGGTACGAATCACTGAAGTTCAATGCTCTGGCGACGGCAGCGCCGCTTCCAAGGCAGATCTTGCCAATGCCATAACAGACCATACCATCGCAGTATTCTACACCCTAAGTGGGTGGCTAGAGGAAGGAGCCCTCGGGCTTCAGGATACGGTCGCTGTGGCAGAGTCCCGAGGAGTACCAGTGATCGTGGATGCCGCAGCCCAAGTCCCGCCAGTCGATAACCTATGGAATTTTACAAAGGCAGGAGTGACTGCGGCGATTTTCAGCGGAGGCAAGGACCTGCGAGGGCCACAGGCAAGTGGACTTATGGTCGGTAAGCAATGGCTGGTTGACATCTTGCTGGAGGAAGCATTTCCCAACAGTGGCATAGGGAGAATGCTCAAAGTCGGGCGGGAAGAAATTGCCGGTCTTTTTGCAGCCGTAAAACAATATGTGAACATGGATCATGTGGCTAGGGCCCAATGGTGTGGGGAACAGATTAGGTTACTGAAAGCTGCATTTGTTGGAGAAAGTGGCGTTATCGTGGAACGCAGCTTTCCCAATGAAGCGGGACAGCCATTACCTCGGGCCATAGTGAGATTTGCAGATAGTCAACGAAACGCATCGGAGATTGCAAATGACCTTCTCAACGGCTCGCCGGCCGTATATGTAAAATTGGCAGGCAAAGATGGTATCTATGTAAACCCCATGACTTTAGCTGAGGGGGAGCTAGCTATCGTTATCGAAAGGCTAAGACAAGTGTTGAAGGATAGCTAATCATTGTAGGAGAGAGCCAGTTCCGATCTGCAAATCGATGTTTTTGGTTCCAGAGCAATCCAGGCATTGGGGGTGAGTCAACCAAGTACGATCGCGTTGGAGGCGGGATAAGGTCTCAGGATGGGAATGAACCGGAGTACTAGAAAGGGTCAACGCTAAACATCGGAGGAGAGGTGCACCAAGAAATGACCAAACAGAAGACACTAGCTATCTTACTGACTGCCATTATGATTTTTGTTGGGGCAAGTGCAGCATCTGCGGCTACTACCATAACGGCGTGGTTTGGCAATTATCACGCTGGCTTTGAAGCAATGGTGGAGAAATTTAACCAAGAGCATACCGATATCAAGATCGAAGTGGATTTCATCCCGTTTTCCGACTACGCGCAGAAGGTAATTGGGTCTGCCAGGACTAATCAACTGCCCGATCTGCTCATGCTGCAACCTAAGCAGCCTGCATCCTATGGGTTACTCGGATACCTTCAACCCATGAATGATGTGGTTAGAGACTTGCAAGGGCAGTATTCTTTCTCAGAACAGGATCTTTACTATAACACTACCGATGGTAATCTATGGGGTGTTCCGTGGCATGTCGTGCCCCATTTGCTTTACTATCGGACAGATTGGTTTGAGGAAGCCGGTATAGAAGGGGCACCGACAACCTGGGATGAGTTCGCGTTGTATGCCAAGAAGCTGACTACGAAGGATCGGTATGGATATGTATCACTTCTGGCAGACAAGTCTGTAGGACACACAGTGCATACCTGGATGGCGGCTCGTGGCGCAGAAACTCTCGGGCGGGACCTAGAAGTGATTATCGATAGCCCTGAGACACGAGAAACCCTCGATTTTCTTGCTAACCTGTACAAGGATGGTTACATGTATCCCGGCTCCGTTACTTATGACATGGGCAAGTCCCGTCTTTTCTTTGTCAATGGTGGAGCTGCAATGCTTAACAGCAGCGCCAGTTTTGCCGATAATCTGGCCAAGACAGAGTTGAGTAAGGATATAGGGATGGTCGAGATTCCCAAAAATGGAGGCACCAAGAATTATTATGCCTTCCATTCAATAGCGATTTCAAAGGATTGCAAGGATCTGGATGCTGCCAAAGAAGTCATCAGTTGGATGTACAAACCGGAGAACTATGATATCTACTTCCTAAAGGGATTCCTGGGCAACATGCCGGCTGAGCGAAACTATGTGGCTAGCGGCAGATATTGGCAGCTTCCCAATGTAGCGCCCTTCCGACATTTTCTCGAACCGGCAATGAAAGTGGCGCAAAATGGGTGGTTCCCGTGCATGGCACATGGAGTTAATCAATATGCCGCCCTTTTCGATGCCCAGAATATATACCAGGATATGGTACTCAAGTGCATGGTTGGTGGCGAAACAACAGAGCAGGCAGCGAGCTGGGCTCAGCAGCAAATGGAAGATATTCTCAAGCGAAAGTAGGGTTCCATTCATGAAGAATTCTAAGCCTTTGGATATCCAGAAACATGCTGGTTGCCATTGGTTTAGGATGACGAAAAAAGAGAGACTGGGGCTATTGCTCTTTATCCCCAGTCTCTTGGGGATTGCACTAGTCATCTTCAAACCGCTGGTTGATTCTATTATCATGAGTCTGTACGACATAGATCTGTTGTTTGGTGGCTCTGATGCACCCTTTGTAGGATTGGAGAACTATAAGTGGGTATTTACATCTGATTGGTTCTTACCTACCTTGGGGCGCACGGTATTGGTGTCCGGTGTGGTAATGTCAATACAGGTAATCTTAGCATTGATCGTTGCATTGATTACCGATTTCGATTTCCCGGGCAAGGGCCTGGTGCGGTCTATGCTGATTTCACCATGGATCATACCAATAGTTGTGGCAGGACTGATGTGGAACTGGATGTACGATCCCACCATAGGCCCCATCAATGATTTTCTGATGGGCATAGGTGCGATCAAAGCACCAATGAATTGGCTGGGGCAGACAAATACTGCACTTGGGGCTGTTATGGTGGCACTAGTCTGGAAAGGACTGCCTTTTGTCTATCTTACGATCCTAGGTGCAATGCAGCAGGTCCCCGAGGATCAAAAAGAGGCGGCAAGGGTTGACGGGGCCAATGGTTTTCAGGAGTTCTGGTATATTACCTTACCTGGCATTAGGGAAGTAGTGACAACCATGATCATACTGAGGACCATTTTCCTGTTTAACCATTTCTCCTTCATTCACGTTCTAACAGGTGGTGGGCCACTGGGTAGTACAGAAGTCTTGGCAATTACAGCCGTAAAGATGGGAGTCAACAGTTTTCGATATGGGCGGGCATCCGCGATTACTACTACCATGTTTGGCATCTTATTAGTGCTGTTTGCCGTCTATTACTCACTTGATCAAAAACGAAGGAGCCAGGCTGCATGATGAAGGTATCGAAAGCTGCACGTTACTATCTTCGTGTCGTAGTAAGTATCTTGATCGCATGTATAATGTTTTTTCCGATTTATTGGTTGATACTGTCTTCTTTAAGACCAATCAGTCGCCTGTTTACGGGCAAGACGTTCTTGCCGGGATCTGACATGACATTAGAGAACTATTCTGAAGTCGTTAGTAACAAGATGTTTTGGGGGTTCTTTTATAATAGTACTAAGGTAGGCCTTATCGCAACGGTTGTTGTGATCCTGCTATCCGCTCTGGGAGCTTATAGCCTTGCCAGACTTAAGTTTCCGGGCTCTGAAAAGCTGTCGAATATGGTGCTGTTTATTTACATGGTTCCTCAGGTTTTACTGGCCTTACCCATCTATTTTTGGATGTTCAATGTAGGGCTATTGAACACGCATTTGGGTGTGATTGTGGCCCATATAGCTCAGGGATTACCGTTTGCTTTATGGATGCTTAAGGGGAACTTCAGTGCCTTACCACCTGATTTGGAGGATGCTGCAAGGATTGATGGATGTACATGGCTGGGAGCACTCTTTCGCGTCATACTTCCACTATCAGGTCCTAGTCTTGTAGCAGTAGCCATGTACACATTGATTAACTCATGGAACAACTATATTTTCTCCTTCATGTTGATTAACAGAACGTCACTTCAGACACTGCCGGTAGGCTTAGTTAATCTATACCAGGGAGCCGACGCGCAGCGATGGGGTGAAATAATGGCGGCATCGGTGATCAGTATGGTACCTATAGTGATGGTTTTCGGGCTGCTGCAGAAGTTCATCGTTCGTGGGCTGACCGCGGGTGCCGTGAAAGGATAAGGATGACCACTATGAATGCGATTGTCGTAAAGCAAGTAAAGCTCCTTGGCTGCCCAGGAGTGCCAGCCAATTCAGTTGCGGACTTGTTGATTGATGATAAGGGCTATGTTGTCGACATTCAAAAACACCTGGACCCTCCCGCTGGTGTACGGGTGATCGATGCGGAAGGTACTTATGTTTCACCGGGATGGATTGACCTTCATACCCATGTGTACTATGGCGTCACTGATCTGAGTATTCAACCTGGAGAGGTGGGACCTTCGACAGGGGTGCATGTGCTGGCAGATGCCGGCTCTGCCGGTGAAGCTAACTTCATTGGTCTGAGAGACTATGTTATAGCCAAACATGATTTCCCCATAGTTGCTTATCTTAACGTAGGTTCAATAGGCTTGGTAAAGACCAACCATATTAGCGAGTTGTCCGGATATAAAAGCTTTGATGTTGATGGTATTCTTCAGACTGTCGAGGACAACAAAGATTCTATTCGGGCGCTCAAACTACGGGCTAGCCATGTGATATTGCAGGATTGGGGGATTACTCCGGTAAAAATGGCCAAGAAGATTGCTCAGCTGGCACATCTTCCCCTGTTTGTCCATGTGGGAGAAGCGCCTCCACTGCTGGAGGAGATTCTGGCAGTCCTCACAGAAGGTGATTTGGTTACCCATTGCTACCATGGGAAAAAGGGTGGTTCCATTGTTGTGGATAGATCTGTGATGGACTGTGTAAGAGATGCCGTTGCCCGGGGGGTCTTGCTTGATGTCGGGCATGGGGCGGCGAGTTTCAGTTTCCCAGTGGCCCAGCTGGCCCTGCAAGAAGGAATAACCCCCTTTAGCATTAGCACAGACCTGCATGTACACAACGTGAACGGACCGGTATGGGATCTAGCCACCACCATGTCTAAGATGCTGGCTGTGGGGCTGCCTTTAGAGGATGTAGTGCAGGCTGTTACCGTCAACCCAGCGAACTTCCTTAGATTAGATCAATATGGCTCCATCGCAGTTGGCAAGCAGGCAAACCTGACCCTATTTCGGCTTGTTGATCAAGAGCTTGCTGCCCTTGACTCGAAGGGGAATGAGCTGCGGTTAGAAAGGTTTATCCAGCCATGGCTGGTTATTCGGGGAACCAAAGTGCAAGAGGCTCACTCTAGGAATCCGTATGTATCGTGATGGGTGATAGATCAGGGTGATGTGGTTAGGAGGAAAGCCCCCATGTCATATAATTCTATTTGGACATATCTTTGGGATGTCTTGGATGAGGGAATTGACACTGTAGTAGAGGATGTTGGTGAAATAGCCGGCTGCAATGACATCAGCCTGGCTGTTACGTATCATTCGGTGAAATGTTATCTGCCACACAACCCAAAACGCAAGATTTATTTTGGCGAGGATGGTGTGACCTACTTTCGCCCTAATATGGGATTATACAGGGATTTGCTGATCAAGCCAAGGGTCTCGAACTTGGTGGAACAGCAAGACGAAGACGTACTGGAGAAATTGATCGAGCGGGCCCAAGCGGCCGGTCTGACGGTATCAGCATGGTTTATTGCTTTGCATAATACTCCCCTGGGCCAGGCTCATCCGGAGTGTGTGATTCGGAATGTATATGGCGATCCCTATTTCTTTGCTCCCTGTCCGAGCAATCCCGATGTAGTTGAGTATTACTCGACTCTAGTCAAGGATCTGGGAGACCAGTATGATCTAAATATGGTACAGGTTGAATCGCCTGGGTTTGCCAAGTTCACGCATGAGTGTCACCACGAAAAAACAGGGATACCCATTCGTTCTACTGAGGAAGTGCTCTTGTCTCTTTGTTTTTGTCGGTCTTGTCGAAAACGGGCCGAAGCTTTGGGCATTGATGTTGCTAACCTCCAGCAGAAGGTGCGCAAAAGACTTTCGGCCGCCAATGATGGCTTTGGCAGTACCGAAGCGGAAGGCGCATTGAATGCGGGTCCTACCGGTTTCTGGGCCGATGAAGAGTTTAGGGAATATGTGAAGATGAGGACTGAGTCTGTCAATCAGTTCATTGGCGAGATGCGAAAGCAACTGCGTTCCGATTTGCCGCTTTATGTCCTCCACGAAGGTCGACCCTATGGCGCTTGGGTGAGTGGACAGGATCTGGGCAAATTGGCCGGCGTGGCTGAGGGAGTATTGACCACCTGTTATGGGCAAGACGCAGAGCAAGCATCTAGGATCATTCGTGACGCTAGAGCAGTGATTGGCCAAGGAGGGCCACTTATGGCCGGTCACCACGCTATTTATCCTCTGTGTAAGGGCCCGGAGGATTTGGCGAAACGTGTTAGAGTAACAACCGACCAAGGGGCAGATGGGCATGTATTCTACAATTATGGTTTGATGCCCCGTCGGAACATGGCGTGGATTCGAAATGCACTCTGCAAACAACAAGGCTAGACGATGGAGTTGATACCGTGAAAGAGAAGTCAATGATCATAACAGTCACCGGTCCTCCGCTTCAATATGAAGGCATCGAGACTGTATTGACAAATGTTCAAGAGCTGGCGCAGATCAATCACATTTTCTTGGAACCGAAATGTTTTATCGAAACCGGTGATCCCAGTGATCCTAGGCTTCCACCACTGGACCTCGATGGTAGTGATCGGGTCTTGGAGAGGCCTTTGTCAGGGAAAAAAGAGTTGTATGGGCATCTGGTATTTCCCTTTGAGCTCACAGAGTCACTCTATGCGGGCACTCCCTATAGACCTGCACATCATGTCTTTGAGACGGACCTAATTGCCGAGGCCGTTGCCTCAGCTCGGGCGAGGGATATGAAAATCAGTATGATGCTATCCTTAGCCAAACCTCCGGGTCTAGCTGAAGAGGACTATCCTGTTCTGCCCTCGGGAGAACGGCGCTTGCCCGCCATATCGCAGAAGGGGTGTATCAATAATCCGAAGGTAGCTCAGTATGGCCTCGGTCTCTTGCTTGATGTTGTTAGGCGTTATCAGCCCGATGGCATCTTTGTGGATTGGCTTGAATATACCAACTACCACTTTGAGGATAACCTTTTGTGCTTCTGTAAGCATTGCCATCGGAGAGCTGATCAGCTGGGCTTTGATTTTGAAAGAATGCGTCAAGCTGCCCTTTCGGTGCTCAAATGGGTGAGAAATGCATCATTAGATGACATTGCGCCGGCCGGCAGTTGGGAGTCTACATGGGAACGTATGTCCCCTAGGGTTGCCCAGTTCTTTGAGTTTAAGGCAAGATCGGTCAAAGCTTATGTTGAAAGCTTGAGATCAGAGCTAGATAGGAGCGGCTTCAGCCACACTCACCTTAATGTTGCAGGATTTGCACCACCGATGAATAAGGGAACAGGTATGGATTATTCGACAATATCCGCTTTGTCCGGTCAGATTAGCAGTGTGACCAAATTGTATCGATTTCATTGGGGATTGATGGTGGGATGGTATGCTAATCAATTGGCACAGTTGAATCATCGGATTCCGGCAGATGCCTGGGTACCATTTGTCTTAGATATGTTAGAACTGGAAGGAGACAATGGCTTTGGTGTTGAGCATTATCGTATGCCCCGCCCCGATGAGATTGGTCCACTGAAGCTGGAGAACGAGAATCGCAAACTGAGAGAAGCCTTAGAATTGGCCAGCTCTCCCCGGCGCATGACTCCGCTGCTACATGCATATTGCCCCAGGGAAGTGTTTCGAGAGAGGATAGCTACGGCTTTGGCCAGTGATGCTTGGACCATCGGCATTCAGCGTTACGGATATACCGGGGACGAGAAACTGAAGGATATCGGAGAGGCAATATCCAAGGTGTGATACGGGGCAAGAGCGAGGACCAAAGCCGCTGGCAAGCACGAAAGGTTGGAAATGATCACGCTATGGGCAAGGAAGAGAAGATATTAGGAAATCATACAAGTCAAAATGGCGAGACCGCCGAGAAGGGTAGAACCTCTACAGTGGTTTCCGTTCAGCGCGCCTTAAGTATTCTGAATTGCCTCGGAGAAAGTGAAGAAATGCTTGGGGTTACCGAGATGAGTCGGATATTGGGGCTACACAAAAGCACAGTCTCACGCTTGGCCGCAACCCTTGCACAAAATGGTTACGTGAGCCAGGATCCTGAAACAGCGAAATACCGGTTGGGCATGCGTTTGGTCGGGTTAGGTACTCGTGTCTTGGAGCAGATCGATCTGCGAGGAATAGCTCGCCCCTATCTTGAGCAGCTCATGGGACTTACCGAAGAGACTGTTCACCTGGGGATACTCGATGTTAATCAGGTAGTCTACGTAGACAAAATTGAGAGCACGCAGGTGCTGACCATGAAATCTAGGGTGGGATCAAAGGTACCTGTGCACTGCACCGCGCTCGGCAAGGTGCTGCTGGCCTCACTCTCCAGGGAAGAGCTAAAGGAGATCATTTTTTCATGTAGCTTTGATAGATATACACCCAATACGATGACCAACGTGGGAGAGTTCGAGAAGCAAATTGGCTGGGTTAGGGAGCAGGGATATGCGATCGATGATGAGGAGCATGAGTTGGGCATAAGGTGTGTAGCTGCGCCGATTATGGACCATAGTGGTGGAGTGATTGCCGCGATCAGTGTCTCCGGCCCTACGATCCGTGTTACCAGGGAAAGGCTGGAACTGTTCATACCAAACGTATTGGCGGTATCGAGAAAGATATCCAGAGCCTTAGGCTATGTCGCAGATTGATGATCAGTAGTGGGCTTAGCCCTCATTTCTATCGAATATGTAAACATAATAGGTTTTCCTTTCGCATACATCCCTCTCTGCCAACTGTAATCTGGCAGATAATCGGTAGTCGTGGTCGTTAGTGGGAGATAAGAGCGGAGCCCGATAGGCTGAGTATCGGGCTTTTTTGGTTCAGTTACCAAAAAGGAGGAAGTTTAGCAGGAAAATGATTCCGCCGGCCAGAAGTTAAGCTATACTGGAAGCGCAGTGATAGAAAGTAAAGGAGGACAGAACCATGAAGGCTGGCAGAATCAACAGGACTGAACAGTTGATCTTCTTGGTAATTGCATGTCTCATCCTGGTGGGTAGTGGGTTTAGGCTTTGGTATCACCAAGACCGATTATTGTTGGAAGTGGAACCGGTGCTTTGGGCAGGGGAGGCTGCTGAAGAGGAAAAGCAGCCACCAATGGACCTAGATGAGGATGCAACGGTCGAAGCTAATAGCAAACCAGAGTTAGAAGATATCTGCGAGGTTGCGCCCGAGAGTGGAAAGGGGGAGGCTAGGGGCCACCATGAGGAGACGCCCCGAATTGAAGTTCACTTGATCAATCTCAATACTGCTTCTATCCAGGAATTGATGTCATTACCGGGCATTGGGCCGGTCTTGGCGGGCCGTATAGTCGAGTATCGGAAAGAGCAGGGTGCCTTTATCGATATAGAGCAGCTATTGGAAGTCAAAGGTATTGGGGCGAGGACTTTGGCCCAGCTGCGGCCCTTGGTGACTGTCAGCGGTATCCAGGCGGCCGAGTAGCCATTCATGGCTGGGAACATGCAGACACTGTTTTCTCGCCGGCGACTGGGCCTAGGTAGGGTGCAGCTGAGCCTTAGGGTAGTGTACATGCGGTTGAGGGCCGGCGTAAATTGCTGGCTAGGGAGCTCTCTGGCGTCAAGGCTGGTTGTGTGGTTATCCCTTGGCATCATTGCCGCCCAGAAGTTCGCCCTGCCTCCGTATTTAGCCTGGCTGGCGGCTGTGAGTTGGTGGGGGCTTTGCTGTGGGCAGTTTTTTCGGAAAAGCCGAAAGATGAGCGAGGCTCACCTTCTGGTGCTGCTCGCTGTAGCCGGTGCCGCTAGCTTTGGCGTCCATTGGTCAAATGTGGAATCCGACTTATCGGATTTGGCGATGGCGAATCATCCAGTATCAGTACTGGCCCAAGTTCGGAACGTATCTAGCCAGACTCCTTTCCGGCGTAGTTTGATCGTGGACCTAAAGGGCATCTTGATACCCCAAGGAATTCGGCTAGATCAAGGTCGGGCCGCAGTCACCCAAACCCCATCTCTCGGAGAGGCTCTGGACCAGGATATAGTCGTTGGGGATATGGTGGTAATTAACGGGCGTTTCCGCCGGCCCCGACGGGCAAGTAATCCTGGGCAATTCAGCTATGGTGACTATCTTTACCGAAGGGGGACTAGCCTGACCGCGTATGTTGAGGGTCATAGTGCTATTCGCAAACTGACAGATGCAGAAGCGGACTTGCTGCCCTCGGGTATCAAGGGTAGTGGGCTGCTATGGTCTCAGGGTTGGCTATGGCTGCATCGCAAGATAAATGGCCTACGCCACCGCCTAGTTGCAGCCTGGGATGGGTATCTACCGATCCGGACCTATGGTCTTTTGGCAGCCATGGTTCTGGGAGATCGAAACTCATTGGATCCCACGCTGCAAGCGGCCTTTCGCCGTACTGGGCAAGCCCATTTGCTGTCAGTCTCTGGTTTGCATATCGGGTTTGTGGCAGGGGGTATTTGGTTTCTCCTAGACGCTTTGCCGTGTGGGAAGCTGCTCAGATGTATCATCACGATGCTCGGGGCTTGGCTGTATACCCTCATTGTCGGAGGTAATCCACCGGCGATCAGGGCCGCTCTGACGTTGACCCTGTATTTGCTGGCACTGGTCTGGGACAGGGGTCATGACCGGCTGGCAGCTACAGCTTGGGCTGCAATGGTGCAACTGCTGGTGAATCCCAGCCTGATTTTCGACACGAGTTTTCAGCTATCCTATGGAGCTCTGGTGGGAATTCTCTCATTGACTCCGGTACTGCAAAGCTGGCTCGTGCCCAGGTGCAGAAGAGATGCTTGGTTTTTCCGGGTGGTCGCAAGGATGCTAGATCTGATAATTATCTCTGTCAGTGCTCAGTTGGCCATTTTCCCGTTCTTGGCCTATTACTTTCATGAGATTTCCTGGATGGGTCCGATTCTCAGTTTGGTCACGGTACCCCTAACCGGTCTGATTGTGCCCTTGGGACTGTTGGGCAGTTTCCTGGGTCTGGTTGCCAATCTGCAGGCATATCTAGCACCCTTCTTAGGGGTACTGTTGGCGGTATTTGATCGGTTGATCTCTTGGTGTGCAGGCTGGAGTTGGGCAAGGATCTATCTTTCAGCGGGGTCAATACCGATCTGGGCGGTATATTATGCAGTCCTCACTCTTGCTATACTCCGTCTCAGACGGCGGGTAGTCTATGACTGGCTGAATATCCCGATGTTCGCCCACGGGCGATCAAAGGCAAAAATCTGGCTATTGCGAGGCTTTGTCATAGCACTCTGCTTAGTCTACTATCCGCTAATCGCTCCGCTATGGCGGCCACTGGAGATCACTTTCCTAGATGTGGGGCAGGGTGATGCTATTTTTGTGAGCACTCCCTCTGGAAAAAATGTGCTGGTTGATGGGGGAGGCTTCCCACCATCTCTTTCGGAAAGCTCCTTCGATGTAGGTAGAGATATAGTCTTGCCATTCTTACGACACCGGGGAGTGCGGAAGCTGGATCTAGTAGTGGCAACTCACTTTCATAATGACCATACTCAAGGCTTGGGTGCCGTACTACGCGAGCTCCCGGTAGCTTTGCTGGGTGACAACGGGAGATTGGATGCGGGATTTGCCAGTCAGCAGTATCAAAGGCTACTGCGGGAGGCGCAAGTGGCTCGCGGCATTGAGCGAGTAGTATTGTGCCGCGGCCACTATTTACCCCTTTCCAGCCAGATAGAGTTGACGGTACTGCATCCGATAGGGGGACCTCACGCCACTCTCGGTGTAGGTGACCATTCTGATGCTATTCTGGACCAAAACAACGAATCTGTAGTCCTCAAGCTGAGAACGCCTTATTGCTCTATCCTTCTTACTGGCGATATCGATAAGCAGGCGCAAATGGAACTCGTCAGGCAAAACTCCCTGCTTCCCGATAAAAAAGCATCTGCATCTGGACGAAAAGGTGGATTATTTCCAAGCAGGCAGGCTAGCCTCGAAAAAAGATTTGGCATTAGTGCTGATTTGCTCAAAGTACCACACCATGGCTCCCGGGAGGCCTTGGTGTATTCGTTTCTAGGAACGGTATCTCCTTTCCACACAGTGATATCAGTGGGTTCTAATCCTTTCGGCCATCCAGCACCCGAGGTCTTATCTGCACTGGAACTAGTAACAGGTAACACACCGTGGAGGACCGACCTAGGGGGCAGTATCAGAGTTAGGATTTGGGGCAGTCATCTTAGAATTGATTCATATCACAGCCAGCCGTGGTGGTGTATCGGTAATTGGCCACTAATCCAGCAGTGGGAATCTAGGATCAGGCGAAGGTTTGGCAGGGTTTAGCGTAACTGCCGAGAAGCATTGTCAAGTAGAAAGTTCCATAGTAAGCTAGGTAGCTTCCGGTTGTTATCCAGGATTGTGAGAGTCTTTAGATAGGGCCCGGATTTGCTGGCCGAAACTGAGGTGCATAACAGTGCGGAAATCAAGGCAAACAGACTATACCTATCAGGAATTGATGTCAGATATTAAGAGTAACAGGCTGGATTCGATCTACCTATTTATGGGTGATGAGGATTTCCTCATAGGCCAGGGTGTGGCAGCCCTGAAAAGGGCTCTATTACCGGGTGAAGAGAGCAATTGGAATCTAGGGCAGTTTGAAGGCAAAGTGACTGACTGTGAGGAAGTGGTAAGCTTCCTCAGCATTTTGCCGGTGTTTGGTGCCAAGCGAGTTGCGGTAGTGCGTGATTTTGATCACTGGAACGCAGCGGAAACGGAAAGCTTGCTCCCCCTGCTGGAAGATATGCCGGAGTATGCCCACCTGATCATGGTGGCCAGCAAGATCGATAAACGAACGAAATGCTATCGTTTGATTAAGAGCCGGGGAAAGGTGGTAGAAGTACCCGGGCTAGATGCTACTGCTGCCGGTACCTGGGTGATCAAGCGGGGAGCAGCGTTGGGTCTTGAGATATCCCGTCAGGCAGCCCGACGGTTGGTGGATCAGGTTGGCTGTTCTTTGTGGCAGCTCGACTCGGAGTTGAGCAAATTGGCCTGCTACAAAGATAACGGTGATCCAGAGGTCACTGAACAGGAAATCGAGCAAATCGCAGTGACTGGACGTGAAGTAGCCGATAATGCCATATTTCGCTTCACTGACGCAGTGGCTGAGGGAAATCGACGGTTGGCTATGGACCTGCTTGAACGGTTGTTGGCCAGTGGCCGAGAACCCCTCTCTATATTGGCCATGATTGCCCGCCAGTTGCGGATCATTGCCTTTGCCAGTGAGGCGAGCCGAGCAGGTATACCTCAATCAGATATTGCGCGAGAGCTGGGAGTACCCGGTTTTGCTATTCAAAGGGCCCTGAACCAGGGCCAACACATAGGACCTGACGGTATGCGGGGAGCACTGCTGATCGCTTTTCAAACTGATCGGGAGATCAAAAGCGGTCTTCACCTACCGGATCGGGCTCTGGAGCTTCTGGTTGTTCGCCTCACTGAGGCTATGTCCAATTCCGGTTGGTCTTAGGATAACTCCTGGAACAAATAAACCCCCCGCAGACTCGGGGGGGGTTTATACGTATGACTGAACCGCATCCCTATGATGCTCGATTAAGCCGTTTGGTAAGGCGGGATTTGCGGCGAGCAGCCTCGTTCCTATGGATAACACCCTTAGATGCCGCCCGATCGATTCTGGAGATGGCTACCTGCAGCAGCTCTTGGGCCTTTTCAATGTCATTTGCTGCCAAGGCTTGCTCGAACCGCTTGATCGCTGTTCGATAGGTTGAGCGAACTGCCCTGTTCCGAGCGGTCTGTCTTTGGGTTAGCCCAATCCTCTTCTTGGCAGATAGTATATTCGCCAATGTGGTTCACCCCCATTCACATCCTACAGTACGTCTTAGTTTATCATGCCCAGCTTGGGATTGCAATCAGAACCCCTCCACATTTGTGTCTCGGCATAGACTGCTTCTTCGACACCTACCTGAGTGTGGGTAGTGTGGGTACATGCTTTACCCATTTCCAGGTTAGATTAAGAGGGAGATTTTCGGTTGGTATAATCCAGGGATCTGAGGAGGGTATATCTTGCAATATGGCTACCAGAGTTACTTCACAGATACTGTGCCGGTGAGCCGGTATGATGACGACTTCTATGCTAAGTATAATGTACGTACAGATTTGGCCTTGGAAGCCACTGAAGTTATTGTGGAGCGGGAAGGACCGCCGGAAATACCCGGTGTAATTGTAGAAAATGAAGAAACGGAACATGCCAAGATCAACCGAACCAGGGTGGAAACCGAGGCCGGTGCCCGGGCCATTGGTAAGGTAAAGGGTAACTATGTGACTATTGAATCATCTGCTTTGCGTGAACATAATCGGAATATACAACTGGAGATCGGTGAGCTAATAGGCCAGGAGCTGGAGACTTTCTTGAAGGATTTTGATGAAGAAGACCCCGTCTTAGTCGTGGGGTTAGGTAACTGGAATGCCACGCCCGATGCTTTGGGACCAAGGGTGATCGACAAGCTCTTAGTTACGAGACATTTGTTTACCCTAGCTCCACCAGAAATGCGGGGCGGTCTGAGGCCGGTTGCTGCATTGGCGCCAGGAGTTTTGGGGATCACCGGCATAGAGACAGGTGAGACCATCCAGGGTGTAGTGGAAAAGGTGAAGCCCAAGATGATCATCTGTATCGACGCTCTGGCTGCTCGGAGCACTGAACGTTTATGTACCACCACCCAGATTGCTGATACGGGCATCCATCCAGGATCCGGTATCGGCAATATGCGCCTGGGCATTACGCCCCAGACCATGGGCGTACCCGTAATTGCCATTGGGGTTCCTACAGTAATTCATGCCGTGACTTTAGTATCTGATGGTATGGAGATGATTACCAGAGCCGGTGAGAACCAAGCCCTCATTCAGGCTGATACTGCCGCGGAGCAACCTACCCCCGAGCCCTTTGACTTGCATTCCTCAGTGCTCGATCCCGGCCGCATTCGAGTGACTACCGATCCGGGTGTGTCCATGGAAGCCGGTAGTCAGGGCGCCTTTGTTGATGGTGTAGCCGAGGGCAAGATGAAACGGTTGGGGCGCCGCTTGGCAGTCCAAGGTGCACCGGTGATCGATGACATGACCAAACGCCGAGTATTATGTCAGTTGCTGGAGCCCTTTATGGGGACTATGGTCGTTACTCCCAAGGAAATCGATGTCCTAATGGCCGATGCCGCGTGGGTATTGGCTGCAGGCCTCAATATTGCTCTACATCCGGGGATGGATGCGGAGCAAGCAGCCCAATATACTCTGTAGCAGATTGGCGGTTGTACAACCCGGGTTCTAGTCCTTCCCCTTCCCTCATATACTGGCTGCAGAGGGATGTGGGGTGGTATCGTGAGATGGCAACGGCGGCTAATCCCGTCCTACGCAACAGTGATTCGTAACCGTATGCGTCGTCGGCTACCCCGACGTCTGCTGCGGAATTTGGGCCTTTTCTATCTGGTTCTGGCCAGTCTGGCGGGTCTATTGGTCCTTAACCACACAAGACCGGGTTTCTACAAGAATGTGTGGCAACGGGTGCAATACGGTCTGCACTGGGTTCGCGATCAAGGAGTCCAAGCTCTACCGGTGGCAATACATGCCTTGCCACTGACTAGTGATCTTTCCCGTTCAATTCTGGCCGAGGGCCTGCCGTCTCCGGAAATTGCAGATGATGCCGGTACCCAACTATCCTCGGAGACCCTACGCTCTATCATGCAAGTGGTGACCGATTGTGATTTGGCCGAGCCGCAATCCTTGGTGGCTGCGGCTTTCCCTGGTTCAAGGAGCACCTCCGGTCCTTTGCGTTGGGACTGGATCATACAGCGAAGTATCGAAGGCTATAGCTTGGGATCGGCGGGAGCGTTGAGCCCGTGGAAAGCCGCAGCCACCAAGGATTG
>JAAZLW010000092.1 GCA_012799135.1 Bacillota bacterium | reverse complement strand
GAAAGCCCCACCAGCCAGCAACGCAAATTATGGTAGCGGCACCCCTTCGGGGGCGGAGATAAGTCTAACTTCCGAGATAGATGGTTGCCTTAAATGACAGAATCCCGCTTACAGGTAAACTTGTGACTTTGTACACCGCTTCTCACTATGAGAGGCGGTGTGTTTTTTTGGCTCCTAGCGCTGTTTACTCTGCAAGCCTTTTGTGTATATATGTGCATGGAGAGATAATACTAGGAGTGGACCGGTTACAGGGAAAGGAAGGGACCTTTAATGAAGCTGATAGTAGATCAGGATTTATGCATTAGCTGTGGCCTTTGCATCGATACTTGCCCTGAAGTATTTGATTGGAATGATGACGGGAAAGCTCACGTCACAGTTGACTCCGTCCCGGAGGAGTTCGAGGATTCCGCCCAGGAGGCCCAAGACAGTTGCCCGACTGAGGCCATCCAGGAGCCTTAACTTTCGGCCTTATACATCAGGGGCGCTCTCTAGAGCGCCCCTCAACCATACTAATGCTCTATCCAACCTAAGCAGCGCTCCACGGCTCTCTGCCAGCCATGACAAAGGCTGCTTCGCCGGTCTTCACTCATCTTGGGACTAAACTGTCTTTCCCTTTCCCAAGTTCCGGTAATCGTGTCTAGATCTGACCACAAACCACATCCCAACCCCGCCAAGAACGCTGCACCCATAGCAGTGGTCTCCGTCACTCGGGGCCGTTCTACCACAACACTGAGTATGTCTGCCTGGAACTGCATCAAGAAGTTATTTACTGACGCTCCTCCATCAACTCTCAGCACGGGAATAGGAATACCGGCTTCCCTTTGCATGGCCAAGAGCACATCCCGGGATTGATAAGCAATACTCTCAAGGGCTGCCCGGGCCAAGTGGTTCCGGTTTACTCCCCGGGTCAAACCGACCATCACTCCCCTAGCGTATGGATCCCAATAGGGAGTCCCCAGACCAACAAAAGCCGGTACCAAATACACACCGGCCGTATCCGCCACCGCTTCCGCCAAACCCTCAGTTTCAGCTGCATGCTCAATGATGCGCAGTTCGTCACGGAGCCATTGCACTACCGCCCCAGCTATAAACACACTGCCCTCTAAGGCATAGACGACCTTGCCCGGCTCCAAACCCCAAGCAATTGTAGTCAACAGCCCCTGTTTGGAAATGATAGCTTCACTGCCTGTATTCATCA
This sequence comes from Bacillota bacterium, assembly GCA_012799135.1. Lineage (GTDB taxonomy): Bacteria > Bacillota > Limnochordia > DTU087 > DTU087 > JAAZLW01. Next base: position 23,425 of record JAAZLW010000092.1, on the reverse strand, counting down.
ACACAAAGCAACCTGTGCCATAGCTATTTTTCACCATACCCGGCTGAAAACAGGTTTGCCCAAACAAAGCTGCTTGCTGGTCACCCGCTACACCGTAAATCGGGATACCGGCGGGAAGACAAGCCAGGTCGGCAGTGACTCCAAAAAAACCACAGGAGGGCAATACTTCGGGCAATACCTGGGGGGGTATATCCAAGATCTCCAGCAGCTCTTCGTCCCACTCTAATCGGCAGATATCGTATAGTAGAGTGCGGGAGGCATTGGTGTAGTCAGTGACGTGGTGTTTCCCCCCGGTTAGGCACCAGATCAGCCAACTGTCTATGGTCCCAAAACAGACTTGGCCTTGCTTGGCCTTTGCTCGCAAGCCTGACCGATTCTCCAATAGCCAAGCCATCTTCGTTCCAGAAAAATACGGGTCTAGAACCAGACCTGTCTTACCGCGAAATAGCTCAGAATAGCCTGCGTCTTTCAGTCTTTGACACATCGGAGCCGTACGCCGGCATTGCCACACCACTGCCGTACCCTCTGGCCGGCCGGTCAGCCGATTCCACGCTACTGTTGTCTCTCTTTGGTTAGTAATGCCAATCGCGGCGATCTCCTCAGCCCCGATTGGGCCATACAAAGCTTCCTGGATTGCTCCTACGGTTGCCTCCCAGATCTCTGCCGGATCATGTTCTACCCAACCCGGCTGAGGGTAATACTGGGGAAATTCCTGATACCCGCGACAGACGGGACGCCCATTGTGATCGAAAATAATGGCCGTCGTGCCTGTAGTACCCTGGTCAATAGCTAGAATATACTTTTTCACCCTACCCGTCTCCCTTCCCACCGGCAACCGGTACCTTTTGGAGCTTACCGCCTCCATCACCCACGTGGATTGCAGTGTGGGGTCCTTGCCATGGGGTATCACAAAGATGTTTCTATTAGCTGTGACCTCTAATTTATTAATACTTGACCGTTGGCAGGCGTATCTCCTGCACCCTCACCCCGAATTCTCAGTAAGGGTTCAACTCCAAAACTAAAAGAGGCACCTAACGGTGCCCCTTTCAACTGATCACAGCTATATCGGTCAAGCCATCTGTGGAATCTGGCTTGCTACTCCATCAGCATCTATTTATGCAGGAATAAGCCGGGTGACATTGGCATCCATGAATTCCTGCCCGATTTTTTTGGCTGCTCTTACTCTGTGGTGTCCATCAACCACAAAATACTTGTTATCGAGTTCATAGACATCTATTGGAGGCAAGATCTCGCCTCTGGCCATGGCCTTTTCAATAGCCTTGGAGCGAGTATCTGGTCGACGATGCAACCATTCAAAGTCTTGGTCAAAATCTTTATATCGGTCCACACTGCCCACGATCTTATCCAGCTCGATTACCGTTATTCCGATATTCCTATGATTTAGGGTACCATACTTGCCCCGTTCCTGATCGAGGGACTGCACGTTCCTGCGTTTCCGGAAGAATAACATTTCTGTTTCCCTCCCTTAGTACTACTTGGCTATCGGGTCATTTGGCGTCCACCCCGGGGCGCCTGTTGACCCACCCGCCAATATGATTATACGAATTCCTACCGGAAAAAGCAAGGAAAATGCTGTTAAGCTTTGGTTACACCGGTTAATAGTGTGTTAAATTCCAGAAATGCCGTCTAGAGTCGGATTTCGACCACATCCCTATCCATCTTCTTCATACAGCGAGATAGTTTCGCCTGTAGCTGCTCATCGCCTGCACATACTCGGCGCAATTGCCGCAAGAGATCTATGCCCCGCCTGAAGGCACTGACAATATCCCCTTCGGCCATGGCTCCCGCTTCATCCATCAGCTCGAGGAAGCTACAGCCCCTACTCCAACGATACGCCAACTCATGTAAGCTGTTGTGAAAACACACCCGGTCTTCGTGGAGCAGTTGCTTCTCCATTGAGGCTAATTCAGTAGCCACTCTCTGTGCATAGCTAAGGTCAACCAAGCGCCAGGGACGAGCAACTTCATCTTTCCGTGGCTCATAATCGATACACACAGCCAGAGCGTTAATCGCGTCTTCAGACAGCTCATGGAAGATGCCATCAAACAACAGCTCAGTAACAAGTAGTTCCTGGACATAAAGCCCCGCTGCTACTCGACCTCGCCCTGTCAACTCTCCGGATTCAATGTAGCCAAGCCGCTCCAGAAAACTCTGTTTTGCGGCGAAGGATTCGTACAACCGCTCCTTTGTCGGTATAAGGCGCATGGCTCCTTTTAGTTCCCGCAGACGCCTTTCGGCTCTCCGAATCTGCCGCTCCCGATAGCGGCAACTGTTTCTCTCCCTCTTGGCGCAGCGATAGACGGCAGCCGCCTTTGTCTTTTCCCCTAGTCTGTGAAGCTGTCGCAGAATCTGCTTTCGGCGTCGGATTTCGCCTTTACCTTTCATATTCACCAACTCTTTGTGCAGCTTGTCCACTTGGCGGCGGGCTTTCTTCACCGCCTCGCCACAGCTGTCCTGCTGATAATGGGGACAGCGCTTCACAGTGAGATGAGTGAGCCGGTCAGAGACTTGTAGTGATTCCTCCTGTAGCCTTTGATGTTGTCCCTGATTCTGGTAAACTAGCAAATTACGCTCCAATACATCTCGAATCTGCTCAGGAGCCTGATAGCGAGCGGTTAGATTCAGCACCGAATTATACGTCAGGTCAAACTGACTCCAAAGGGGCTCAACATTATCCTCTATCCGATCCTTCAACTCCCCTGGGTGATAGAAATTGAAATCCACCATGGTATAGACAAAACCCTGTTCATCAATACCACGGCGTCCGGCCCGACCGGCCATTTGGAAATACTCACCCACGGTCAATGGGCGAAACCCCCGCCCATCATATTTGGTATAGCTATCGAAACATACAGTACGCACTGGGAAATTCACTCCGACAGCAAAGGTCTCTGTAGCATAGAGCACTTTGATCAGTCTTCGTTCAAATAGCTCCTCCACCAGGTCCTTACAGGCCGGCAACAAGCCCGCGTGGTGATAGGCTATACCTCTTTCCAGGATTGCCGTCAATAGAGATACACTATCTAGGTTCCTAAGCTCTCTTCCCCAAAGGTGCCGCTGTGTTGCCTCTCGGACCAAGAGAGTTTCCTCTTCTGTCAGATAATTATGGTCCAGGGCTAGCTCAGAAGCATGGGCTTCACAGCCGCGGCGGCTAAAAACAAAAAACAGCAAGGGGAGATACTGTTCACCCAAGGTATCTACTAACTCGATATGGTTAGGCAATGGGAAACCTCGCCCCATCCCTTGAGTTGCCACACTTGCCCCCTTATCAAGGTAGTAATTGTTTAGTCCCGCGAGATTCGTGATCCCTACTTCCGGGGCAAAGTAAGCATGGGACAATGGCACCGGCCGCTGGTGATATTCCACTACCGTAATAGGTTCAGGCCGCAAGGTTGCCATCCAACTACTCAGCTCATGGCCATTGGCAATAGTTGCACTTAGGCCGAGGAATCGTATGTGTTCGGGTAGAAAAATCAGGCTTTCCTCCCAGACGAAGCCCCGGGCTTCATCAGCAATATAGTGAATCTCATCAAAAATGACATAACCAATATCGTCTAAGGAACGACTGTGATCAAACAAAATGTTGCGGAAGATCTCAGTTGTCATGAGTAGCACCGGGGCAGTCTCGTTTCTAACCACATCGCCGGTAACCAGACCCACACTCTCTTCGCCAAAGTTCTCCCGGAACTGTTTGAACTTCTGATTACTCAAAGCCTTGATGGGAGCCGTATAGATTACTCCCTTTTGGGTAGGGCGGGTCATTTCCACCACGTAATCGGCAATCAAAGTCTTGCCTGAACCAGTAGGTGCTGCCACAAAGACGGAGGCTCCCTGCAAAAGATGAGCTATAGCCTCTCGCTGAAATCCATCAAGAACATATCCACGAAACGTTTCCGGTACATTTGTTAGCTGCATTAGCTCCTCCCAACTCTCGCCGAATTAGGCACTTCAGATTGATCTAGATGCCACATTCTCGCTTAATCAAAGCCCGATAGTCGCTAGCCAATTTGAGGGTAATCGGGCCTGGCCGACCATCTCCAATCATCTGTCCCGCGAGAATAGTGACAGCTAATACTTCCTTGCTGGTGCTGGTAATGAACACTTCATCAGCAGTAAGCAACTCTTCTCTGGACAGAAACTCAAGTTCAACAGGTAACCCCTGTGCTTTGGCCAACTGCAACACACAGTCCCGGGTAACTCCAGGTAACGTATAGGGGCTAAGAGGGCCAGTGGAAAGCACGCCTTTACGTACAGCGAAAATGTTGCTGGCGGCACCTTCTACCACCCCGATGCCTTCCCTCTCAAAAAGGGCTTCACCGGCCCCGGCCTCGGCCGCTGCCTGCCTAGCCAGGACATTGGGCAGTAGATTCACCGACTTGATATTACATAGGGTTCCCCGGGTATCTGGAATGATAATGGCCTCAATGCCTTGCTCTAAGGTTATAGGAGATACCGCCTGACCCTGACTCACATACATGAGTACCGTTGGATGTATTTGAGCAGGAAATTCATGCACCCGGGGCGCCCCCCCACGGGTCACCTGGATATAGATATCTGCATAGTCCCAGGTAACATCAGCTATGAGCCTGTTCACAAATCCAGCCAATTCATCTCGACCATAGGGTAACTCCAGCCTGATGGCTTGGGCACTCTGAAACAACCGCTCTATGTGGTCACCCAGGCGAAATGGTCTGCCTTGATAGCACCGAATCACCTCATAGATACCGTCACCTAGTTGAAATCCGCGATCGCATATGGAAACAAAAGCCTGTTTTTCAGGGATGAACTGACCATTCAGGAAGACCATTTCAGCCACCGACAACCTACCCCTTTCTACCGACTACACACAATGCATTGACATCTAGTAGTATATCCGCTAGTTCCCACTCCGCACCAGCTATACTTCAGTCGTCTGAACCTGATTTCCTGCCAGAAATAGCGATCGGCAGGCACCTATCCGATAAGCTCTTTTCAGTCAGCTTTGATCGTTGTGCCGCCATTTGCTCCCAACGTCTGGAAGGAATCCAGTATTGGGACACGTAATACTCTGATCAACAAGGGCAAGCCATACTATCACCTATGAAGGAGGTACCAAATTTGTCAATCCCCGTTGGTTTACAGCTCTACTCTCTCCGAGAGGATACTGCCAAGGATTTCGTCGGCGTTGTTAAGGCTGTGGCTGCCATGGGCTATGAAGGAGTCGAGTTTGCTGGATATGGTGGCCTTACAGCTAATCGCCTTAAGACCCTACTAAGTGATGTGGGATTGAAGGCGGCTGGGTCCCATGTTGGCTTTGAACAGCTAGATAAAGAGCTTAACCAGGTTTTGGATTTCAACCTTGCACTCGGCAACCACTACATTGTCTGCCCGGCTGCCCCTTGGGAGCTCATGGCCGAAGGTAAAGCCGATGATTGGAAGGCCTTTGCTCAGAAAATGTCTGAGATAGGAGCCCAGGCCAAAGATCAGGGTCTACAGCTAGCATATCATAACCATGCGTGGGAGTTTAAGACCCTTAACGGCAAATACGCCCTAGATATCTTCTTTACCAACGTCGATCCCGATAACGTAGTAGCAGAGCTCGATCTAGGCTGGATTTTTCACGCCGGGGTTGATCCTGTGGATTACTTGCAGAAGTACAAGGGACGCTGTCCTTTGGTGCATGTCAAGGACTTTAAGCAAGATGGCCCTCAAACCGAGGTGGGTACAGGCGATGTTGACCTGGCCGGTGTTGTCGCGGCAGCGCCCAAGGTGGGAGTTGAGTGGTATATCATCGAAACTGAAGAATATAACATGGCACCTGCGGATAGTGTACGGGTAGGCCTCGATAATCTCAAGGCCGTTATTCACAAGCAAAAAGGATACTAGATACGTCGGCTTTACGCCGGACCGAAAGGTGAGATCATGGTAGTAGGAATTGCCAGAATCGGTCTGCATCTCTCTGATTGCCGGTCTCTTAAGGAGAAGCGCGGCATGATGAAGAGTCTGACCCAGCGATTGAGAAACAAGTTCAATGCCGCCATTGCCGAAATCGATCATCAGGACCTTTGGCAGACAAGTACCATCGGTGTAGCTGTTATCGGCGGCTCAACTGCCCATGCCAGTAGCCAGTTGCAATCTATATTGGCTTTTATCGAACGACAGCCAATGGTTTTGATCACCACCATCGAGACTGAAGCCCTGTAGGCCGAGCACCACCCCCAGGCTTGCCCTGGGGGTTTTGTGTTGCGCAAGTAGCCTTCGACCTTGGTCAAACGCTAGATCGTCTCCCAAGTATCCTCCCAACTCTCAGTCAGAGGTACTCCTTGGTAGGTTACGGCACCAGCCGCAGGAGCCGGGCACTTTGGGCAATGAGAAGACAGGCCACCACGGCAGTCACTGTAGTTAGCCAGGCCGCAACCACGGTCCATTTCCACCCACCTGTCTCATGCCTGATCGTCAGGAGAGTAGTCCCACAAGGAAAGTGCAATAACGAAAAAACCATCACATTCAAGGCTGTAAGCCAAGTCCAGCCCCGAGATACCAGTAGTGTCTTCATTGCCCCAAGGCTATCCGATTCCATAAGTGCTCCCGAGCCAAGGTAACTCATCAGCAAAATAGGAATGACAATCTCATTGGCCGGTAGACCCAGAATAAAGGCTAAGAGGATAAACCCATCCAGGCCCATACTGCGGGCGAAAGGATCCAGATAACCGGCCATATGTGCAATGACGCTGACACCTTGGATATTGAAGTTGGCCAAGCACCAAACCAAGGCACCAGCCGGAGCGGCTACTTTAATGGCCCGCCAGAGCACAAACAGGGTGCGATCAAAGATGGAACGCACTATCACCTGTACAACTTGGGGTCTTCTATAGGGTGGTAGTTCTAGCGCAAAAGATGTGGATATGCCCTTAAGCAGCGTCTTCGAAAGAAAGTAAGAAGCCAAGAAAGTGACGGCTATTCCCAAGAGAACCATACCTACTACGGCCAAGGAGGCCAGTATATTCCCATAGCCCATTACCCCTGTGCCCAAAAAAAGAGAAGACATGGCAATCAGCAATGGGAAGCGGCCATTGCAGGGCGTGAAATTATTAGTAAGGATAGCAATCATGCGCTCCCGGCGGGAATTGATAATCCGAGTGGCCATTACCCCCGCTGCGTTACAGCCAAAACCCATAGCCATGGTTAGTGCCTGTTTCCCGTGGGCACCGGCTCGCTTAAAGAGATTATCTAAGTTGAAGGCGATTCTAGGTAAATAGCCCAGGTCTTCCAGCAAGGTAAACAGGGGAAAGAAAATCGCCATCGGTGGCAACATGACCGCAACTACCCAGGCGAGACACCTATATGTACCCAGAACAACTATTCCGTGCAGCCACTCTGGTGCTCCAAATTTAATGAAAAATGCGGTCAGCTGGTTTTCTACCACCGAAAACAAGGTAGCCAAAACCTGAGATGGATAATTGGCTCCAATCACAGTTAGCCAGAGGACAAACCCCAACAGGGCCAGCATTAAGGGATAGCCTACTAACCGAGATGTCAGTACGTCATCGATTTTGCAGTCCCAATCCTGGCCCGCCGTTGGGGCTTGAACTGCAACCTTGCCTGCGATAGCCTCAGCTCGTTGGTAGATGGTGGTTACCACCATATCCCGGACTTGGATTTCTTCGCCCAAACCCAGGCTCAGCTCTTGGCCCTGCTCTATAGCATCATCTAGGCTAAATCGATGGCCCCTGACCACTGTTACCCCTCCAAGCGGCAATTTGCTAAGCTATAGCTGCGAATAGCCTCAATGGCCCCACTGTCGCACTCTAGAAGCCGCAAAGCTATCCAGCGTTTGCTGACCCCATTTGTGCGTACCTGCCGGAGATACGTCTCTAGCTGCCCGATGGCTTCTTCCAGAGGATCAGCGTACCGCACCGGCCTGGGTTGGGTGAGAAACTCACCCGCGGCAATGGCGCTGATCCAATTCTTGAGTAAGGCCATTCCCCGCCCACTACGCGCAGCTGTAGGCACTACAGGAACACCTAGCTCATCTGCCAATTGGTCAACATCGATCCACAGTCCCTTGCGTTCAGCTTCATCAATCAAGTTAAGGCAAACCACTACTTTGGCTGTTATCTCTAATACCTGCAGCACCAGATTGAGATTGCGTTCGAGACATGTGGCATCGACAATAACTACCGTAACATCTGGTTTGGCAAAGCAGATGAAATCCCTGGCAACCTCTTCTTCGAGGGAACTGGCCAACAAAGAGTAGGTCCCCGGTAGATCTACCAAGACTATGTTCTTCCCCTGGTACCGGTAAAAGCCGCGGGCCTGTGACACTGTCTTCCCCGGCCAATTGCCCGTATGCTGGTTCAGGCCTGTTAGTGCATTAAAGACAGTACTTTTGCCGGTATTGGGATTTCCTGCCAGCGCAGCCACGTAATCGGCAGTGATATGGGCAGGCACAAAATTCTCCTTCGTTATTGCAGTTCTGGCGAGGCGATAGGCAGATCCCATTCTCCTTCCCTCCTTGCGAATCAGGTCATACAGGTCTGACCCGAACAGCATCTCCGTCTTCTTCTCTAAGGGCGATCACCGCCCCCCTGATTTTATAGGCGGTGGGATCGCCAATGGGACTGCGGCGAACTACTTCTACCACAGTCCCAGGTACCAATCCTAAATCCAAGAGACGCCTTCTCGCATTACCCGTTGTCTGGATGTCCAGGACCGTTCCCTTCCTACCAACGGGTAGACGCGCCAAAGTACAGATTGCCTCCTTCACCCCTACACCACCTTGATCGAGCCAATCATTTGCTCTTATGTCCTGGGCCAATCTCTGAATGTCCCCTGCCGGCAAGATTGCTGGCAATGACCCTTCTCCTGTACAGCTTTGCTAATACACTATGAGGGTTTAGAGCAGATGGTTCCAGAATACCAGAAAAACACGCTAAACAGGCTATAGCCACCCCATCAACCTCATTGGGTGATAGCAGGATCGACGGGACCATTCCCAGAAACACTAGCAAGTAGCGCAAAAGGAGGCAACGACAGCCATGCACACTAACCGCAAGTTACTGGCCTTCGATGTCGATGGCACTTTGCTTACGACTTCCCATTTCGTATTACCATCAACAAGATACGCCCTAAGGCAGCTAGTCCAGGGTGGCCACTATGTTGTTCTGGCAACAGCAAGACCCCCTAAGAGTGTAGTCCAGATCGGAAAGCAGCTAGAGATCGATCACACGATATCCATAGCCCTAAACGGGGCCATGATCGTAAGCGATAACAAGATCCTTTGGGAGATGCCTATGAAGCGTAGTGCTGTGGAAGAGGTCATCCAAGAGGCGCGGCGGCGAGGCCTGCATACCAACATCATGGCTGGTTGGGATTGGTTTGTGGAGGCATCCAGTCCATGGTGTGACCAAGAAACCGCCATCGTCCAGTTCTGGCCGACACTATTGGCAGACTTGCTGGCAGATTCGGTACCTGATGCTCACAAGGTGCTACTTCTAGGTGACCCGAAGAGCATCACTGCTTACCGGCGGTGGGCCGATTCCAGAAACCTGCCGTTATACATCAGTCTATCTAAACCAACTTATTGTGAAATCGTCAGTGAGGGAGTATCAAAGGCCCATGCCCTGGAACAGGTAGCCCACATGCTCAATATACCTCTTTCAGATATAATTGCTTTTGGAGATGGCGAGAATGATCTGGAGATCGTGAAGATGGCTGGTGTGGGTGTGGCCATGGGCAATGCCATGCCGGAGGTACTGGCAGCCGCTGATCTAGTAACCAAGAGCAACAATGATGATGGGATTTACTATGCCCTACTGGAACTAGGTCTCGTCACATCCTTTACTTAACTCATTGGGCCTGGCTCACTCCAGGCCCAATGGCTTCAAAGTCAACCGGCTTTCTGCATCAGTTCGTCGAGTTCCTCAAGCAAAGGCCTCACCCGAGCATCTATGGCGTTGGTATCCAAGATCCTTTGAGGATACATGGGCCTTCCCCAATAGAGCTCATTAACACTATCATCTGTTTCAATGATAGCCCCTTCCAAAGAGATCCCGGCAAAAAGACCTTTGCTGATCGAATAGCTATAAATAGCTGATTTCAGCTCTACATCGGTGCTCGCCCCGGCTTGACGACCCACCGGACCGGCGGCGATCCCGATATCGCCACCCAAGGTAAACTTCTGTGATCCCCGGAAGCTCTCCATGCCTTGCTCATTGTTGATGACTAAAACCAGAGCAGTAGACTGGACTCCAAACTGGAGACCATAGGAGACTCCCTTCATGGTGATAAAACTAGGTCCATACCAGCTACCGGTGTTCGGATCCCGCTGGATCACCAGTCCTTCCCCATACTTGCCTCCTAGGAAAATGCCGGCTTTGACAACAGACGGAAAGATGGCCACACCTTTTGCCCTTTGCAGCAAAGACGCCATGGCCTTGGCATCAGGTTCATCGGCCATCTCCCTTAAGGTGGCTATACTCTCATTGATCCTCGTCTCGGGTGATGCTGCCCTGGCTACCGGGCATGCCAACACTAGACTCAAAATCACGAAACTCGTCAGCAACTTGATTGTTTTTCGGGTCATGATTCTAACCTCCTCTCGCTAACTGCGCTCTCGATGGGCTACGGTACCATCCCGCTATACAACTTCCCTCCCAAGGGGATTGTTCCTCCCCTGAACACTTGGCACATGTTTCCCCCTTTGGATTGTCAGTTCTTCTGTTTGCCGGTCAACCAGACACTGTAGGTGAGCTAGGTTGCCGATCGAAGCCATTAGCTAGTAACACCCTGGTGGTTAGAAGAGTGACCGCTGTAGCAAGCAGTAGGCGGATGCCGAGCAACCATGGCAGACTCGCCCCGACCGCGACTAGAATTAGGGTGTCCTCAAATAGTGAGTGACATATCGACAGGAAGACCGTGATCCCATAGCGGTCTTTCATGGAAAGATTCCCATCTCTGGCGGCACTGATGATCACCCCGGAGCCATAGGAAAATCCTATAGCCAAACCGACTACAAGAGGCAGCACCGCTTCTTTGGAAATCTGCAAGAACCCTGCCAGTAATTGAAACCTACTTGTAACGCGTTCCATCAGCCCACTATCCTTGGCCAATTCTATGACAACCATAAGAGGTAACACGATGACAATGATATTCTTCAAACCCAAAAGGCCTGACTTTAGCCCATCTAGAGCAACTTGGATGAGCGAGCTCTCCATGCTTTCCACTCCTTCAATAGGGGTTATCTGCTATCTAGAAAAGCCAGTTGACACTGAGACCGGCTAATATAGAGACCAGTATCCGCATGAAGGCCAGCGGCCATGCTTTAACCCCGGTTCTACTGGTAATGGCACTTTCCAAGAAAATTCCGTGGCAAATGGAGATCATCACAGCGACAATCGTTACCTGCTTGACTGTCAAGTCTATAGCGAGGATCACGGCAATGGCACTGTATATGTTGACGAAATACCCCACGACCAGAGCTAAAGCGGCCTCTCCTGGCAGACCCAACACTGACATCAGCGGCTCCATTCGACCAGCCAACAATCCCAACCAGCCTGTTTCCTTGAGTACGGCTATCACAACCGTCAATGGGATAATCACCTTAGCTAGTTCCCAGATAGTATCTACACCGTTTTTCAGTCCGTTGACCCACGTCTCCTTCGTTATCATGGTCCCAGCTCCAGTTCAGCACTTATTGATTATGCAACTGTGCTTATTCTACAACACGGAATCTGCCGAGTCTACCCAATCGGCGGGATCAGGGATGATCAAGGATGGAATCCGGGGTAGGCCTGAAAAGGATCTGTGTATTTTGCGGCTAGCTGGAAATACTAATCTGTGTAGTAGAGACTGAAGGGAGGTTACAGGATAGTGCATTTACAGACAGGTACGCAAATAGGCCGTGGGGTAATGCAGCAGCCACCGGAAATCGTCACCACCAAGGATCTATCCTACATTGAAGATGCTCTGTCGTGGGAGCTGTTAGCAGCAAAGAAATTCGCCATGTATGCCCAGATGGCACAGGAGCAAGGGGTTAAAGATATCTGTGATCGGCTGAGCAAAATGCATCAAGCCCATTATCAGAAGCTGCTTACACACCTGGATCCGTTAAAAGCTATACCAAGTCAGCCATTATCGCAGTGACATAGGAGGTGAGAACCGTGCCACATAACAAAAACATCATTCAGAATCCTCAGTCGGGGAGCCTGCCTACGGTGAAAGGCCCACAGATGAATGACCGTGATATCCTCAATGATGTGTTGGCTACGGAAAAGTACTTGACAGATAACTTCAATGTTTTCGCCCGGGAGACCAGCTATGCCACTCTGCATAGTGATGTAGAAAGCATCCTGTGTGACACCCATAAAGCAACCCGTGATAGCTTCAATGCTATGTTCCAGCGAGGTTGGTACAAACTCGAAGGTGTGGAAAAACCGAAGCTGCAGCAGGCACAACAACAGTTCAGCAACTACCTTACACAGTTCCCCTATCAAGGGGCTTTGCAGTAGGGCGTCTGTAAGCGGCGAAAGCGTTAGGATTACCCTGGCACTTTCCCCATCTGCCCAATGATTCGACCTGGCGATTCCCCACTCCCTTAAGCACCGGTATAGGAAGGTAGCTCTCCGGGTAGTCCTTTATCCAATACCCCGGAAAGATTAAGATGGAGTACATAACGTTCAATCCCGCTCTTGACTCGCTCGTATACTCGGTCGGGGCCATGATAGTCTCCAGATTTGGCTTGATTGGCATACATCTGATTGATCGCTTCAATGATCACCGGTCTATCAAAGACATAGTGTCCACATGCCTCGATAATTTGGCGCAACTTGGCTGGATCCTCTTGCAGACTCTCTATCGTCGACCCACCATGCTCCGGCACCAACCACTTCTGCCACCGTCCACTGGCTAGCACTTCTGATACCAATATGCCGTAAAAATCGGATGAGCTCTTTTTGCCGACAAGCTCCATTTCTCTCTGGTACTCAGCAAGGTAAGCTCTGGTCTGAATGTGTCCAAATTCCGGTGCAACATTAGCGGCAGTAATACCTACCCTTGGGTGTAACTCCAATTGTTCATTGCTCAGGTAATCTGCATTGTGTTCCTTAAACCCAACTGCATAATCCTTGGCTATGGCAGCTAGTGTTCCAGCTAAATTGATATCAACTTCACCCACATTGGTACCCATTCTTACCAAGGTCCCGGTCTGACCGACAATGAAGTCCGGCTCAGGCAGACCTTTCTGCGCCAGGCGCCCAATCAGTTCTTTGAGAAACCCTTTAAACACCCCGGGGTTTATGTAGCCGCCTTTGGTCTCCTCTGTACCTACTTCGTAGCCTATCTGTCGCTCTATCCCCAACTCCAGCTTCTTTCTCTCCACATACTCGATTAGTTCCACTGTTCGCTCCATGACCAGTTCCAAGGGTAGACTCTCCCGATGGGGATCTTTCGTCGGATCGATGTGTAGAATATCAAAACCGGCTTTCAGATCTGCTACATACGATGCTTTGGCCCTCTCCAAAGCCTCCCTTTCGTCCAGAGCTGCTTTGTATTCCTCATCTCTCTGCCACGGACCACCGTGATCCCGGCATAGGTAATAGATGCCAGCAAACCCAGTGCGATGAGCGACTCTAGCTATATCATGGGCAAAGCGCTCCTGGTCCCAACGAGACACATATCCGCCCCCGTAATCATCAATATCTACCTGGTTTCTGCTGGCAATAAACATCACCGGAAAATGGTGCTCTTCTGCCAGATCCAAACTAGCCTCGATGATCAGTGGAGACATCGGTCCTATACCCAGCAAAGTACTGGCTTTTGGTCTTCTCCATAGATGTGAAAGGAGCTGACCAATCGGCAGAATATCGACTCCATGCATATGGCAAACCTCCCGCCTGATTAAGCCCTATTCGAACCTACATATTCTTCATACAGACCCGTTGGCTGAATGAATTGATCATATCCATGGTGGGAAATATCGTCCCATCCAAGGATGCCGTAGCCGTTGCGGCTGCGGTTGCAAAACGCGCTACCTCCAACCAGCTTTTACCAGAGCAGAGAGACCAGACAACTGCGGCGACAAGAGCATCTCCACAGCCGGCTGTGCTTCTGATCATATCCACCGAGGCCTGAGCCCAAACAATGCTCTCTCCTGTTGCAAATACTGCCCCATCCGGGCCAAGAGAAATGACTACATAGGGAATTCCGATATCCAGAAACCTGTGGACTGCTTCGATAATCTGCGCTTCTGACCTCAGGTCAACTCCCAGAACTTGAGATGCTTCTTCCCGGTTAGGCTTAACCAGGGTAGGAACAGCATGCATACCTCTCGCCAGGGCACTGCCACTAGTATCAAGAATGCAGTGAACTCCCTTGGCCTGGGCTTCTCGAATGACATCTGCATAAAACGTATCTGGCACGCCGGGGGGTAGACTTCCTGAGCAAACTAGATAACTGACTCTGCCGAGACCGCTAAACAGATCTCTACGGAGGGCCTGCAGGTTGGCTGAGCTTATTTCCGGACCAGGTTCGTTTATTTCTGTTGTACTCCCCGATTCCGCATCAAAAACCTTCACATTAGTGCGGGTTGACTGTCCCTTTATCCAAGTGAAGGCGGGCAGGATACCATCATTTTGGAGGTCTTGTTCAATGAACTGCCCAGTCATACCACCAAGTAAACCCATAGCCAGGGACTGTTCTCCAAATCGGATTAATGCCTTCGAGACATTAATTCCCTTACCACTGGCATCGACACGGACCTTACGAACCCGATTCAGAGTCCCCAGTCGAAAACCATCCACAGTAACTGTACGATCAATAGCTGGATTCATCGTTAGTGTCCCAATCATCCTATGGCCCTCCAGGCTCTAGATACGATTACGCCTTCCCGGCATCTGCTTGCCTTACTGTAAACTTACTCGAAAGTCCACGTCCATTATCCGACTGCTTAGCCCTTAACCGAACCACTGGTCAGGCCACGAATGAAATACTTCTGTAGAAAGCCAAACACGATGATCGGAGGAATTGAGGCCACAACAGAACCGGCAAAGAGCGGGCCCCACCGAGTCTGATATTGTCCAACAAACAAGCTGAGAAATACAGGAATGGTTTGCATGTTGCTTGATGACAAGAACGACAAGGCAAACATTAGTTCACTCCAGGCAAACAAAAAAGTGTAGATGCCAACTGCAGCAATGCCCGGCAACGATAGCGGCAATACCACCTTCATGAAAGTCTGCATTCGGCTGCAACCATCGATTAGGGCGGCTTCCTCTATTTCGATCGGAACCTCAGCGAAGAAATTACGAGTGAGCCAGACCGCGACCGGGGTCGTAAAGGGCAGATAAGAGAGCATGATTCCGAAGTAATGATCAATGAGCCCCACACGTTGTAGGAACAAGAAGAAAGGAATCACAAATACAATCTGAGGAAACATTTGACACACCAAAATCGAAAGAAGGACCGGTTCCTTGCCCCAAAAGTTGAATTTGGCGGTAGCATATGATGGGAGCAAAGCAATGAGTAGCGTCAAGACCGCTGTACCCGCGCCGATAATCACACTGTTCATAAAGTAACGCCCAAAATTGAGACCAAATACATATTGGAAATGCTCCAGGGTCGGTTCCCTGGGAATGTAGTTGATCGGAAACCCATAAATCTCCGGGTATGGTTTCAACGCAGTAATGACCAACCACAAAAAGGGGAAGGCGATAATTGCTGTTACGGCTATGACTGCGACATATAAGATGACATTGAGGAAGCGTTTTTTCCGCATTATTCATCCCCCCTCCGCAGTAGGAACAAGGTATAAAAGGTTGAGATGATCAGAATAATCACGAAGGTGAAGGTGGATAAGGCAGCTGACCTTTCAAACTCCAGGAAACGAAATGCCAAGCGATATGAATATGTGACAAAAGTATCGGTAGCATTCGCCGGGCCACCACCAGTCATTGTGTAGATCAGCGGAAAATAGTTTATTGTCCAGATAGTCGTCAACATTAATGTGGTGACTATGAAAGGTCGGATAACAGGCCAGGTGACTGAAGTGAACTTGCGCCATATCCCAGCTCCGTCAATTTCCGCTGCCTCGTACAAACTATGGGGTACTGTCTGTAAGGCAGCAAGATAGAACATAGCGGACAAGGCAAATCCCTTCCAGGTGTTGGCGATGATCACAGCCGCTTTAGCTAGATTTGGTTGCGCTAACCATGGCAGGTAGTGGTCTATTAATCCCAGACGAAAGAGCACATCATTTATGACACCATACATATCGTTATACATCCACTGCCAAGCCACTGCCACCACAATATCCGGTGTGGCCCACGGAAGCACGAGTATGATGGCTCGGAAAAAAGCCCTGCCGCGGAATTCCTGGTTAAGCAAAAGTGCCAACCCGAGTCCCAGGCAAGATTGCAAGAAAACGCTTCCGACAGTCCAAACTATCGTATTCGATGTGATGGTCGCAAAATCCAGGCTGCTCAAAACGTATCGATAGTTGCCCCAACCGAGCTCACCGTCTTCCTGCAAGCTCAGGTGCAGATTAGCGACAATTGGATAGAGCACAAAAAGGCAGAGAAAAAGCACATAGGGCAAAACAAATCTGTAGGCGAATGCGTTCTTCTTTAGTTCTGTTCGAGCGGACCTAAGCACCAGAACCACTCCCAATGGATTCGGCGGCCAGCTGGGTACAACCCAACTGGCCGACTTCGCTTTTTACTGCAACATTGGACTATTTTGCCCCAAGAATCTCGTTAATCTGTGCCTCAGCAGTGGCGATCGCCTCTTCCGCGGATACCTTCCCGGTGATCACTGTCTGCACCATATTCTGAATCCGGTCAGATACTTGCGGCCATTCCGGAATAGGTGGACGTACCTTAGCATGTGGGAAAGCATCGAGAATGACTTGCCACTTCGGATCCTTGAACTCGGGAACAGCATTGCAGACATCCATACGGGTGGGCATTGGACCACCGTGGCGCTCAACCCAGTTCATCCATACATCGTAGCCGGTAATAAAGTCAACGAACTGCCAGGCAGCATCCTTGTTTTCGCAGGTCTTGGCGATTACAGAAGCCCAACCCCCGAGAACACTAGCCGGCTCTTTGCTGTACGGGTGCAAGGCCACTGTATAGTTGCCCTTGATAGCCGGATTGGCTAGCTCAATCAAGGGGAAAGACCACGGGCCGCCAATGGCCATGGCAATCCGATTCTGAGCCATCATGCTGCGGTAATCATCTTCCCCATAGGAAGGCGTTGCTGGCGGGGATACCTTATGCTTCGTATATAGCTCGGTATAGAATTTTAGAGCACTTAACCCTTCAGGAGTGTTAAACGCAGCCTTCGAGTAGTCTTCGGTTAGCAGCTCACCACCGGCTCCGTGGAGAAAGATCATATAACCGAGTGTAGCAACTTCGGATTTCTTGCCCGAGACACCGTAACCATATTTCATGCTCTTGGCATCGGTCAACTTCAAGGCAACATCAAGCATTTCATCCCAAGTTACTGGCGGGTTATCCGGATCGAGCCCAGCTTCTTCGAACATTGTCTTATTATAGAGTAGAACTCGGCAGTCTGTGTACCAAGGCAGTCCATAGCGTACACCGTCATAGGTAACGGTTGGCCACAGATTAGACCAGATCTGCTCAGTCACACTAGCAGCCTGCAGCTGTTCTTCCATGGGCTCCAGCCAACCCTGAGCCGCGAAGGTGGGAACCCAACCACCCAAATCAGCAAAGCTTACATCGGGCCCTTGCCCGGCTTTGAAGGCAGTGACAAGCTTGTCATAGTAGACATCAAAGCCAATCAGTTGATACTCAACCTTGATACCGGTAGTCTTTTCAAAGTCCTTGATAATCTCTGCCCACGTGCCTTCTTGTTCAACAACGTGACCACCAACCCAAACCGTCAATGCATCCTTGGCTATCGCCTGTGTACTGAGCATCAGAGCCAGAGCCAGAACAACCAAAACGACGCTATACTTTTTCATGCTTCCAGCCTCCTAAAGTATTGTTGCGCCTATCTGTTCAAGATGCTACTTGCCTACATCTGTTAGGTAAGATCACCTCCCTCCAAGCTCACTCACACAGGTCACGATTGGTGCTCACCAATAAGATGGCTAATTTGACGTACCAGAGGCACGATCTTACAGTATGACTGGTAAATGTCTTCGTATTGCTGTACAAGCTGTGGATCCGGCTCATAGGTATATAGGACGCGGTAAGTCTCAGCAAGGGCCTCATGCTCATCACGATATACCCCAGCTCCCAGTCCCCCCAAAAGTGCCGCACCTAGTAGTGTTGATTCCTGCACAGCGGGCACCTCAATAGGTGCATTTAAGACAGCGCTTTTGATCTCCATCCAAAGTGGATTCTTGGTCCCCCCGCCTATCGCCTGTATCCTGGAAACTGCCAATCCCAAAGCATCCTCAGACTCCCGCAAAGTAAAGGCAAACTCGCAAGCCAATCCCTCAAGTATAGCCCGCAAGCAATCCCTTCTTTCATGATAATCCCTAATTCCCAGAAAGGCGGCTCGGCTATCCGGATCCAGATCGGGTGGCCCGGCACCTCGCATATGTGGGACAAACATCAATCCTTTGGCACCGACCGGCGATAGGCGCGCTTCTTCAATCAATACATCGTAAACACTCACGCCTCTCTTCTCAGCCAAGGATTGCTCCACACTGCCAAACTCGTTACTGAACCACTCCACACTTAGCCCCGAAGCATTGATGCCTCCTAGCAAATAGTAGGCATTACTAACAACATGGCACCCCACACCAAAACCTTTGACTGCCTCTGGCTCCAATTTGGGAATATTACTATAGGCCACGACCAGACTCTCGGCCGTACCCAATGAATCAAGGGCCTTCCCAGGACCGATAACTCCCGTCGCAAAGGCTCCGCAAATGTGATCATGACCACCTGTACAAACGGGTACTCCTTTGGCTAGACCGGTACTATGTGAAGCTACCTCTGTGACTTGGCCCACCACTGTGCCACCCGGATATGCTTTGGGGAAAAGCTCGGTATCTAGTCCGGCAAACTCAGCAATCTCCGATGACCATTCCCTTTGCTTGACATCAAAAAGCATCGTCCGTGACGCAATGGAATAATCTGTAGCAAACTCACCGGTGAGCCTGTATATTATGTAATCCATCATGCACAGCCATTTGCAGGCCCTAAGCACCACTGCCGGTTCATGTTGCTTAAGCCAAAGCAGTTTCATTAGGGAGTAAATATAGTCTGGAGTCAGCCCCGTGATGGAGAGCGTACGCTTAACACCAAAGGAATCGGCCCACTGATCGACAACAGCTTTGCCCCTGGAATCAAACCAGGCGATAATCGGAGTCAATGGCTTCCCTCGGGCATCGACTAACAGCCCGGCCTCTCCCATACTGGCGATGGCAACAGAGAGAACCTGGTCCCCGGATTCCAACCGGCTCGTGATCTCGGTCAGTAGGCCGGAAACGGCGTTCCACAACTCATCTGGATCGTAGATGGCTCTACCCTCACCGAGATTAATTGAAGGCGTACTTGCCAGCTTTACCGCTACCGGTTCTCCCCGGGTAGTAAATATTCCGGTCTTTAAGTGTGTTGTTCCTATATCTAGACCTAGAAGATATTCCATAGAGACACTCCTTTGGGCTTAGAATCCGTTGGCTCGACCGGCTGCACCAAAGACGCGAATCCGGTCTCGAATGACCTCTTTCATGACGGCACGTGCCGGAGAGAGCGCATCCCGCACGTCCTTTGCACCCGCCGCCTTGGACTCGACAAACGCGGCCATGAACTGCATGCGGATATCAGTACCGACGTTGATCTTACAGATGCCAAGTGAAATCGCCCTTTGCAGATCATCATCCGGAGTACCACTGCCCCCATGCAAGACTAACGGGATTGCTACTCCCTGGCTGATCTCCTCTAGACGCTCAAAGTCGAGCTTAGGCACCTCGACGTAAACGCCATGAGCTGTTCCAATGGCAACTGCCAGTGAATCAACCGCCGTCCTTTGCACAAACTCCGCCGCGAGCAGCGGATTGGTATAAACGGAGTCATCATTGATCCCCTCTGCGCCGGCACCACCTACGTGGCCCAGTTCGGCTTCAACCGTTACGCCTTGCGCATGGGCCACTTTCACTATCTCTCGGGTAAGCCTAATGTTATCTTCAAAGGGCATAGAAGAACCATCGATCATTACCGAGGAGAACCCTGTGTAAATACCTTGCTTTACGACATCTGGGTCTTTACCATGATCCAGGTGTAATGCTATCGGTACTGTCGCATCAGCAAGTGCCGCCAATGCCAGATGATAGAGATAATTGATCCCAGCAAAACCGATATCACGCTGCTCACACATGATAATGACCGGTGCCTTTTCTTCTTCTGCCACTTGGGCAACAGCTTGCAGACTCTCCATATTAAAAACATTGAAAGCACCTACTGCATATCCATTTGCTTGCGCGTGGTGCAGCAGTTTTGCCGTAGAAACGAATCTCATCTCGACTTCCCTCTTTCTTACTTACTTTGAACAAGGCCATAGATCTACCGGCGCAGAATTGCTTTGGCTGTCTGCTCATCTGTAACCAACATGTCTATATGTCCACCGCGGAGGGCAGCAAGGATCGCTGTTGTTTTCACTGTACCACCCGCCACGCCAATTACGTTCTTTGCCTTATGCAGTTCCTCCAGGGAAATCCCGATCATTCTGTCATTAATGTCCCAATCACAAAGGACACCATCTTTATCAAAAAAACGAGAACAGATATCACCCACAATTCCCTGCCGTTCTATTTGGATCAAATGGGCGTTGGTGAAATACTGAGTCAGGAGCATAGGCGACTTTGAGATCGACATACCTATACCAACAATGGCATGATCCAGATGAGACCACAAAGAGACGAGGTCGCGAATTAGGCTATCCGATAGCAAAGCATCCCTGATCTCTTTTCTTTCCACTAGAAACGGTGCATGAAGAGCCTTCCACCTGCCGTCAACGGTATTGGACATCACTCTGGCAAACTCATTGATTTGAAAATGGGCATGCACTTCACCCAATCCACCAATTAGGGGAATAAAAGTGGCTCGAATCTGCCTATCACACTCAAAAGCATGAACCAGCTCGTAGACTGTTGTCCCCCAGCCAATACCCACCAGATCATCATCGTCGATCAGCTCTGCCACCAGACTCGCCCCAGCCTTGCCCAACTCCCGGGCAAGGACTTCAGCCGAATCAGTGAAAGCGGGAATAACAGCCGCTCGCCGTAAGCTAAAGCTCTCCTCCAGCCTCTGCTGCAAATCTGTGCAAGCGGTTAGGGGATTCACAACCTCAATTCGAACGATTCCATCTTTGCGAGCATCTTGAAGCAACTGGTTGACCTTGAGACGAGTCAACTGCAACCTTTCTGCTATCTCAGCCTGGGTTAACCCTTCGATGTAGTACAACTCGGCGATGGTAACCATTTGCAGCACTCGCCTTTGCTTTTCATCAGAAAGGTGCTGAATGGTATCAGTACTCATAGCGCCAGTCCTTTTCTATAGCTATCTGACAGTGTCTTCACCGTTGTTTAGTTACATAAGTAAATTACATTTGCATGAAACATACAAATGTAATTTGCATTTGTTGGTACCAGTATTCTAGACCGATTGTGAATTTCCTGCTACCAATGGCATTATTTTGAAATTTTTTTGCTCTCGCTCAGATTTGACGAAGGCCGGAGTGAATACAGATTGGCCGAATCGAGTAGAAATAGAGTGAATCAGAGAAGATTGCGCCAGCGAAAGACTTCTTTTTGCTGGACATGGGTAATGAGAACACGCCAAACTCCCAGTTCAGATAAAGCCCCGGCCTTATCCTTTTGGCTAGCATAGCCCTGCAGCCGGGCCAAGCACAGATCGAGCTCATCCATTTCATCCCGATCCATGCGCAGATCCCAGGCGCGGCGGATAGGTGGCCAGCCCGCGGATAGGTTGTCCAAGAGCTGGGAGGCAGCAAACCAATTCTCTGTGTGAATAGCTGCCTCAACACCTTTGGCCAGGTGTTGCAGCTCACTGGCGGCTTGCATTACCCCCCGATCACTCACATAGCCTACCACCAAGAACGCCATAAACAGAGCTCCAAGAACGACTATTCTCCAGTCTGGGCGCAATATTAGTAAACCTCCTGACATAGCATAGCTGGCTCATGTGGCCTCATTGATCCTAATTGCACCGATCTAATACTGGAAATGCCCTTATCTCTAGCTAGTCCCCGTTTCCTGCCATCCCGACCTAGACTCTCGGGGCTGAACAAAAAGTGTACCATCGGTGCTTAGGCTCGCATACAGCACCTCTTCGGGTCTTCTAATCCCTTGCTTTCGGATCTCAGTTTGTAGCCATTGTCGATCTAGACTAGCTTTTCTTAGACTCCCGGCTTTGATCTTGCCATCGACAATCAAGGGCAGGGGTAACCCTTCGTAGGCAGTGCTTAGTTGCAGGTCCTGAGGCTGCACCGCCCGTTTTTGTGACTTGGGAATCACGCTCAACTCACCATTGGTCTCCAGCACTGCAAATTCTACATCACTAACGTCTGGCAACCCTTTGACCCGCAGCTGCTCTAAAAGATCACTCAGGTTATAGCGCAATCGGCGTAACTCGCTTTCCACTATACGTCCATTGTGCACCAGGACACTGGGTATGCCACATACTACAGCCCTAGCGCTTTCACTCTTCATCAGGACCAAAGAGACCAGATATTGAAGCATCAAGAGGGTAAGAACAGGGATTAAACCTTCCAGTAAAGGTACGTCTTTGTCCTGCATGGGAATCACCACCAGTTCGGCGATGATGATGGTGATCACCAGCTCAAAGGGCTGTAATTGCCCAATCTGACGTTTTCCCATGATCCGGATAACCACCACTGCCGTCAGATACAAAACGGCCGTTCGACCGAACAGGATCAACAAGGCTACCTTCCCCTTTAATGATTATTTTCATATGTTCTTTAGGTTACCGTTACGAACTCATCGAGCTGATCGCTTTGCTCATCCTCATCCGCAGGCACTTTACCCATAGTTACTGTTACCTGGTGGGTACCTCCATCATCCCTGATGGGGATCACCCTCTCTGTCAAGACAGTCCCATCAAGCCGGATTTCCACTACACCGGATTCAACTCCATCAGGATTGAGGACCGTGATTTCGTAGACTACTGATTGATGGCGATACGTGAGCCTAAACTGAGACCAACTCTTGGGAATACAGGGTTTCACGGTGAAATGACTGCCTCGCACCTGTAGTCCCAAGATCCATTCGACCACCACCTGATACATCCAGCCGGCAGCCCCCGTATACCAGGTCCAACCTCCCTGTCCGGTATTTGGTGAGACTGCGGCTACATCTGCAGCTACAACATAGGGTTCCACCCGGTACTGCGAAGCACTGCTAGAATCTATG
>JAAZLW010000091.1 GCA_012799135.1 Bacillota bacterium | reverse complement strand
GGCCCGTATGCAAGTAGCTTTGGATGAGATGGTCATAGAAGGAATCAAGACTTCTATACCGTTTCATTTGGAGCTGCTTAGGGATGCGGGCTTTCAACAGGGGAGTTTTCACACCAAGTACATTGAAGAGACTTTCATTCCGAACCTAGGTAACTGGTTGAAATAATGGGATTGGCCAGGACCTTGTCATACAAAACAGGGTGGTGAGGTGATACATCATGGCAGAGACCAAAGAGAGGACAGAACTAGGAGAACTGCGGATTGCCAATGAAGTTGTGGGAGTAATCGCTGGGCTGGCCGCCACCGAGGTAGAAGGGGTGGCGGGGATGAGTGGTGGGCTTGCAGGTGGGATTGCCGAGATGCTCGGAAGACGCAATCTCTCCAAGGGTGTGAAGGTGGAGGTTGGAGAGGAACAGGCTGCTATCGATCTGTTTGTGATCGTGGAATATGGGGTTCGCATACCGGACGTGGCCTGGAAGATTCAAGAGAATGTCAAGCGAGCGATTGAGGGCATGACCGGCCTGGAGGTTGTAGAAGTGAATGTTCACGTCCAGGGTGTGAATTTCCCGCAAGTAGAAGAGCGGGTTGAAGAGCAGCCCCGGGTGCGATAGGTGAGGCGCCTAGGTGTGGAGTTGGGGGTAGTTGATGTGAAATGGCTGGAAAAGCTGGTAATACTCCTGGTCTCTCTTTTTCTGCTGGCTTGTGGCCTTAGCCTATTTGCCTTTGCCATGGGTTGGGAAGGGAGAGCTCTACTGAATTGGCTCATATCACTGGGAGATACCCCCTTCGATGGAGCGGTGATCGGAGCAGCTTTGCTGTTGGCCGGCTTGTATCTATTGGCGATCTTTGTGCGGGAGCAGCGGGAAGTGCAGTCAATTGTTCAGGAAACAGAATTGGGACAGGTCGAGATCTCCCTTAGGGCTGTTGCCAATTTGGTGCAGCGGGTAGCCCGGGAGATTCCCGGCGTCCGCGACTTGGCTCCGATTGTCAAGGTTAGTCCTCAAGGGTTGGATGTCCGGGTGGTGGCACAGGTAGCGCCGGGACTGAGTATCCCAGCGCTGGCCAACGAGGTCCAGACATTGATCAGGGGTTATCTTCACGAGACCGTGGGCTATCCTGTGCATAGGGTCATGGTGGAGGTCAGGGATATACGCCCGGACAACAAAGCGAAATTTGACTGAAAGAGGCCCCTTGGGAGAGGAAGTAAATGGGGTGTGAGAATGTGGATGGGCGCCTAGAGGACCTATTGGGATGGCTGACAGCGAACAAAGGTAAGGTGCTGGGGACTGGAATAGGCATTTTGCTTGGTTGGCTAACCATTCGATACGGGTTAGTAAAGGCAATCTTTGTTCTGTTGTGCCTGTTGGTTGGGTATGGTGTGGGGGCCCGTATCGATGAGCAAGGAGATGCTCGAGGGTTCTTTGAGGGTTTGCTTTCCTCGAGGCGACGGTAGGTTTATGCAGTTGTTTGGGTAGCTGATCAGAAGATGTAGTATAGAGAAGTGAGGATATGCAGAGGCGAAAAGCGAGGGAAGCAGCCCTACAAGCACTGTTTCAGATCGATGTTGGCAAAGCCCCAGCCAATGATGCTGTGGCATATGCTGTGATGTTCAATGACTTAAGTGGGGATAGTGAAGAGTTTTGTCGTTCCCTGGTTGCTGGCGTTATTGCCAATCAGGCAGGTATAGATGAGTTGATTGGGCGATTGGCCGTAGATTGGAGTCTGGACCGGTTAGCGAATGTCGATCGGAATGTTTTGCGGATGGCCCTATTTGAGTTGATGTATCGTCACGATATTCCTGTAGGGGCGACCATTAATGAAGCGGTGGAGATTGCCAAGTCCTTTGGTAACCCTGATTCCGGTCGTTTCTTTAATGGGATTCTGGGCCAGTTTACCCGGGATGGCAATCCCAGACAAGCCGATAATGAAAGGTAATATGAAAGGTAGAAGACCTGTTGCAACGTGAAGACGCTCAAGCCGTTGTGTTGGGCATTGATACGAGTTGCTACACCACCTCAGTAGCGGTGGTTGGTGGGATAGATTCAGTAGTTGACCGCCGGTTGGTCTTGGAGGTACCTCTGGGTAAGAGGGGGTTGCGCCAAGCAGAGGCGGTTTTTCAGCATGTGAAGAATTTGCCGGTACTGCTAGACGAAGTGCTTCCCCGCAAAGATATCACAGGGGTAGCTGTGAGCACCAAGCCTCGCTCGGTTACCGGATCTTATATGCCGGTGTTCAAGGCAGGGGAAGCGATAGCCCGCACTTTGGCTCTGGCCTGGGATGTGCCGTGCTTTTTCACCAGCCATCAGGCGGGACATATCTGGGCAGGGTTGTTTTCCAGTAAACTCCATTGGGAAGGCCGTTTCTTGACTTTACACATGTCTGGTGGGACCACAGAGGTAGTGTCAGTAAGCCTTGGGGACAGTGATGAAGACGAAAACTCTATGGAGCTGGAGCTTCTGGGGGGCAGTCAGGATATTCACGCCGGTCAACTTATTGACCGTATTGGTGTAAAGATGGGGCTATCCTTTCCCGCCGGTAGGCAGCTCGAACAGCTGGCGGCAGAGGGTCGCCGCCGGCAAGTAACGCCCTTCCTTCTACCGGTTTCAGTCAGTGGCATGCATTTGAATTTCTCCGGACCCGAGACAGCCGCCATCCGGGCTCTGGAGGCAGGTACCGAACGAGCCGGAGTAGCTCAGGGTATCGAAAGATGTATTGCCGAGAGCCTCACTGCCTTAGTCCTGCATGCCTCTAAAGCTTCTGGATTGGATAGGCTCTTGGTTGTCGGGGGAGTGGCATGCAATCAGTATATTCGCTGTCATCTAGTTGACCAGTTAGGAGAGGCAGGCATCAATCCCGCATTCGCCGCACCGGGATTAGCCAGTGATAATGCAGTCGGGGTAGCTGCCTATGGCCGATGGAGACTGCTGAAGTGATGCTGGCTCTATGTTTCGGTAATGGAATATTCGGTAAGTGATGCAGAGTTTGGTTATCAATTATAGGTGACATGCATAGACTCCTACTAGAGTGTTTGGACTCTGGGCCATTCGCTAGGGGAGGTTATGTGAGATGTGGTGGAAACTGCTGATCGGTGGCATCCTGGGTCTCTTGGTAGGGCATTATGTGGTTCCCGGCTACTGGCTGTGGGTGATCATCGGGCTGGTTCTCGGCTATCTGGCGGATGTGTGGACCGACAGGCAGGGTAAAGCGGGGAGATCCGAGAACTAGGCAAGGGCATCACTTGCTACAGACAGCAGGGTTGGTGCCCAGAAGACCAGCGGGGAGGGTCGGCACGGTCGACCCTTTTTCCATTGAAGAGTTGGGCAGGGAACGAGAGAGTAGGCGGAGAAAGCTAATAACAGGTGAAGCCAATGTCACAGACTCCCTTAGGAATAGGAGATCCGGATCCAATTGCCTCCGGTCCTCCGGTTTACTCAGTTACAGAGATCACTCGCTTGTTAAAGCGGTATATTGACGGGGAACCGTTATTCCGCTATGTCACCATCTGTGGTGAGATCTCCAATTTCAAACACCATAGTTCTGGCCATATGTACTTTGCACTGAAGGATGCACAAACCAGCATCCGCTGCGTGATGTTTCGCAGCTACAATAGCCGTTTGCGGTTCACTCCTGATAACGGTCTGGAAGTATACGCCACGGGTTCTATCAGTATCTACGAGACTGCCGGGGTATATCAACTCTATGTTGAGTATATGGAGCCCCGGGGTTTGGGTGATCTGCATTTGGCCTTTCAGCAGCTTACAGAAAGGCTCAAGCAGGAAGGGCTATTTGACCCAGCCAGGAAACGGGCGATTCCTTTCTTGCCTCGAAGAATCGGAGTAGTGACATCACTTACCGGTGCAGCTATACAGGATATTATCAGTGTTCTTACCAGGAGGATGCCTGGTGTGGACATACTTATCGCTCCAGCCTTAGTCCAGGGGCGGGAGGCTGCTTCAAGTATCATCTCTGCTCTCGAGGCTTTGGCCCAATGGGGAGAAGTAGATGTGATCATCTTGGGCCGTGGCGGGGGTTCTTTGGAGGATCTGTGGCCCTTCAATGAGGAGCAGGTGGCTCGGGCGGTCTATGCGTGCCCGGTCCCGGTGATCTCCGCGGTAGGACACGAAACTGATGTCACTATTTGCGACTTTGTGGCAGATGTGCGGGCTCCTACTCCTTCGGGAGCGGCAGAGCTGGTGGTGCCCGTGGCGGCTGAGCTGCAGGCAAGTCTAGGCGAGACCGAAAACAGAATGGCAACAGCTTTGCGCTTGTGCTATGAGCGGAAGTGGGAGAGAGTTATCCATCTGAAGAGCATACTGAGAAGCTATAGTCCGATTGATACCATCAGACAGAGACGGCAGCGCCTCGATGAATTGGCCCTGCGCCTGCAGACCGCAATCAGGCGACATCTGGCTGCAGAAAAGCGGGAATTGCAGTTGGCTGCTCAAAGGTTGGACAGCCTCAGTCCCCTGTCTGTTCTCGGCAGAGGATATGCTATTGCCAGGGATAGTGAGACCGGTGAGCCGATAGTCTCTGCCCACCAAGTGGTGGTAGGCAGAGGTCTGGATGTGCTTTTGCAGGATGGGATCTTGCAGACAGAAGTTAGGCATGTGGAAAAAGGTAAGACTGTAGGTCAGGTAACTATACCTGATCGGGGAGTGGGTGAAGGGGTAGATCATGGGCGATCAGAGGACATTTGAGGAGAATCTCTCTCGTTTGGAGGAGATCATCGGGCAATTAGAGAAGGGCGATGTTCCCCTAAGTGATTCCCTTTCTCTTTTTGAGGAAGGGGTACAACTGGTTCACCGTTGTTCTAAACAGCTAGATGCAGCAGAGGCCCGCATCGCGAAGCTAGTGACCAATGAACAGGGTGAGGTAAAGATAGTTCCCCTGGATCTCGAAGGCGAGAGCAAAAGGAGTTAGATGAATGATTCTAGAAAGGTTCATGACTAAACACCTGCCCGGCATTGAGAGGGAGTTAGACCGGTGTCTGCCCGCCGAGACGGCCTATCCCGAAAAACTGCATGCGGCCATGCGCTATAGTATCCTCGGGGGCGGCAAACGACTTCGGGCGTTGCTGGCCCTGGCAGCCACAGAGATGGTAGCCAAAGATCGCTTTGGTAAACTACAAAAGGCAGCATACCGATTAGCGGCCGCAGCGGAGATGATCCATGGGTACTCACTGATCCATGACGATTTGCCTTGCATGGATGATGATGACTTTCGCCGGGGTAAACCATCAAATCACAAGGTTTTCGGTGAAGCTCTGGCGGTATTGTCAGGAGACGCTCTCTTGACAGAGAGTTTTGTGCTACTGGCACAGTTGGAGGAATTGGGGGTACCAAGTCAGGTTGTGACCAAGGTTATCTGGGAAATGGCCCAGGCCGGTGGAAGCCGTGGGCTCATTGGTGGACAAGCTGTAGATCTGGAGTCAGAGGGTGTAAGTATATCGGCTGCTACGCTTGAGTACATACATACCCATAAGACGGGTGCTTTGTTCAGGGCGGTACTGCGGTGTGGTGCGATGATCGCCGGTGCCGATGATCAGGAATTGGACTCGATAACCAAGTATGCCGAGTGTTTTGGCCTGTGCTTTCAGATCACTGATGATATTCTAGATGTCGTCGGTGATGAGGCCAAGCTAGGCAAAAAGGTTGGCAGCGACGCCGAGCAGCAAAAGGTCACCTACGTATCCTTGTATGGACTGGACGAGGCCCGCCGGCTTGCTGTTGATACTATGGAGAAGGCTAAGGCAGCAGTGGCTGACTTTCAGCCGGAGAGTGATGTGCTTTGTCGTTTGGCAGAATATGTGGTGCAAAGAGATCACTAGCTTGTCCTATCGGCGGGTCCTATAGGCCAACTCCCTCATGGGACTTAGGGAGGGCCTAAAGGCAGTCGCACACTTTGGTAGGTAATGGGTATGGGAGGTCAATGGTGTGGATGTATATGCTAAGTCACTGGATTTTCATAGAAAGCTCCAGGGCAAGATTGAGATAGTCAGCCGCGCGCAAGTCAAGAACGCAACAGATCTGAGCCTTGCTTACTCTCCCGGGGTGGCGGAACCATGTCGGAGAATCGCCGTAGATAAAGAGGCGGTCTATGAGTATACAGGCAAGGGGAATCTGATCGCCGTTGTGTCAGATGGCTCTGCAGTATTGGGCTTAGGTAACATCGGGCCGGACGCGGCACTGCCGGTGATGGAGGGCAAGGCGGTTCTATTCAAGCAATTTGCCGGCGTTAATGCAGTACCGATTTGCCTGAACACACAGGATCCGGACATGATTGTAGAGACAGTGAAGAGCTTGGCTCCTAGTTTTGCCGGCATCAATTTGGAGGATATAAGTGCGCCTCGTTGTTTTGAGATAGAAAAGCGGCTGCAGGCAGAGACAGATATGCTAATCTTCCACGATGATCAACATGGTACCGCAGTGGTTGCCCTTGCCGGACTAATTAATGCCAGCCGGGTGCTCGGTCGCGACCTGCGGGATCTAAAAGTGGTTGTGAATGGGGTGGGTGCTGCCGGGTCTAGCATCATTCGCCTTCTGCATCTATATGGAGTAAGACAGATCATCGCCTGCGATCGGGATGGAGCCCTCTATTCTGGTAAGAAAGGAATGAATCCAGTTCAGGCCGAGATCGCCGAGGTCACCAACCTAGATAAGCAGCAAGGTATGTTAGGAGATATTATTGGTGGGCAAGATGTCTTCGTGGGAGTATCAGCCCCGAACATCATGACTGCTGCTATGGTGCATTCCATGAACAAAGACCCCATCATTTTTGCCTTGGCCAATCCCGAGCCTGAGATCGATTTGGATTTGGCATTGGCCGCCGGAGCCAAGATAGTAGCTTCAGGACGCTCAGATTATCCCAACCAGGTCAATAATGTTCTGGGTTTTCCCGGCATATTTCGGGGAGCCTTGGACGTGAGAGCAAGAACTATCAATAATAACATGAAGATTGCAGCTGCAGAGGCGATCGCCGGACTGATCAGTGACGATGAATTGCGGCCTGATTACGTAATTCCTAGACCTTTTGATCGGAGAGTGGTACCTGAGGTAGCAACTGCTGTTGGCTGGGCGGCGGTAGAGACGAAAGTAGCCGGCAAGGTGCTCACCAGGGAAGAGATCCGTAAGAGTGCAACATACTGGGCTAATCGTTCGAGAACCGAGTGAATCATCCCTAAAAGACCAGATTGGGCCCGACGCCGGAGGCTCGCGTAGTCTTGAAACATCTTTGGCCTTATGGTATAATCACATCACTAAAGATAGGTGGCGCAGTATCCTAGTCGATACACTCGTTTTCCAAGACGGGCCTAAAAATCCGTCAATGGCATATCGATGAAGTCCCTGGTGGTGGCCGCCGACGCCCAGTTGGGGGCTGTTGCTGGGGGTTAAGATCGTGGGGCGATCTACAATGGCATGTAGGCGTTGACCCCGCGGTCGCGGAGACCCAAGTTCGTGGAGTAGGTCTACTTATAGAGACAACTACGGCTTGGGGTGAACCTGCACGTGATACACTGTTTGCAGTCGTGTTGGGTGCAGAGTAGCCTGCCTTGCGTGGGGTAGATGGGATGGTGGGTTCAAGCTCTGACTCGAAGGCCAAGAGGAGGAGCCCGATGCTACCTGAAAACTACCTTGCTAAAGAGGCTAGAAAACGGGCTTGGTCGTTGAGGAAATCTCCTAGGCTGTTCCTAGCGGAAGCGGATTGGGGATTGCAGTGTGGACTAAGTGGTAATCCAGCCGCATCTATGGCGACAAGGTGAAACGGTTGTAAAGGAGAAATCGCCCAACCGGCGACGGTCGGGAGAATCGTTGGGAAAACCTGCTGGACCTGAAGCCACAATCTTTACTCAATCCGTGGCCACCTATGCTATCAATAGGCATTATCTGCGGGCTTGGAGACTCCAAGCCTTTTCATCCTTTCTGGGGTGGTTATTTTTGAAATCTGACATGAGGCGTTTTCTGGCAGTATCGTTGGGGACGTTTCTAATTTCCTTGATATCGAACTATACCAGCAATACGTTGTTGGACTTGCTACCATTCTTGCCTGCCTTTGGCATTCTACTAGCCATTATCACGCTTGGAGTATTGTTTGATATAATCGGTGTAGCCACTACAGCTGCTTCAGAGGTACCCTATCATGCCATGGCTGCCGATAAGGTGGTGGGAGCAAATCAAGCCATGAGGGTCGTACGCAATGCGGCTTCGCTGGCGACTTTATGCAATGACATGATCGGTGATATCGCCGGTACTCTAAGTGGTGCGGTGGGAACTAGTATTGCCTTTGCCATTTCCCGGGAGACTAATTTCTGGAACCAAGCATCCTGGGTCACACTCTTGGTTTCGGGTGTGGCTGCATTGACGGTAGGTGGTAAGGCTTTAGGCAAGAAGATAGCTATCCAGAAAGCCAATGACATCGTCTACTGGGTGGGTAAGATTATCTACGGTTGGGAGACCATAACCGGCTTGCGGGTAACCAATTTGGGTAATACTGTGGGGACAAACAAGAAGCGTGGTGCTTACAAGAGGCAAGATCGCTTGAACAAGGCAAAACAAGGAGACTAATGTCTGTGAAGTTACTGGATATGATTGATGAACCGAGACAGTTGCATCAACTCACCCGCTCCCAGCTAGTTCGCCTATGTAGTGAACTGAGGGAACGGATTATCGATACAGTCGGGAAGACAGGTGGGCATCTCGCCTCTAATCTTGGTGTTATAGAACTGACAGTAGCTTTACACTCAGTACTTAATGCCCCTGAGGACAAGCTGATCTGGGATGTCGGCCACCAAGCCTATGCCCATAATCTTCTCACCGGTCGTCGGGAACACTTTGATACCTTGCGGCAGTATAAAGGTATTAGCGGGTTCCCGGCTCGCCATGAGAGCGCCTATGATCCCTTTACAGTTGGGCACAGCAGCACCTCTATCTCTGCGGCTTTGGGCTATGCTTTAGCCAGAGATCACAGCCAAGCAAACTACAACGTGGTAGCGGTGGTAGGAGATGGTGCCCTTACCGCGGGGCTGGCCTTTGAGGCTCTCAACCATGCAGGCCATCTGAATACTCGACTCATGGTGGTATTAAACGATAATGAAATGTCCATCGCGCCCAATGTGGGTGCTCTGGCTGAGTATTTGACCAGACTGAGAACGGATCCGGCTTTGAGCCGAACTCGAGAGGAAATGGAGCAGCTTTTGGGGCGATTGCCGGCCATAGGGGATTCCATGCTCCGAGCAACTGATCGGATGAAAAAACTCGTAAAGCAGCTAGTTGTGCCGGGGATGCTCTTTGAGGAACTAGGTTTCACATATGTCGGCCCAATTGACGGCCATGATGTCGCTCTTATGCAAAAAGTGTTTCGGGATGGTCTGCGTCGCAAAGGTCCGGTGTTGATTCATGTTATTACGCAAAAGGGTAAGGGATATGGGCCATCGGAGGCGAATCCCGAACTCTACCATGGCACAGGTCCGTTACGGGCCTCTAGGGCCGGCGAAGACCGTGTTTCGTCATATAGCCAGGTTTTCGGATCGAAGCTGACGGCCTTAGCAGAGAAAAATGACAAGATCGTGGCTATCACTGCGGCGATGCCGGATGGTACCGGCCTTAGCCAATTCCAACTGAGGTGGCCAGATCGGTTCTACGATGTAGGGATTGCTGAACAGCATGCGGTGACCTTAGCAGCAGGGCTGGCAGCTGGTGGGCTAAGACCGGTGGTGGCCATTTATTCTACCTTTTTGCAGCGGTCTTTTGATCAGATCATTCATGACGTATGTTTGCCTAAGCTGCCAGTCATACTGGCAATCGATCGGGCAGGCTTGGTGGGTGAAGATGGGCCGACTCATCATGGTATCTTTGATCTTAGCTACCTGCGGATGATCCCTAACTTGAATATTATGGCCCCTAAGGATTCCCGTGAGCTCTCTGATGTCTTGCAGTTGGCCCTCGAGCTGGAAGAATGCACCGCCATTCGCTATCCCCGGGGTCCTGTCCATGACGATATTCTCCGGCAATTGGGGGTAACCGAATCCCAGCCTGTAGAGATAGGTAAGGCTGAGGTGCTGTCTACGGGAGCAGACAT
The DNA here is from genome assembly GCA_012799135.1 of Bacillota bacterium. Lineage (GTDB taxonomy): Bacteria > Bacillota > Limnochordia > DTU087 > DTU087 > JAAZLW01. The sequence continues at coordinate 9,789 of JAAZLW010000091.1, read as the reverse complement.
AACCATTGTGGCGATAGGAGCCATGGTGGCTACAGCACTAGAGGTGGCTGCGGCTCTTGAGACTCGGGGTTTTGATGTAGGTGTTATCAATGCTCGCTGGGTTAAACCTCTAGATGAGAAGACTATTATGGAGGCAGCCTCCCGAACGGCTATGCTCATCACCTTGGAGGAGAATGTCGTGACAGGAGGGTTTGGTTCAGGTGTCTTGGAGACCTTGCAGACTCATGGCATGCTATCCAAGGTAAGGACGAAAAGATTGGGTATCCCGGATGTTTTCGTCGAGCATGGGAGTAATGGGCATCTGTTGCGGGCACTGCAACTAGATGTGGGCCGGTTGGTGGAAAGGGTCATAGCATTTGCCCACGAAGAAGGGACGGTGGGTAGTGTCCCCAATCGGCAAAGGGCAGGATTCCTTGGAGCCCAGCACAACTAGTTGACCCTACTAGATTCGATGCTTAGCAAATGTGTTGCTAGCCAGCTATATACGGATTGATAAGGATTATGGGGAGGATTCATGAAAGAGCGTCTAGATATCTTACTGGTGACAAGAGGATTGGCAGAGAGCAGGGAAAGGGCCAAGCGATCGATTATGGCCGGCATCGTCTATGTAGAGGGCCAAAGAGTCGACAAGCCCGGAACCGCCGTGGATCAAGATGCTCAGATCGAGGTCAGAGGTAATCCCATCCCGTTTGTGAGTCGAGGCGGCCTAAAGTTGGCCAGAGCTTTGGAAGTCTTTCCCGTGGAGATGGCCAATCGGGTTGCCATTGATGTGGGAGCGTCCACCGGAGGGTTTACCGATTGCTTGCTGCAAAGCGGCGCTGCCAAAGTCTATGCCATAGATGTGGGCTATGGTCAACTAGATTGGGCTTTACGCCAGGATGACCGGGTGGTGGTCATGGAACGCACCAATATTCGATATGTGAAACCAGATCAGCTGAATGAGTTAGCTGATCTTGCCACTATCGATGTGGCCTTTATTTCCTTGACCAAGGTTCTGGAGGCTGTGGCGGAGCTTTTGGTTGCCGATGGGAAAATCATCGCCCTGATTAAGCCACAGTTCGAAGCCGGCAGGAAGCAGATCGGCAGGAAAGGCGTTGTGCGAGATCCCAAGGTACAGACTGAGGTGATCACCCAAATTCTCAGTTTTGCCGCGACTCTCAATCTGGGAGCTTTGGGACTTACATATTCCCCAATCACCGGTCCCCAAGGGAACTATGAGTTTTTGGTATACTGGCAGAAAGGACAGAGTGCTAGCCGACAGGACTATGCTAACTGGAGTCGAACCGTGGTAGAGGAAGCACACAGGGTGCTGACGTAGGAGTCTGACCGGGCAGGGAAAGGTCCGTAACAGGAGAATGAGTCATGGGTGGAGGCGCGAATTTTGAATAGGATCGGCATCTTGCCCCACTTGGGGAAACCAAAAGCAATCGAACTCGCCCACACTGTAAAGGACATACTGGAGGCAGCCGGCAGGCAAATCTGGGTGCCCGAGCAGGTCGCCGATACACTCCAATGGGAAGCCAGTGACACTCTCCGGATCGATGATCAGCCTTCTGGGGTGGATGCAGCTGTGGCCTTAGGCGGTGATGGTACACTCTTGCATGCAGCCGGTTTCTTGGCACCGTTTGGGATTCCTTTGTTAGGGGTGAATCTAGGGTATCTGGGTTTTCTAACAGAGGTAGAAGCCAGCGAGTTGGGTCCGGCGCTAGACCGGCTGTTGGCCAAAGCGTACAAGATCGAAGAGCGAATGCTCTTGGAGGCAGTGGTAGAGGGGGAAAACAGGCAGGATCGGTTTCTGGCTGTCAACGATGTAGTGATTACTCGAGCCGCTTTTGCCCGGATGATTCATCTGTCCATCGACGTAGAGGGAGTCTCCGTGGGCAAATTTTTAGCCGATGGGCTAATCATTTCCACACCTACCGGTTCTACAGCATACTCCTTGTCCGCGGGAGGTCCGATAGTGCACCCTCGTCTGGAGACCATCTTGATTACGCCTATCTGTCCCCATAGCTTGGCAACGCGTTCTATCCTTGCTTTGCCGGAGGAAGTTGTGCGAATCAGGTTGATTACTGACCGGGAGAGTGAAGTGCTGCTCACAGCTGATGGTCAAGCCGGTGTTCGGGTGGCACCGTCAGAGTCAGTGGTAGTGCAGAGGGCTGATGTTACAGCCAAGTTCATCAAGCTCGGGGGGCGCAGTTTTTACGAGGTGTTGGGAAACCGGCTCAACTATCCTGCACTCCATCCACCTCACCCTAACAAGGGCTAGTGTTTCTTCCAAACTATGTTTTTATATCGTTTTCAAAGAAATACCAGGGAATGGGGATATCCTATGAAAACGAAACGTCAAGCGATGATCCTGCAGATCATTAAGGAAAGGGCAATCGAGACACAAGAAGAGCTGGCCGAGGTATTGCGGCTGAAGGGTATTGACGTTACCCAGGCTACGGTTTCCCGAGATGTGAAGGAATTGCGTCTAGTCAAGATCCCTACCGGTGAGGGGCACTATCGTTACGGCGTACCCTATGAGCCTGTTCCTGGCGATGCAGTCCGGCGGGTCCGCCGCAGCTTTCAAGAATATGTCATGGAATTAGACTACACCCAAAACATGATTATCCTCAAAACCCTTCCGGGTACAGCCAACGCAGTAGCTGCCGCAATCGACGATTTGGATTGGCCCCAGATCTTGGCGACTGTAGCGGGAGATGATACCATTTTGGTGATCACTAAGCTCGAGGAAGAGAGACCACCGCTAGAGCCGGTCAGGTTTATCCTGGAAGAGTTTGGCAAATTCAGACAGAATAAGTGACTTGGTAAGTGACCTGCAATGAGTTGATCCATTGGAGGGATTAGATTTGCTGCGTCAGCTGCAAATCCAGAATTACGCGCTGATTAAATCTTTGGATCTGGAGTTCGAGGAGGGACTAACCGTCCTGACTGGAGAGACCGGCGCGGGTAAGTCCATAATTCTAGATGCTATCGCTATGCTAACCGGAAGCCGGGCATATACTGAAGCGATTAGGACCGGGGCTAAAGCCGCGTGGCTGGCGGCCACCTTTGATATTACCGGAGTTGGTGGCTTGCCAAGACTCTTAGGTGAAATGGGATTTGAGGCTGGGAATAGTGAATTGATTTTGGCACGGGAAATCCATCGTTCGGGTCGCAACAAGTGTTGGGTAAATGGGCGATTGGCCACAGTAACGGCCTTAAAGGAAATTGGCAGCTTTTTGGTGGAGATCCACGGTCAAGAGGAACACCAGGCGGTAATGGATCGCCATCAACACCTCAAGATACTTGATGCCATGGGAGGCCCCAGTCTGGAGATTGTGCGTGAAAGTCTGGCATCAGCCTATGCCAAGCGAAGGTCTTTACTACAAGAACGGCAGCGGCTCGTTTTGAGTGAACAAGATCGTTTGCGTCAGATAGATCTCTTGGAATATCAGCAGAATGAAATCGCCGCGGCCAATCTCGTGCTTGGGGAGGAAACGGAGCTTAAGCGAGAACGAGAATTGCTCCGGCATGGTGAGAAACTCAAGGAAGCTGTTGTCATGGGCTACCAGACTTTGCATGGGCAAGGGATGGGAGCCAAGGGTGTGCTCGACGGTCTAGGTGAAGTTGTGAATCTGGTAGAACAGGTTGCCAAATACGATGAGCGACTGATCGACGTATTGCGGATGCTGGAAGAAGCTAGTGCCAATGCCCAAGAAGCGGCCTGGGAGCTGCGGGGGTATGGTGAAAGGCTGGATGCGGATCCCCAGCGCCTGGGTCAGGTAGAAGAGCGATTAGCTCTAATCCATCGCTTGGAAAGAAAATACGGAGAGAGCACAGCGGCGATTCTGGCCTATGGTGAAAAAGCCGAGGCAGAACTGGAAGAACTGCGAAGCAGTGAGGTAAGAGTCACGGAACTGGAAGAAGAGCTGAGAAAGGTCAGAGATGAGTTATGTGACCTGGCTGGGCAGCTTTCTGCAATGAGACAGACTACCGCGGCAGCCTTGGAACGAAAGGTGCTTGAGGAATTGCCGGATCTAAATCTGGGGAATGCTCGGTTTAGGGTACAGCTCTCCCAGGTGGCCAGTGAAGAGGGTATTCCCTACCCCAATCGAGATAGTCAGACTTTAGTACAAGTCAGCAAGGATGGCGTGGATAGCGTGGAGTTTATGTTTTCCGCCAATCCCGGTGAGGATTTGAAGCCCTTGGCAAGAGTTGCCTCCGGGGGCGAAGCCAGCCGTCTGATGCTGGCATTGAAGTCAGTATTAGCCGAGGTTGACGGGGTCCCGACTTTGGTTTTTGATGAAGTCGATACCGGGATAGGGGGCACAACAGCTAGGGCTGTAGGAGCGAAGTTGGCGGCTCTGGCCAAGCAACGACAAGTTTTGTGTGTAACCCACTTGGCTCAGGTAGCCGGTGTAGCAGATCATCATCTGGCTATTGCCAAGGAAGTAGGGGCTGGCTCTACCCGGGTTGTAGTGCAAGTATTGGAGAAGGAAGCCAGGATCAAAGAAGTGGCACGGATGCTGGCGGGAGATGGCGCTTCAGAGGTAAGTCGGCAACATGCCCGGCAATTGCTTGAAGAGCGGTCTACTTCCTAACATAGCTCCCGTAGGTGGCGGGAATTATAAGGGTCAGGCACTGCCTTAGGCCCTTTTTTTGTTCCCCATTTCTCCCTATGAGGAGTGTGAAGCCGGTGGGTGGCAGCAGAACACGAATTATTGTAGCTTTCGCTATGCTAATCATTATTTCCTCGGGTTTACTTCTTCTGGTCTCTTTTCTAAATACTCCCATTCACATGCGGCTGTTGCCGGGGCAAGATCAGCCTTTGCAGGTACTACCACTATTTACGGTGAGAGATCTCACCGGCTCCAAGGAGCTTCTAATCCGCACCGATGATGGCATCACTCTGCGGCCACAGGCTTTAGGCCGTGTCGATCTGCAGCTGTGGTTCATGGACGTGATTCCCCTTCGTCAGATGGTGGTTGATGTGGTTCCCCAGGTATATGTGCGTCCTGGGGGTCAGGCTATAGGGGTCTTGCTTAGTACTCGGGGTCTGATTGTTAGTCGGACCTTTCCGCTAATCGGGGTTGATGGCCGGGAGTATCACCCTGCTCGGGAGGCCGGGATATTGCCTGGGGATATCATTGAGGAAATTTCCGGTCAGCCGGTGCGGAGTATTCAACACGTGTCAATTTTGGTGGACAGAATGGGCCAAGCACAGACTGACATCATCTTTTCCGTAAAGAGAGGTAGTGAGCGTTTTACTGTAAAGATCCGCCCCATACCGGTCCAGCCTTCCGCAAGCCCCGAAGAGACGGGAATCAGGTACATGCTGGGTCTAGTCTTGGAGGAACCCACTGCCGGAGTGGGTACACTGACCTTCTATCACCCCTCTTCCCGACGGTATGGAGCTTTGGGTCACTTGATTGCCGCACAGGCCAGCAGCCCCGTCCATGTCGAGGATGGCCAGATTGTTCGGGCCCAGATCATGGAAATCCGCCGTGGCCTAAGGGGAAGTCCCGGTGAGAAAAAGGGCACATTTCGTAGTGAAAGAGATGCCATCGGCAGCATAGAGAAGAATACCAAGTTTGGCATCTTTGGTCGGCTGACTGCCGACGTAGTTGCGTCACCTTGGGATCGGGAAATACCGGTGGCTCTCGCTGCCAATGTACGGCTAGGACCGGCGCAAATCCTAACCGTCCTCGACGGAGAACAGGTGGAATCCTTTAATGTTGAGATCGTTAAGGTGACACCTCAGAGTCGTCCGGATGATAAGGGCATAGTCGTGAAGGTCACAGATGAACGGCTTTTGAGTAGAACCGGAGGTATTATTCAGGGTATGAGCGGCAGCCCGATTCTGCAGGACGGGGCCCTAGTCGGAGCGGTAACCCACGTATTTGTCAATGATCCGGAACGGGGGTTTGGCATCTTTGCCGAGTGGATGTTGCAGGAAGCCGGCCTTTGGGAGAACAAAAACCCGAAAACAGCGGCTAAGCTACTCCAAATTCCCATGGCTTCGTAAGGATCTAGGCTGGTGTCAAGGAGGAACCCGCTAAGCAATGACGAATATGGGAGGTACTAGACTTACTGGGGTGGTAGGCTATGGAAGGTGAGGCAACTCGCATCCTAATAGTAGACGATAATAGAGAATTTTGCATCCTTTTGCAGGATTGGATCGCCAAAGAGCCGGATCTAGTATGTGTAGGTACCATATACGACGGACGGACTGCGGTGAAAAAGATCCCTGAAATGAATCCTGATATTGTGATCTTGGATCTGGTACTACCACATCTCGATGGGTTGGGTGTCCTGGAGCGGATGCGACAGATGGGAGTTACTAGTAAGTTCCTGATCTTAAGTGCCTTTGGTGCTGATCACTTTGTGGAAACAGCGCTGAAGCTAGGTGCAGATAGTTTCGTGATGAAGCCCTTTGAACCACCGGTTTTGATGCAGCGGATTCGGGAAATTGTCAGGCAAGCCGCCATCACCGATATTGGAGCCCATCAGGATTCGCTCACTGTCCAGCAAGAAAAGGCAGTAGTAGAAGAGATGATTGCTCACCGCATTACCGAGATCGGCATACCGGCCCACTACAAGGGATACCGCTATCTAAAGGATGGTATCTCCATGGTAATCGATGATGTAGAGCTATTGGGCCAAGTGACTAAGGTCTTGTACCCTGCCATCGCCGAGCGCAATAAGACATCACCCGAGAAAGTAGAGCGGGCAATGCGCCACGCCATTGAGACCGCCTGGTCCCGGGGAGATGTGGAAGTGCTACATAGGACCTTTGGGTATTCAGTTGATGCTAGCCGGGGGCGTCCGACTAATTCATCATTTATCGCCAAACTCGCTGATCAGATTAGGCTGGAACTAAGGGCGAAAGGGGCGATTTCGGATTCCAGCCAGGGAAAGTAGCATGGGTATAGCGTGATGGTGATTAAGCAATACTATCGAACGGGAGGAGGCTAATCTTCTCCCGTTTTTGATTAGGGGGTCGGCTATGAATGAGGCTGCAAGGAATCGCCCGGGTAGATGCCAAGACCAAGGATCTAGTCAAAAGATTGCGGCCAGGAGATATCGCGATTATCGATCATCTGGATCTTGACGAAATAGCCGCCCAGTCTCTGTTGGAAGCTCGGGTGAAGGCGGTAGTCAATGCCCAGGCCTTTAGCACCGGCCGATATCCAAATTTGGGGCCTCAATTATTGGCGGAATATGGCGTATTGCTGCTGGACCGAGTGGGAACAGAGATCATGACCAAGGTAACCGAAGGAGAGCTTATACGGATAGAGGGAAATCGCCTCGAAAATCAGGGGAGAGAAGTGATCGGCGAAGGCACGATTCTTACGGAGAGCATGATCAGAAGTCAAATGGCCAAAGCTGAGTCTAACCTGATACCTCTGGCTGAGGAGTTTATCGACAACACCCTGGAGTTTGCTCAGCGGGAAAAGGGCTTTGTCCTCGGTGAAGTGCAGTTTCCTGAGCTCAACACTAGTTTTGATAGCCGCCATGTTGTGGTAGTGGTCAGAGGTCACAATTACCGGGCAGATCTTTACACCTTGCGTTCTTATATCGCTGAGGTGAAACCTGTGCTAGTCGGTGTCGATGGTGGAGCCGATGCACTTCTGGAAATCGGACAGAAACCGGATCTGATCGTCGGGGATATGGATAGTGTCTCTGACGCGGCTCTGCAAAGCGGGGCAGAGCTCTTAGTACACGCCTATCCCGATGGTAGAGCCCCTGGGCTCGGACGTGTACAGGATCTGGCCCTTGAGGCCAAGACGGTGGCTGCTCCCGGAACCAGTGAAGATATTGCCTTGTTACTGGCTTACGAGTTAGGGGCAGCCCTAATCGTAGCTGTTGGTGCTCACTCTGGCATGATTGATTTCCTGGAAAAGGGTAGACCAGGCATGGCCAGCACTTTCTTGGTCCGCCTTAAGATCGGCTCAGTGCTGGTGGATGCCCGCGGTGTAAGTGAGCTGTATAAGATCAGATTCGGCCACCGCTATCTATTACAAGTATTAATCGCAGCGGCGTTGCCTTTGGCTTTGCTCCTACTTTTGTCATCACCGGTAAGGCAAGTGTTGCGTTTGGTATTACTTCAGGCGCGGCTTGCCTGGAGATGGTAGAAGGTATGAACGGTTATCCAAGGGGGTCTAGCCCATGATCCTGGACATCAGGTACCATATAGCATCCTTAGTAGCTGTCTTTCTGGCACTGGGGCTTGGCATCCTCATTGGAGCTAGTTTGCTCGATGAAGGAAGACTGCTGGAAAGCCAGGAAAAACTGATAGCTGGATTGGAGAAGCGTTTTGACACACTGCAGGCAGAACGCAGCCTTCTAGAGACGGAAAACGCATTGCTTAGTAGCAAGCTCCAAGAACAGGAGACTCTCTTTGTCGCTCTGGAATTGCCCCTTGTGGAAGAGGCCCTAGAGGGCCGCTCGGTGAGTGTAGTCTATGGTAGTGAGGCATGGAAGCAGAACTGGCAAGAACCATTGGATAAACTGCTCAAACAGGCCGGTGCCCGGGTAGTTGCGAGCAGGCTAATTACCGGTCTCTTGCACGGCAGTACTACCTTCTCGGCACAGAGCGGAGATATGGGAAAAGCACTGACTGATAGTGAGGGCCAAGATCCTATGGTCAACCTACAAGCCTTGGTCGATGATGCCCAGGGCTTGTTGGGAGAGAAGCTTAGGGCTGAATCCCCTATGACGATTGATGTGCTGCTATTGGTGGGCACCGGTGGTGAAAACACAGTAGTATGGGAAAAACTACTGGCCAAAGAAGCTTTGGTTGCGGGTATGGCGGTAGCTGTAGTGGGTACCACGGATATGGAAGCTCATCTGTCTGAATTGGCCAAGGGAGGTGCTCTAGCCTTGGATAACCTAGATAGCGTAGCCGGGAGAGTCGGATTGATCCGAGGACTACTAGCTAGTCAGACAGGTTACTATGGAGTGGGAAAAAGTGCGCAAGGACCTTGGCCACCATTGAGCAAGGCGGCAGTTCCATAGGAAAGGCGGACTGGATCGGGCACTTGCCCAGCGTATGGATCCACTTAGGTATCCCAGAGGCAAACCCGGTGGTGAGAGAGGACATAGCGGAATGCAGGTATCGGCAATCATTCCCGCCTTCAATGAGGAAAAGACCATAGCTGGCACCGTGGCGGCACTTCAAGTAATCGAGAAGATCGATGAAATCATCGTGATCGATGATGGTTCTCAGGACCAAACGGCAGAGATGGCCAGAAGAGCCGGAGCGATCACTTTCCAATTAGCGGAGAACTGTGGGAAGGGCCAGGCATTGGAGGTAGGCTGTGCCGTGTCGCAAGGTGAAATACTGCTTCTCTTGGATGCCGATCTAGGGGATACGGCTAAAGAAGCAGTGGCGCTACTGGAACCCGTTCTGGAAGGTGAGGCGGATATGTCAATAGCCGTATTCTCTCTTTCAGACGGGAAAGGCGGGTTTGGCCTCGTACAGGGGCTGTCTCGGTGGGCCATTGCCCGCAGTGGTGGACCTAGGTTGGCCCAGCCCCTTTCGGGACAGAGGGCATTGCCACGGTGGATCTGGCGGGAAATAGGCTTTGATGGTGGCTTCGGAGTAGAGACTGCTTTGGGTATAGGAATCTCTCGACTGGGGTACCGAATGGTGGAAGTACCAGTCCCAATGAGTCACCGCCGCACCTCCAGGGATTGGCAGGGTATGATTCACCGTGGTCGGCAACTGGCTCATGTGTTCCTCGCCATCGTTCGTCATTGGCGTTGGTTGATCTAGTCTGGCTCACCGGCGGGAGGCACCGG
>JAAZLW010000090.1 GCA_012799135.1 Bacillota bacterium | reverse complement strand
TTCAAATTCAGTCACATCGTAACCGATTTGGGCCTTTTCAGACGCAAATAACATGTTAAGTACGTCTCTATTTTCCTCAGTTACCCTGGTTATGGTCGCTAGATATCTGTCGTAATCCACATCACCCCGATGGGCTTTGGGACTGCGATACATGGCCTTTTGAGCAAAAGCGCGCACATCCTCGGACTGGGCTAAGGCTTGCAATGTGGCGGTATGTTTGGCAAAATAACCATCTACTGCTTGAGCTGCCCTAATAGCAGCCTCCTGACCTTGATCGCTTATTCCCTCAAAACCTGTGCTATACAGCCAACTCCCGCTTAGAACAGTAATCAACCCAAATCCTATTAGCAGCAATAACAGAATCGGTGCCATAAGCTTTCCAACGACAGAACTACGAAGCCATTTCATCTGGGATCTCCTCCATTGTAGTCTCATCTCTCTTGTGGCAGGGCTTGATTGTTGAAACCTATGATCATAAGACAGAAATACTTGCTTCTTTTAGCGGGGATGCCATTTATTACCTATAGCATTACTACTAACTTACCATGCCTATGTCGATCTTTCAAGATAAATATCGAACCGCGTGATAATTCCCGCGATAGCGAAGATTGGTGCGGGGCAGTAGAGGAAAGCTGATGTAGCTTCCTGGCTACGGTCACAGACTATGCTGCCGTTGATGTCAAGAATGGTAAGCCTTTTCATGAGATTAGAAACGGTGATTTAGAGATTAGGCAGCTTGTTCATGAACCATGAACCGATGGCTCTTTCCTAGTTGGGGAGGCAGGAAGTATATCAAAAGGTAGGAGGTAGCAGAATGAAAGGATTCGAAGGACTCAATCTAGGGCAAAGACCCGTTCTATTAGCACCGAGAATTTCACTGGTAGAAAAGGTAAAGGGGGAGAAGTACCTTCACCTTGGCAGAGATCGAGGGACCCGGAATCATCCAGCATATGTGGATGACTTGTTTTCCCGGCCATTGGAGAAACCTGATTCTTAGAGTCTATTGGTTCCTTTAATCAACCCCTAGGTACCGATGATCCATGGCCCAATAGACTCTTAAATACAAAGGGCGCTCCCAGTGTAGCCCATATGGCTACTGCAGCATAGCGGAGCATGTCCCAGAAGGTGCTGTCCGGAAAGACCGCCTTAAGGCCGTACCTAACTACCACCACTCCCGCCAAGCCAAGAATTATCTTGATGACATGGACCAAAACGGTTGCACGAACATCATATTTCACATATGCATTCTCCAGTGCATATCCCACCCCTGCCCCGGCTATGAATCCCAACACTTGAGCAACTTCCTTAGAGAACGCTGGATTAAGCAGGGCGGACAACCCCAATACAAGACCGGGAGCAATCACGGAGCCTGCCAGTGCAAAACCGACTGGCTCCTTACCTCTTCGGCTCAAAGCTCGCACACGGTTCTCAATCTCTAGATACAGATAAGCAATGGCTGCGCCAAGCACCATTCCTATCAAGACATCTGTGGGATAGTGGACTGTAGCATACACTCGGGTGAAAGCTACGAGAACAACCACTATGATTCCCATAACCGTTACCCACTTCTCCCTGACACTACGGGCTAGGTACATCCAGAATCCGGACGAGATCTGAGCATGGCCACTGGGAAATGAATACCCTGTTCCGGTAAGCCTTAAGTACTCAGGTGTGTCAAGGTTCGGGAACACGACATAAGGCCTCGGCCGACAGAAAATGAACTTGAGTCCTATGTTTACATAGTTGGAGATTGAGAGTGCTATAGCTAAGCCAAAACCTAGTGATTTACTAATACACCAGTAGAATACAGGTATTACAACCATGTAGAATCCGGTAGAACCCAGGTCTGTTATTGCCTTCATGATTCTGTCAAGTCCGGGAGTTGCGATACCCCTCAAGAACTGAAACACAGCAACGTTATCCAAGTTGGACCACCTCTTTCAGGTGATATTCGTCGGATAGGTGTAGAATCCTAGCAACGATACCCTCACTTTCAGTAGACGATGGTAATAGCCACTTTGGCTCTGCACAATCGCCAAATCGCATACTCTAGCGATCCCCAAGTTGCTCACTTCAGCTTAAACTCATCAACTATCTGCTGAAGTTGTTGAGCCATGTTGCTTAGATCTTGAGAGGCTGAAGCTACTTGCTGAATCACTGCCGACTGTTCCTCTGTTGCCGCTGCGATCTCCTGGCTGCCACTACTTACTTGCTCGGTTGCCCCTGAGATTTGGCGCAGTTCGCCAACCAACTGTTCTGTCTCATTCAAGATCTCCTGGAGCCGCTCTCCGCTGGCATTAACCACGTTTACCGTATTCCCCACCTGAGTAACACTATCCTGGATACCGGTAACCGTAGCCTCTGTCTCCCTTTGGATCCGGCCAATGAGAACAGCTATCTCCGATGCTGCCCCTGCCGATTCCTCAGCTAGTTTGCGGACCTCTTCGGCTACCACTGCAAAACCTCGACCAAACTCTCCGGCTCGAGCCGCCTCGATGGCAGCGTTTAGAGCTAGAAGGTTGGTTTGATCTGCGATATCACTGATCATCCCCACTATTCGTCCAATCTCATCGGAACTGGCGCCGAGTTCCTCGACTCTTCCTGCCAGGCCGGTCAACTGTTCCTGCAATCTAATCGTTTCATCTGCAGCCCTCTCTACTGCCTCGTTGCCTGCTGAAGCTGTCTTGGCCACATTGTCAGCAGAGTTGGTCATTCTCTCGGCATTACTGCTCATCTCTGTTGCCATTCCGGCAAACTCATTGGCACTGGCAGCCACCTCTTCGATGGAGGCACCGGCCTCCTCTGATGAGGCAGAGAGCTCTTGGGATGTGTCGGCCATTTGCCCTGTGTACTGTCTGAGGTTACCAACGATTCTTCGCAGGCCATCAACCATCTCGGCAAAGCTGGTTGCTAGGTTACCGATTTCGTCACTACCACTAGCCTCAACCTCTACTGTCAGATCACCGGCTGCCATCCGCTCTGTCAGCCCCGCCAATTGCCCTAAAGGTGCCAGAGATCGCCTAGCAACCGCCGATGTCAGCAGGCCCACACAGAGCACGACGATTGCCGAAATGACTATACTGAGAGTCACCCGTTTGACAATTGGTTGAGTCAAGGCTTTTCTAGGAACCACAACACCCAAAGACCAGCCGGTAAGACCGACTGGGTTGTAGAAGACCAATTGGGATTCGCCCTCATAGATGGCTTCACCATACCCAGCCTTGCCAGCCACCATTTCCTTGCTGATTACACCCAAATCTCCCTCTAGTTCAGTTCCCTTGGCGGCAAGTACTAGTTTTTCATCTGGATGCACGAGAATGGTGCCATTGCGATCTATGGCGAAACTGTAACCGCCTTCCACGGTCTTGATGGATGAGACTATATCATTAACGGTATCCAGCAATAAATCCATTCCGATTAAGCCCTTGAACGAGCCATCTATGTAGATCGGATAGGTGACAGATAAGATGGGACTGCCGGTGATAGCATCTAGATAAGGATCAGTAAAGAATAGGCTGTCTGCTAGTTTACCATCCCGATACCAATCTCTGTCACTGACCCGGTAGTCTGCAGAAGCCTCCCATTCCTGGGGATCGAAAATTGTCTGAGCGTGCTCAGAACCAAAGTATATGTTGAGGATATTCTTGTCTTGCTGTAATGCCCTTGAGGTGGTAGCAAGGAACTCTTGGTAGTTTTCGCTACCTTTGTATGCTAAGGGCGTGCGATAAATCGATTCATTAGCAAAGGCACCCACATCTTCTGAAAGAGCAAGTGCCTGCAATGTAGCTGCATGTTTCTGGAAATAGCTCTCGACTTGAACCGATGCTCTTAGGGCCGCCTCCCGGCCTTCTTCACTAATTGCCTCCCAACCTTGATTGTAAAGCCAGATCCCATTTAGGACGGCCACCAATCCCAAGCCAACCAACAGTAACAACAAAACAGGAAGCATGAGCTTTCCTACCACGGAATCACGATACCAACGCATATTAGTCTCCCCCATTTGCTTTATCTCTTTCTAGTGATTGAGTATCAGCCTTTCCATGTCAAACTGCCACAGTAATCTATCCGTTACACTCTAGACTACCATTTCAAGGTAGATCTTTCAAGATTTATCTAGAACCGCGTGACAATTCGCGCGCAATTGAATCTTATTATCAAACAAGATCCACTATTGCCATGGTTGTTCGCACTCCTTGATTATCCTTATCCATCTTGCTTTCCTAATTACGTTTTCTCGCCCGCTCGAAAGACCACAAGGTGACAGGCTACCGAACAGAGAAAAAGGCTTTCCCCACTCCGATAATACCCAATGACACTGGCAGTACTATCCCCCCTCATTTTTCAGTAGCTCCTGTAGCATTAATATGCTATAATGACGTTAATCCAAGACTAAGGAAGTGATTCTAAAATGGTCCGAAAGATACGCCTGCGTCGGATGGGAGGCTCACTAGGTGCCACGTTTCCCAAAGACATAGCTGATCGTCTCGGCCTAGGAGTCGGTGATGAGGTCTTTGCTATCGAAACCGATAATGGCGTTCTACTCACACCTTACGACCCAACCTTTGAGCAAGCGATGCAGGCCTATGAGCAAGGAGCAAAGCAATACAGAAATGCTCTCCGTGAACTGGCGAGAGGTGACTGAGAGCATGAAGGAACCCAAGTGGCTGACTCGCCTGATCATGGACGCCATACACCTTGATCAGACACGGAAGCACGGAGGCCGGATGGGGGTTAGAGACAATCACCTGATTGAATCCTCGTTGGCGCGACCCATTCAGCGATGGAACTACGAACCCGACTCTGATATTGCTACCCTCGCGGCGGCCTATGGCTCTGGCCTCGTGCAAAATCATGGCTATCTTGACTGCAATAGACGTATAGCTTTTATGGTCATGTATGTATTCCTTGCCATTAATGGCTGGGAACTGCTTGCTCCGGAAGCCGAGGTTGTTACGGTAATGCTTGACCTGGCAATGGGCAACCTGACCGAATCAGACTTAGCCCAATGGCTTAGCGAGAGAATGTCGGCTATAGGCTGTTCTTGACGAGTCAATCTCAAAACCCCTGCTGCCCAATCCTTGTTAATGTTTACTCCCGTCTTCAGACAGAGTGATACTGTAGTTGTACCCCCATCCAAACCCGATGATGCCTTGCAGGGCTGCAATGCATTCGGGTTTGCTGCTAACAGAGCCTGGCTCACAATTCGCCATACCCGTTCTTTCCCCGCGCCCATATAGTACCATCTTCCTTTGCAGCCAGGCGCGGGCAAGCGTACACCTGACATTAGTCATCTACGCACGAGCCGGCATTCCCCACTACTGGATAGTGGATCCTGAAAAAGACACTGGAAGCCTTTGCCCTCTCCGATACCGACCGGTACACAGAGCGGAGCTATGCCGAGGGGATACAAGTCTTCACCCACCCGAACTACCCGGGGCTAACCATTCCCCTTGGCAAGTTGTGGAAGCCTGGTAGGCTCTAAGGCTCGGATTGTAGATAGAAATGTATCTAGGGTATGTCAACCCGGTCCACTCCTTGCATGTTCCAAAGCGGTTTCCCTGTCAAACACCTTCCGTGATTTCCGAAAAGGAATTCCCACTATTCTGTCGAATGTAGAATATGCCTATTTCTTGTGGGCGTATGGTTGACCTTGAGGACCTGCGAGAATGATCGATTGTGTTGATTTGAATGGCAGGAGGTGAAGGAGCCGCCGAATACAGAAACTTGACCTACTCTCACGTTGGTTGGAAACTGACAGAAGCCACCAGAAACACGAGGGAGGAAAGAGT
>JAAZLW010000089.1 GCA_012799135.1 Bacillota bacterium | reverse complement strand
GGATGCTAAAAGCTACACCTACCAGGGCGCTCCGTCTAAGCTGAGCGGGGCTCCTACGGTTAGTCTGCTGTTCATCACTCATGGGCCTTTGTCCCCTCCCTAGACTTGGTTGGTGGCCATGAAAGTCTCACATATTATATCATACCTTGTTGGGACGGAGGCAAGGATAATTCTTGTTACTAATTCATACTCATTCGCGTGACAATTATTTCCTTCGCGATGCAACATGGCTAATCAAGGCTTTGAAAAGCGAGCGCTTCCATAATCAGAATACCGGTGCAGATACCTTGATTCGCATCAGGTATGTTGGCTTGCGACACTATCTCGCGGGGCTTGGAAAGTAGGCGAAGCTATTGTAGGATCCAGTTCATTACCGGATCTTGCCCTTTGGTAAAAGCCGCGATAATAGGCTCGATTATCACATCAGGCAGCAGCGAATCAGCATCCTCTCGTGACTTTCTAAAGTACTTGGTAGAGTATCCGACTGTAAGCCCGGTGTTAGGCAGGAATAGTGTCCTCACTTCTCCATAGTGATTGGGCTTGCCGCCAGTTGCCTCTCCAACGAAGGTGGCCTTAGTAGATTGTTTGAGATCTAAGGCATTTAGCAGTGCAGATGAGAAAGTCCTGCGTCCGATGATTACAAATAGCTTATCTGCATCGTTAAGAGCACTTCTCTTTACTCTACCAATAAAGGGAGACATGACCGAGGAATTACCACCACCGTTGCTTCTAAGATCAACAACAAGTCGTTCTACTTGGTTGTGAACTATAAACTCAAATAACTCGTCCGTAAAGGCCTGGAAGGACTGAACAGGCATATTGGCACAGACATTGTACTGAAAATATACGGTGTTATGCTGCGGGATATACTCATACCAGTAGTAAAGACCGGGATGGCGTAAATACAATGGCAGACCAGCTCTTTGGCTAAAGGATGCCATGTATTGGATACTCTGGGTCTCCTCCGGGTACATGGTGAGAACGACTTTCTGACCTTCGCTATCGAGAAAGCCCATTGTCACATGGTCACTATCAGAAATCCCTAGCCCCCGTAGGACCCATGGGGCCAGCATATAGCTCGGTACATAGTACTTGAACCCCGCTTCGTTATCACAGGATATGATGGGTCCTAGAGCAGTGAGCACCTCACCAAGGGGTTTGCCATTGATGGTAACGAGCTTGAGACTGATTGCCTCTTGATATTCCTCAGAAGCATCTAGTACATAGATCCCCTCCTTAAACCAGTATAGTCTAAGAGGATACATAACCCTAAAGTCAGGGTAAATCATTGTGTGTCCATCACCCACTGAGGCGACTAACCCAGTTAGTGCCACCTTGAGTTCGTCATCCGTCCATTTGTTGACCTGCTGCTTTATGCGTTCTGTCTCCCTGTAGAAGTCTGCCCGATCCAGGCTGAAGAAGAGATTCTTATGCCTCTTAGGCAATTCTTCGGCCAGGTAGTCGATATCGTTTACCCATTTGTCGTATCTGCTAGGGGCTATCTTCACGGGCTGGCTTGGACCGCAACCACCAAGCAGCAGGGATAGGATGGTGGACACGAGCAAGACTAGAGTTTTCCCACGGGCATGAGTTTTCATAGGCTTTCTAAGCCTCCTTTGGTGTTGTTCCGAGTTCCCAACTATTCCTTAGCTACCAAAGGACGATCCTGCCTATGCATTCGCCCTGCCGAGGGGGTTTCCTTCAGCCAGCAAACGGGTTTCCAGTCTCTGACATGAGTTTTTTTGCAGTTACACAAAGAAGGACAAAGCTGATGAATAGAGTAATAGATTATTAAGACTCAGGCTTTTCAAACAATAGGTGGCTGTAACCTGGAGACGTCGGTTAAGACTCAGGAGATTGAGGAGTGGTTAATATTGATCGCGGCAGATCCTGTTCTCCGGATGCGGGGAATTACCAAACATTTTCCCGGAGTGTTGGCTTTAGATAATGTAGATTTTGAGCTGCAGAAGGGGGAGGTTCACGCCTTATTAGGAGAAAACGGAGCTGGCAAGTCAACATTGATCAAGATCTTGGCTGGGGCATACACCTTGGATCAGGGAGCGATCTACTTACATGGGAAGCAAACCTCTGTGCTTAGTCCCAAACATGCCCTCGAGCTTGGAATCAGTGTGATCTATCAGGAGTTCAATCTAGTCCCCACTCTGACGGTTGGTGAGAACATCTTTTTGGGCCGTGAACCCATGGCCTCTGCCAGCTTAATCGACAGAAAAAAGATAGTTAGCGATAGCCAGGCTATTTTGGAAGAGCTTAAGATCGATCTTGATCCTGAAACTCGGGTCGACGAACTAGGGGTGGCTATGCAGCAGATGGTGGAAGTGGCTAAGGCATTGTCCATGGAAGCAGAGATCATTGTTATGGATGAGCCTACGGCCTCACTGGGGGAAAATGAGATAGCGGAGCTTTTTGCTACTATTCATCGATTGAAGGAGAGGGGAGTCTCCGTTATCTATATATCCCATCGGCTGCAGGAGCTTCCCGCCATTGCCGATCGTGTTACAGTCTTGCGGGATGGCAAGAAGATTGCTACCCGGAACGTAGGGGACACAGATCTTAATCAGCTAATCCATTTGATGGTTGGGCGGACGCTTTCCGAACAGTTTCCGAAGACTCCTGCGTCGATTGGTCGGGAAGTGCTTCGGGTTGAGGGACTGACCTGGGGAAAGAAGCTGACAGATATCTCTTTTACTTTGCATGAGGGGGAAGTCCTGGGGTTCGCTGGATTAGTGGGCTCCGGTCGGACTGAGTTGATGCGCTGTCTCTTCGGAGCTCAGTCCTATGACATGGGGCAGATCTATCTCGATGGGGTGCCAGTTCGCATCAAGTCTCCTCAAGATGCTGTGCAGTTGGGAATAGGTTTTATCACTGAAGATCGCAAGAAGCAAGGGTTGTTCTTGGGACTGTCCGTGGCGGAAAACATTACAGTCACCGATCTTGATCAAGTGATGAACGGTATGTTTATTGATTACGGCCGAGAAAGGGTAGTTGGTGCAGAGTACGTGCAAAGCCTGCAAATCAAAACTCCGGCTGTAGAGCACCTCGTTCGGTATCTCAGTGGTGGGAACCAGCAGAAAGTCGCACTGGCCAAGTGGTTGTTCTCCCACGCTAGGATTCTGATTTTTGACGAACCAACCAGGGGTATCGATGTGGGAGCCAAGGTTGAAGTCTATAATCTGATCAATCAGCTAGGGCAAGCCGGGGTCGGTGTGATCATGGTCTCATCGGAATTGCCGGAGATTATCGGGATGAGCGATAGAATTCTCGTGATGTGTAGAGGCCGTCTGACCGGGGAGTTGCTTCGCTCGGAGGCCACTCAAGACAAGATCGTGGAATGCGCCACTAAGGAGTGAACGATATGGGGACTGATGTTACAATTCGGCAAAGGGCCAAGTTTTCTCTGGGCAAAGAATTAGGAGCATTCTCAGGACTGCTGATACTCTGTGTGATTCTAAGCCTTAGCTCACCTTACTTTCTGTCGGTGACCAATATAATGAATATCCTCAGGCAATCATCGTTGATTGCCATTGTCGCGGCCGGAATGACGTTTGTGATCATTACGGGGGGGATTGATCTCTCTGTAGGTTCAGTCCTCAGCCTGGCTAGCTGTCTAGCAGCCGGGATGATGATTAACATGGGGTGGAATATTTGGGTCTCGGTTTTTCTGGGATTGGTGATCGGGGGACTAATGGGTTTTATCAATGGGGTCTTGATTACGAAAATCCCCCTGCCGCCCTTTATTGCCACACTGGGGATGATGGGGGTTGCCCGCGGGTTGGCGTTTGTCTATACGGGAGGTGCTCCGATCTACTCTTTCCATGAGCATTACCGATTCTTGGGCAATGGTATGGTCGGTCCTGTTCCTTTTCCAGTCATACTGATGGTTATAGTATATTACCTGGCACATATCCTTCTCACTCGCACCAAGGTAGGCCGTTTCTCTTATGCCATCGGCGGGAATGAAGAAGCGGCTATTCTATCCGGTATCCCCGTTGCTCGATACAAAGCTATTGTCTATACAATGACAGGTTTTCTTTCAGCTATGGCAGGGTTAGTCCTTGCTGCCAGGCTTGATGCTGCGACTTCAGTAGCCGGAGATGGTTTTGAACTGGATGTGATCGCAGCGGTAGTGATTGGCGGCACCAGCCTAAGTGGGGGCGAGGGTAAGGTAATCGGTTCTCTAATCGGAGCCCTGATTATGGGGGTTGTGAGAAATGGCTTGAATCTACTACTCGTTTCCTCGCATTGGCAACGCGTGATCTTAGGTTTGATTATTCTCGCAGCGGTGGCTATGGATGTGCTCCGCAAGCGCCAGACAGGTAGATAGATATCGGTTGCCAGCTTGGTCAGTGCTCTGTTGGCTGGTTTCTACTGTCATGATCAGGGAGGGGGGAGAAAACGACTTTGCTGCCGAGGTAAGGCTATGAATTGTTGTGTAAGGAAAACCTGAAGGGGGTTAATCTGGTGAAGAGCATACTACGGATGAGTTGTTTGGTGCTCTTGATTGTCTGTTTGATGGGTTCCATAGTTTCGGCAGCCAATACCCGGGTGGCAGTGGTATCCCCTGCGTTGACAAGCACTTTTCATGTGACGCTGGTCAAGGGAGCTGAAGCCGAAGCCCGAGAGTTTGCTTGGGGGTTTGAGTCCCTGGCACCTGATCGTGAAACCAATTTCCAAATGCAAGTCAGTATGGTAGAGGATTTGATTCAACGAAAAGTCGATGCCATCAGTATCTGCGCGATCAATGACAAGGCTATAGTCACTGCAGTCCGTTCGGCGAATGCTGCCCAAATCCCGATTTTCATTCACAACTCATTGACTGAGCTCCCCGGAGGTGACGTAGTCGCCTATATCGGATACGATCAGAGGGCCGGCGGGCGTAAGTGTGGACTGAAAGCTGTTGAATTGCTGCACAGCAAATATGGTGAGTTCAAGGGTAAAGTGGTTATCCTTGAGGGAATCCCTGGCTTCCATACTACGGAAAGGAAAGGCGGTTTTATGGAAGTTATGGACAAATTCCCCGAGATTGAGGTGGTCGCTTCACAGCCAGCAGATTGGGAACGGGAAAAAGCGATGAATGTGGCGGAAAACCTGCTACAGGCTATCCCTGATATTGATCTCTTCTTTGGTTGCAGCGATGCTATGGCTCAAGGAGCCTCTCAGGCGGCCCGCTCTATGAATAAGGATGTTTTCACGATTGGTTTGGATGGTAACCCTGATGCTATTCAGGATGTTAGCAAGGGGACGTTGACCGCCACTCTGGCAGTTTTCCCCTACGAAATGGGGAGAATAGCCATGCAGACAGCAAGAGACTATCTGGCAGGTAAAGAGGTCCCCAAATTCGTCAAGACGCCTACCGAAATTGTTGACAAGGATAACTGGGAGAGATTCCAGTAGGATAGGTCTTAGAAAAGAGAGCGCAGCTTAACCGGAAAGAGGTCGTCGGAAGATACGATGGCTTCTTTCTTTTATGCTATGACTACATAAATTAATGGAAAGTACTACTAGCTGTTGACCTCGTTGGCGAATAACGGTACAATACATTACGTAGATAGTTAGCATGCTATCTATTAGCAAGGCAACGATTGGTATTGGTTCGTAGAAATAGTACCTGAGGAGGCCTAGGAATGCGCTTCTCCGCATGCGAGGACCCGGTATTTCCCAAACTTCCCGGAGTTGATCCCATGTCTTTGCGGGTGTTTCACAGCCTTTTCAAGACAATGCGTTTATATCGCCAGCTGATGTTCAAGATGATGTCAGAGAAAGAAGCACACCCCGGGCAGGCTGGATGCCTATTGATTGTCAGTAACCATGCTGGTATTACCCAGCGGGATCTGGCTCGAAAGCTGCATGTGGCATCCTCGACAGTAACGGTAATGCTGCAGAAAATGGAGGCTGCAGGGATCATTGTCCGGAAAACAGATGTAGAAGATCAAAGGTTAACCCGCCTTTACTTGACCGATGCAGGTCGGATACTCCTAGATGAAATGAATGAGGTGCTAGCGCGATTTATCAATATCAGTTTTGGCCAAATGTCTTCCTCTGATCGGGAGGATTTCGACAGATTATTGAACACGCTATGCACTAATATTTCCGAGGAACTCGATGGCACTACATAGGATAGGAGGTATCTGGTTCCCTATGGCAAGATTACTGGAGTACCTTAAGCCTTACTGGAAGCAAATTACGCTGGTTATCGTTTTGCTCTTGGTTCAAGCCATGGCCAATTTGTATCTACCCAATCTCAATGCCAATATTATCAACAATGGCATAGCGAAGGGTGATACCCAGTACATTTTGCGGACCGGTGGCTTTATGCTGTTGGTAACCTTGTTGCTGGCGCTATGCGCCGTAGTTTCCGTGTACTGGGGGTCTAGGACGGCAATGTCTTTTGGCCGTGACCTGCGCAGTCAACTTTTTCGCAAAGTGCAAAGCTTCTCTCAAAGCGAGGTAGATCGGTTCGGCACCCCTTCCCTGATTACCCGTACAACCAATGATGTGCAACAGGTTCAGATGGCAGTTTTGATGGGGCTAAATGTGATGATTTCTGCCCCTGTCATGTGTCTAGGGGGCATAATCATGGCACTTCGCCAGGATGTTCGCCTTTCTATGTCGATTATTGTCATTGTACCGGTGATGGGAGTTACGCTGGCAATAATCATGCAAAGAGCTCTACCTTTATTTCAAGCCATGCAGGTCAAGATCGATAGACTGAATCAGGTAGTGCGGGAAAAGCTCAGTGGAGTCCGCGTCATCCGAGCTTTTGTGAAGACCGAGTATGAAAGGAAGCGCTTTGATGAGGCAAACGTAGATCTGACCTCTACCGCCCTCCGGATTAATCGGCTCTTTGCCCTGACGATGCCACTGCAAATGGCGATTGTCAATATTTCCATGGTATTTATTACATGGTTCGGTGCTCACCGAATCGACAGTGGTGCCATGC
>JAAZLW010000088.1 GCA_012799135.1 Bacillota bacterium | reverse complement strand
CCATAGGAATCGCCTCTGTTGGCTGTTCGGTCTTCGCTTATGATTACTTCAACTGTGACATGCAACAAGCCGCCCATGGCCGTGCACCGGCCGTGGCTACAGGTATCAAGCGAGTTCGCCCACAGAATTTCGTTTTCACCTATCAAGGAGACGGAGATCTCGCTTCTATCGGTATAGCCGAGGCAGTGCATGCCGCCAATCGGGGTGAGAATATCAGTGTTATCTTCGTTAATAACGCTGTCTACGGTATGACCGGTGGACAGATGGCTCCAACGACACTCTTGGGTCAAAAATCTACGACTACTCCTTCGGGAAGGGATGCCGCTCTTCACGGATATCCACTACCAGTCTGCGAAATGCTATCAGTCTTACCGGGAGTAGCCTACATGGCCCGGGTGTCAGTATCATCGCCAGCCAAGATCCGCACCGCCAAACAAGCAATAAAGCGGGCTTTCACAGCCCAACTGGCAGAGAAGGGATTCAGTCTAGTTGAAATACTATCGACTTGCCCAACTAACTGGCACCTCGATCCGATTAAAGCCCTAGAGTTTGTGGATACGCAAATGACAACCGAGTTCCCACTACGGGTGTTTCGAGACTTTGAGTAAGACGTTTATGGCAAGCATGAATCTGAGTCATTGAAGATGCAAGAAAGCATGAGTAAGGGGGGAAAGGGATGGTTCAGGTAAGCCTCTGTGATTTCCTGGAGCATCCTCGGACATGGAATACGGTATAATGATTGCTGGATTTGGCGGTCAAGGCATACTCTTCACTGGGCGTTTGCTGGCCGAAGCAGCTTTAGCAGCTGGCTACCAGGTGACCTGGTATCCCTCCTATGGACCAGAGCAGCGAGGCGGTACTTGTCATTGTGCCGTCGTGATTAGTGAAGAGCCGATCGGCTCCCCGGTTGTCGACCAGCCTGATTATTTACTAGTTCTAAATCAGCCATCCTGGGAACGATTTGCCGATATGACGTCTGAACAAGGGTATACCATCTACAACGCCGATGTGATTGGGACCTCGGCTGCCCAGCGGCCAGGTCATTTGATCCCTATCCCCGCTTCACAGCTAGCTAAAGAAGCAGGCGATCCAAGGGTGGCCAACATGGTCCTCTTTGGGGCATTGCTCAGACTTTATCCGCAAATACCCATCGCCGATGCCCAGGCCAGCCTGAGATCACTGATCTCTCCCAGGTATGAGAATCTGTTAAACATCGACCTCAAGTGCATAGATGCAGGCTATGCTTTTGCCGGGAGATTCTGTAGTTGAAGCGCCCAAGATGAGTATGAGCCAACTCTATTGATGCCAAAGACATAGAAACCATGAAGCGCAAGAAGCGATAGAGATTGCAAGAGGAGCCTCTTGGAAGGAACATCTTGGTTAAAATGCGAATTCATTAGAGGGTATGCATAATGAACGGGACTCCAACCATTTGTCAAGGAGCCTAAAGGGGGAAGCATCTTCCCATGGATGACGAACAGCGGACCACTCCCAGGAGTTCTGCACAACTTGCACGGGGTACTCTTATAGGCCTAGGTTTCAGCGTGCTTGGACTTTATGCAGTTCTCCGAATTACCGGGGGCCATGGTTCCTGGGCAGAGCTTGTACAGATAGAACCCATGACACTTGCTATGGCCTCTGGCCTCATGTTGCTGACGCGGCTTATCGACTCACTGCGCATGAAACTTCTCTCCCACTCACTCGGAGGTAAGCTTCGTATCCTAGATGGTATACGCATCTCCATTCTAGGAACGTTCGCATCCAATGTCACCTTCTTCGGCTCAGCCGGAGGCCCAATGCAGATATACTTTCTAACCTGCAGCGGATTGACCGTAGGGCAATCCACTGCGCTTGTTGCCACCAAGAGCCTGTGCAGCACTTTTGGCCGCCTCACTCTGGGTCTTGTGGCTTCGATTTGGCTGTTCGGTTTCGTGGACACTTGGACCTTGCCAAAAGCTATGCACATTGTCCTGAGAATCGGGATCATTCTCTACTTCGCTGGGTTAGCTCTATTCCTGTACTTGATCATGCATCCGGACAAAATCAGGGTGCTCATTGCTCCACTCATACGCAACAGACTTACCCTGCGATTCTTCAAATCGGAAAAACTAGATGCCATATTGCAGTGGATTGACCAAGAACTAAGAGAGTTTCACAGTGCATTACTGACATTTACCCGAAGCGAGCGTTCTACACTTTGGAAAGTGACCATGCTCAGCTATGCCTGGTGGATCACGCTTACCACAGTCCCTGCTGTGATTCTGCTGGGCCTGGGCATGCAGCCGAGATTCATACAAGTAATGGCCGTAGCCTTGATATTCTATCTAGCCGCTTCCTATGCCCCAACACCGGGATCGAGTGGCGCGGCAGAGCTGGGCTTTGCTGCATTGTTTAGCAGCATCGTTCCCCATGATCTAATCGGGCTTTTTGTGGGCACGTGGCGTGTGTTTACCTATTTCCTCAACCTGTTGGCCGGGGGCGTGCTGATAGCCATGGGGATAATACGAAGGAGCACCTTGCCGGCAGATTAGTTCGACAATAACATTGCTGGCAAAGGCTCCTGGAGCAAGACTATCATTGAACCTGTTGGTTGTTGGGTGACGCGGCGCGGACCGTTGGCCATAGAACACGCCAATGCCTATGCTTACCTAATGGCGAAAGCGCTGGCTTTGTTTAGGAGAAACGGCCTGTAATAGCCGAGTATGTCGGACATGGGCAGAACATCGTCAGCGAGCTCAATCCCCAATACGTCACGAACATAATGGCAGCGGCGCTCAAACCGTGCCCATGTATCAGGGGATTTAGCCTTGATGCTAGCCTGCAGCTCTTTGTCGGCAAGAACTATACCATCCTCGAGGTCTGCTCCAAAATGCGGAGGCTTTGGGGCAATAATCAAGTCATACTGAATATAGTTGCCACTCTGCAGCGTTACATCAGACCCCGGCATAAAAGGTGTCGATACCCATTCATCAGCCGCGATGAAGTGACCGGGGTTTAGGTTCCAGCCAAACCTCGGTTTGGGCAAATGCGTTTCGGCCAGATCCCAGATCTCGCTACCTTCGATACCGATTCGCACGGTTTCAAACCATTTGGCCGCTGTAGCGAAATACGGTATCGCTATTTGCTCCAGCCAATCTTGACTATCAGGTGAAAGATCCTTTTCATCATGGGCGATGTATGCGGCTCGACAGGAGAGTGCTCCTTCGATCCCATATGCTGTTGTCAGAAAATCCCCTAATCTCGCCTCTCTGTCTGTAGGGCTAACCAGCCCGAAGCGCGCTTTTTCTCCCGTGGAGAGCATGGGATGAACAGAAAGGGGTACCCCCCGATTCTGAAACCAGCCGGCTAGCTCCAACTCTGTTCTTCCTGCGTCAATGTTGTCCATTAGGGCTAGCATCGAGCGGGCAACGAGACATGCTGCGTATTCAAAAACGATGATCTGCTCTGGTTCCAGTACTACCCGCAATCCATCATGAGGTGACATGAAAAGACAGGTGGCATTCTTGACCCGGCTATCTTGATCTGTTCCACCCTCACCGCCCGAAGGCTCTCCCACCACTTCCCGTATAGCTTCAGCCAAGTAATGAGGTATCTCTATAGAATCAGGGAAACATCCATCGTTTGGACCATAGTATTTCCAGCCCACAGTTCCCACTGTCATCCCCTGCTCTAGACCGGCACCTTTAAGGATTTCAGTAAGTGCCTTGACGTTTTCCCGTGGCTGCCCAATCAGGCTAAAGGTGGGAAAATGAATGCCTTCCAAGTCTGCCACTGTGTATCTAATCATATCGATGTTCTCTGTCCCCAAGACTGCTTGAGGAGTACCGGACAGACCGACGATAAGCAGTCCCTCTTCAAATCGGGGACCAAATCCTGCCAGGTAGGAGAAATTGGCTGCATGTTCCCGGTCAGAATAGATGATGACCTTG
>JAAZLW010000087.1 GCA_012799135.1 Bacillota bacterium | reverse complement strand
TTACCTGGGGGAACAACTGAAAAGAGTTAATAATGCATATTATCGTTACGAAAAACAAGGTGGGAGTAACCAACGGCAAAGTAATGTTTCTCAGTTTTGCGAATCCGCCGGCTCCGTCAATCTCAGCAGCCTCATAGTATGACGGATTAATCCCCTGCAGTCCGGCGAGAATAATCACTGAAAAATAGCCAGCATCCTTCCAGATACTAGCTAGCACAATACCGGGCATCGCCCAAGCTTTATCGTGGAGCCATCCCGGACCCTGAATTCCTATCATCCCAAGAATAGCGTTCACTGCACCGTATTTGGGATTTAGGAGCCATTTCCAAAGTAAGGCGGCAGCTACCCACGATGTTAAGACAGGAATATAGTAAATTGTCCGATATATTCCAATGCCCGGTAGCTTGTTGTTAAGTAACACCGCTATGAGAACTGAGAAAACCAATATAAGAGGAATGTAGAGAACAATAAAATACAGAGTGTTGCCTAACACACGGGCCATTTCCTCGCTGGTCAGTATTAGGGCGTAATTCCTAAACCCCTGAAATCTAGGCGGGCCTCCGATGATGTCCCACTCAGTCAAACTCAGATACAAAGAGGTACCGATAGGAATGATTGAAAACAGTACCAGCCCGACCAAGCTAGGAAGCAAGAACAAAAAAATCGTCATTTTCTTTCGCATTATGTAGCCCCCCTTCCGTCACTCTACCACCACCGACCGAGCTGCGAGGGAACGACCAAATAGCATTACATCATCGCCATCCTCCACACCTGTGGCGTCCACCAAAATCACGTTGGAGACACCCACTCCACTAACACGACCGCCACACAAGGATAGACGATTTCCCAGTTCATCTGTGAACTCAGCATCTGCATTGCCAAAGCACAAGAATGCTAATTGAGCATATCTTGACATATCGTTTCCTACACCGCCAGAAATTGTCTGCGACCCAATTAATCCTGTATGACCCATATTTACTGGTAGAACCGCACCGTCCCGGACAAACACGGGTATTCGCTCAATCGGACAGGAGTATTCAATAGTCTGCGATCCACTTATGGTTCCGCCTAGAAATAGGTCATGCCATTTTCCTGTAGGAAGATATATCTCGCGGCTTGTGGCTCCTTCATCAACGATGGGGGCAACTAACAAATCCCGCCCAAGCATATACTGATCGTGAACAAACCATACTAAGCTGTCCTCGGGATAGTCCACCAACAGATGAGCCATCAAGGGTCTGGCCGTTTCCACACAATGTTTAGCTTCTTGATAAATATATGGCATTAGGTTCATTCGTAGGTTAGCAAACAACCGATATATAGATATGATTCGATCATCTCCATACAAAGCGGCGAGATTCCATGGGCTTCGATCGTTATTCCAGCGCTCACGTGCAGTATGGTAGAACTGACCACTTCGGGGTTCCGAATGCCATTGCATCACTGGACTAAAAGCCCCCATTGCCACTGAGCGCAAGTATAGTTCGGGGCTAGGGAAATCTCCCGCAAAACCACCTATATCAAAACTCCAGAATGGTATACCAGACAGGCCAGCAGAAAGACCTGCCGTCAATTGAGCACGAAATTCGCTCCATTCACTAACTTGATCGCCTGCCCAGTGAATTGGTTGGGTCTGTGCACCCGTGTAGCCGGCCCTCGAGAACGTTGTTCCCTGAACACCATGTGCGTGCATGAAATCATTATAGGCACAGACGTATTGCAGAGGGTAGGCGTTATGAGCTGTTTCTCCAGTTTGCCCATCATACAACACCGTGCTATCATCAAACAAGGACTCTCCGCCATCAGTCTTAAATCCCTTGACTCCCAACGTTTCTAATAGATAGGTGCGCTTACCAAACCACCATTTTACCGCCTCGGGATTGGTGAAATCTAGTAAAAGGCTACCCTTGAACCAATGGTCTGTAATGCGGTAGGGAGTACCATTGTCATTCATGACACAATAACCTTGCTCGATTGCATAAGACTCATCACTTAGGAGCTGTGGTCCCGGTTCATTCGCTTCATATTTGACAACGGGAATTTGCCATAGCACCAAGTTTAGGCCTGCCTTCTGAATTTCCTCGGCAAGAGCTTTGGGATCTGGCCATTTCCCATCTTCAGGGAAAGCAAAATCCTCATAGGAGTATGGCTTCTCCTGATCTAGCAGCTCATATTGAG
>JAAZLW010000086.1 GCA_012799135.1 Bacillota bacterium | reverse complement strand
GAGTTAGGGATAGGCTACCTACCCGAAGATAGGAAAAATCACGGTCTGAACCTAGGTCTGCCTGTACTTCATAATGTAACACTTCCCTCTCTTTCCAAAGTCACGAGATTCGGTATAGTAAACGCTCGGAGAGAAAACGATTTGGTTAGCTCTTTCGTTTCCGATCTGAGTATTAGGCTCAGTTCTATGATAACCCCGACTAAGTTTCTAAGTGGAGGAAATCAACAGAAGACCGTTGTAGCCAAGTGGCTTTTTGCTGAGTGCAAGCTATTGCTGATTGATGAGCCTACTAGGGGAATCGATGTAGAAGGAAAGGAAGAAATATATAAGATTATCAGAAACCTGGCTGCTCTTGGCAAGAACGTTATTATCATTTCATCTGATGTTGACGAGGTCTTGAGAGTGTCGACACGCATCGCTGTCATGTCACGTGGGCGCATAGTTGACATCCTGGACGCGAAAGAAGCTACTAAGAACGAACTTGTCGGGTTAGCGACTGGAGGTAGGTAAGGTGGCAAAGGAAAATCTCGAGTTGGGATCCAAATCACTTGATACGGGCAGTTCTGGCCTTCTAGCAGGCAAGAAGCATTCCATGGTACTGGCAAGTCAGTTCAGTGTTATGATAGGACTTATTCTAATGATGGTTGTCTTTAGTCTTATGTCACCGGTTTTCCTTACAACCGGAAACATCATGAACATTCTCATCCAATCTGGTACAAACGCGGCTATTGCCGCGGGAATGACCTTCGTGATTCTTGCTGGGCATATTGATCTATCAGTAGGCCCAATTCTTGCATTCTCATCTGTAGTTGCCACTACGTACATGGCGAACGGCGGACCGATTCCGGTGGCAGCTATGATTGGACTGGTTGTAGCGACTCTCTTAGGAATGTTCAACGGTATTTGCATCGCCCGATTCAAGCTTCAGGCTTTCATTGTGACGATGTCATCTATGTGGTTCTTGCGTGGACTATGCTATGTTTATAGCAATGGCCGAGCCGTGATGGGACTCCCACCGGCATACCGGAAACTGGCAGCCGGGAAGATTTGTGGAATCCCCAACGTAGTGTTCATTGTAGTGATCGTTTATGCTTTGGGGCATTTTGTACTGGCAAAAACTAAACTAGGCCGACACATATATGCAATTGGTGATAACAAGGATGCAGCCTATCTGTCAGGTGTAAATGTCCAAAAAGTGGAGATACTTGTTTTCATGATCTCGGGTTTTTGCGCGGGTCTGAGTGGCCTTATCTACTCCTCGCGACTGTTTTCGGGTCAACCCGTCGCTGGATCCGGTTACGAGCTCTCTGCGATTGCAGCTGTAGTTATTGGCGGTACCAGTCTATCTGGAGGCGTTGGTAGTATTGGGGGCACTCTGATAGGTGTGTTGTTCATATCCACGCTCATGAATGGGCTTACGATACTGAATGTGTCCGCATTTTGGCAACAGGTATTTATGGGTTTTGTTATACTCGGTGCCGTTTTTCTTGATCATTATCGAAAAACACTGATTCAGGCATAGTCATAGAAACGGAGGAATCCCTGGTGGGAAGATTATATGAAGAACTGGTTGAGCGTGAGAGGAAGGGGCAACCGATAGGCCTTGGCTTGGTAGGCGTGGGCCAAATGGGTGTGGATATGATGGCAGCCGTTCGGAGCATCCCCGGAGTCTATATTGCTGCAGTAGCTGATTTGACGGTAGAACGCGCAGTCGTCGGGTTTAAAGAAGCCGAATACTCAGAAGCAGAATACATCATTGAGGGCCAGAATGCCAGTGCAGAACCAAGACGAAAGGCTATCATCGTCAAAGATCCGCTAAAGGTCGCCGAGTTATCATGTGTAGAAGTTGTAGTGGATGCAACCGGTGATCCGGAAACAGGGGCTCACCTGGCAATGAATGCCATTCACAATGGTAAGCATGTCGTCATGCTCAATATCGAAGCCGATGTCACAGTTGGTCCTATTTTGAACCGCATGGCGCAAGATGCAGGTGTCGTGTATACGGGCTCAGCTGGTGATGAGCCAGTGGCGATTATCGAGCTGATCGAGTTCGTGAAATCAGTCGGTCTTCAAGTGGTCGCAGCTGGTAAAGGAAAGAACAACCCATTGGACCCAGATGCAGTTCCCAGTGATTTGGCCGAAGAAGCGGCTGGGCGCGGTCTGAATCCACGGATGCTCGTAGAGTTTGTGGATGGCTCCAAAACCATGATTGAGATGGGTGCTGTAGCCAATGCCACAGGACTGATTCCTGATGTGCCAGGCATGCATGGACCATCAATAAACAAAGATCAATTGAATACAGTTCTTGTTCCAGCGTCTGACGGAGGTATACTGCACAATCAGGGCGTCGTTGACTTCGTAATCGGAGACCTTGCCCCAGGTGTCTTTGTTGTTGCGTATACTGATAGTCCCAGACTACGCCAATGTCTAAAGCTTAGGGATATGGGTCCAGGCCCCTATTACACTTTCATTCGTCCCTATCATCTTTGTAGCATGGAAACACCCTTGTCTGCAGCACGAGCGGCTATATTTGGACAGGCGGATATGGCATTTGGCAGAACACCAACAGTAGAAATTATAGCTTTGGCGAAGAAAGACCTCTCCCCTGGGGAGACCATTGATGGAATAGGCGGTTATACTGTTCGTGCGAGTGTCATTAAATACGAAGATGCTAAATCACGGAATGCGGTTCCACTTGGACTTGTTAAGGGGTTAGAAGTTACCAAGCCAATTCCCAAGGGAAGTATTATTACGCACGAGATGGTGCAACCAAGGTCTACTTCACTTATATGGAACCTTCGCAAGATCCAGGACGAACTATTTAGATAGCAAAGGCCTTATACAATAGACAAGGGCTAGCCCTTGTCGGGTAGGCTTTCGCGTGTGTCCAGCATGCTTGCTGGGCCGATGGGGGTGGAGAGAGGCTGGTAGGCCGAGATGTAAGTAGAGGAGCATACCCTTATCACTTACTCCCCAATCCCAAGGCTTGACGTTGTTTGGGTGCTTGGCCCTGCTATCGAGCCGAGGTCGGCTGATCCTTCGAGGGACTGGCCGGCCGATAGCGGACCTATGCCTGTATTCACCCCGAGTTCTCCCCTGTCGGTCCAGCCGGTGAAATTGCCGTCGCTGTCAAAGCGAAGCGTTACCCCGCCCTTGGCCGATAGCTCTCCTTTCGCAGGGCCGATCCCTGTGCTTGCCTTGGCCCCCACTAGTACGCTGATCTCTGATTCGCCTGTCTTGAAGTTCTGTTTGTACGCCCCGCCCACTCCTGCCAAGAACTCCAGCTCCCAGCTATCGCAATCCACGGCAAATGACGCAGGTCCGATGCCGAACGCCAGCTTATCCTTGAGT
>JAAZLW010000085.1 GCA_012799135.1 Bacillota bacterium | reverse complement strand
TGATCTCACCATCATCGCTAAGAGCTTGAGCAAATAGCTTGATATCGCCATCGATCATGGGGTTTTCGGTGCAAACGGATACACTCATAGCATCCCCTTGGAGCCCGATTCGATCAATTTCTGGTTTGTCAGGATCATATAGCTTTGAATAGCGATATGCTTCCTGGAAATACGAAATGCCTCTACAGATCAAAATGGCAAGATCAAGGACACGGTGCATAGGCAGCTCTTCTGATTGACGGGACCACTTTTCTCCGGTATGGCGCCATACCTTTGCCGAAATGTCTAGCTTCCCTCGGTCATTCCACTGGGCTAGACCCAAAGATAGCCCCTTGGCATCTGAATCATAAGCGCTGCGTCCATCCACATTCCCATAGTCCTCAACCACAATCACAGGCTTGTGCTTGAGAGTAGTTGGTATTCTCGCTGCAGTCATCTCCATTCAGCTATACTTGCACCATCAAGAACTGACCACATTATACGCCTACCCCGTTTACTTGTCTACTAGTTTACTGCTTAAGTAGTTTACTAACTCCTTACTAACTTACCCTTATCTCATCTTGCTAGTTCTGCAGAGCCTCTCTCTGAAAAATGCCAGCTCCCATAGCGTAATCCTCAATTGCCCTCCGGCATATCCGAGGTTTCTCTACCTACTTGCAGGAACATTTCCGCCACATGCTGTATAGAATCCATAGAGATCCGACCTGAACACTGGCTTCCTGCCCGTCAGAAAACTCTTTTTTTATTGGTAGAATTGGGCTACCGATCAACGTACAGTGATTCCAATACTAACCTATAGGATATTAGTGTGACTCTGCAGCAACGGAATAGACAATGGTGCTTTACCAATTGAAGAAGGAGAAAATAAGATATGGCTAATACCAAGGAAGACCAAGTGCCACTTTGGCAGCGATTGTTTATTAACCGCGACTATGGACTATTGTTTCTCGGCCGTCTAGTATCACAGATTGGTGATGGAATTCACTACTTTGCACTGACTTGGTTGGTTCTTGACCTTACAGGTTCGGGGGCCACCTTGGGCTCGGTCTTGATGGTCTCTACCTTGCCAGGCATTTTGTTGGCGCCCTTCGCCGGTGTCATCGTAGATACACTCAGTCGCAAGATGATTATTGTTGGAGCCGATATCATCCGCGGCCTTTTAGCTTTGACTTTAGCAGCAGTTTACCACTCAGGGCTGTTAACTATGCCAATTCTCTATGTGGCTACAGCA
Source organism: Bacillota bacterium (assembly GCA_012799135.1). GTDB lineage: Bacteria > Bacillota > Limnochordia > DTU087 > DTU087 > JAAZLW01. Next base: position 816 of record JAAZLW010000085.1, on the reverse strand, counting down.
CTGTTGTCACTTTGTGGAGTGGTGTTTGGGCCGGCAATTTCGGCTACGATTCCGAACCTAGTCAAGAAAGAGGAGCTGGTGCAAGCCAACGCCAGAGATAGCTTCTCCATGAGCGCAACGGGGATTCTAGGTCCCATTGCTGGGGCAGTTGTCCTAGGGGCAACAGGATATTTTGGGGTTTTCATAATTAACGGCATCTGCTTCATCCTGTCGGGGATATCGGAGATGTTCATTCGCTTTCCCAAACGAGAGAAACACAGTCTCGACGCCGCTGCAGTTCAAGGTAAGGCAAAACCGCCGAGTCCTACGCGCCAGTTTATTATCAACTTCAAGCAAGGATTCACCTATATCTGGAGCAATGTCGGTTTGCGCACCCTAATCATGTTCGCGCTTGTCTTGAATTTCATGGGTAACCCACTGTTTTCAGTGATATTTCCCTACTTCGGCAAAGAAGTTCTCCAAATGGAGGCCAGTCATTACGGCTTTACCCAATCGAGCTTCCCGGCAGGATTGATGATGGGTACCTTCTTGATAGGTGCTCTAACCCAAAGGATCAGTAAACACCAGTTGCTTTCCTGGGGAATTGTCTGGCAAGGTATTCTCGTTCTCCTAATGAGCATCATTGCATTCCCTATAGTACACCAGCACCTCTCTCCCATGGCTATATTGGCCAGTATCGCCGTGCCAACGCTATTTCTCGGGTTCCTCAACGTCCAAGTTAACGTTCCTTTGAATGTAACCCTACAGGAAAGCGTTCCCGATAACTATCGGGGAAGGGTATTCGGTTTACTCGGGAGCTTAGTGCAGATGCTGGTC
>JAAZLW010000084.1 GCA_012799135.1 Bacillota bacterium | reverse complement strand
GTCTTGGTCGAGCCGGAAAGCTTCACTTTCTCATGCTCTTCCTTGAAGGTGGTAAAGTCAGCAGCAGTAGCTTTCTGCTCCTCATCAACTACAACCAGCTTTTCTGCCGTTGCTGCGTGCTCATCTTCCAGAGCCGACAAGTCGTCTGCCAGAATCTGGTCAGCAGCTCTTAGAGCCACGACGTCGGATTCGGTAGTAGCAACAGCTTCCTCTAGCTTCTGTACATCGCTCTCCAAAGCCTCGATGCGAGCGGTGTTATCTACAACAATATTCTCCAGATCAGCTACTCGTACACCGAGGGAAGCCAGCTCTGCGCCAAACTCCTCGCTAAGAGCAGCGATCTCGGACTCCATAGCCCTGGAGGTGCTCTCCAGTAAAGCTGCAAGAGCTTCTACATCGCCCTCAAGAGCAGCAATGGTAATAGCCAGATTGCGGACTTCCTGAGTTGCTGCTTCGGCAGCGGCGGTGGCAGCATCAGCCTTCTTGGCAGCAGCTGCTGCGGCCGCACCGGCATCCTCAGCGCCCTTCAACGCGGCTAGAGCCTGCTCAGTAGCAGTAGTGGCCAATGCCTTTGCTTCAGCGGCAGCGGCCTGGGCGTCGTCAGCCTCGGCTAGCGCCCTGTCAGCCTTCTTATCGGTTACGTCGAGAATCGCATCATTGACATCTAGCCCGAAAGCAACCTCGTCGATCAGCTTTCTGGCAGCAGCTACATCTTCCTGTAGTGCAGCGATGTCTTCGGCGTTTAGATCAGCGGTCATCTGCGCATTAGCTACTGCGGCCAAGAGACCTTGGAGATCCTTAGCTGTTAGCTCTGGCTCGATCTCAACTAGCTTCTCCACGACTTTCGGCTCCAGCTTGGCGACATTCTCAGCCACTTCATCGGCTGCGACCTTGGCAATAATTGCCTTGGCCTCATCGGTGAGCTCAAATGGCTGAAGAACCTCGATGGGCTGCTCTACAACTACACGCTCTACCACTTTAGCCTCGGGTAACTCTAGGCTGGCTATTTCGGTATCGATATGAGCTGTCAGCTCAGCCTTAACTTTCGCCATTTCCTCTGCAAGAGCCTGGGCTACTTTATTGTAGATGTCATCGGAAAGTCCCGCGACACCGGCCTTTACCTCAGCACCGACTTCGGCAGCAATGAGGGTATCCAAGCGGCCCAATACTCTGGCAAACACCATGGACATCTCGTACCTTGTAAACTGTCTTTCTCCCTTGAAAGTTCCATCTGGGTAGCCAATGATCAAGCCTGAAGCAGCTAGCTCGGCTACGCTATCATAGGCCCAGTGATCCTTTGGCACATCGGCAAAAGGCATACTTGCTGCAAATGCCGGCATAACCAAAGTAGCTACCATGATCGTCGCTATAAATAACGCTAAACCCTTTCTGTTCATCCAGTTTAACCCCCTTTTGATCTCGCTTCTCCTCAATCGGAGTCCCGAATCAAAACCCAGGGTTCTGCAGGTGAGTGACCTTGTTTCCTCACAAACAACCTTGGATTATGTAACGGAACTCCAGTATGCCCATCGCTACGAACAGTCGTGTATTACTTGGGGGTGCACCTCCTTTCTTGTCACCTGCTCTAGATAGGCATAACTAGGCATAGTTTACCTGCAATACTATTATTTCGTGGAGACTAGCAAAAGTCCTTCCTGGGTGTCCATAAATTACTTAGCTTTTTCTGGAACCAGACTATCTGATATGAAAATCGGAGAGCCTTATGTCAATGGTGGGATGGATCGATTGCTTCTGCTGGTAGTAAGATCCTTATGCTGTCTCCAATGTACTCCTACGATATTGGAAACCATAATTCCTTCCCTAATTGGATATTGCCGGTGTTAAATAAATATTACCGCTAAGATGTGAGCACTCTGTTGACCTAGTTGGCGGTTCTCCCCAGGAAGTAGGATGTTAAGAGTCCCATTGGACGTTTATCTAGCATGTTGGGATGTAGCCGCAGACTGCCTTCTTCAGATTCGGTTTGGTCATCCCCAAACGCCGGTAGTGCCTGATTTGGTCGCTCTATAGAATACTCAACTAGAGCCATTACATCCACCGGGGCATAGGTATCATTTTCTCCCTCATCCTCAGCTAAGGATGGTGAAGTAGCGATATCGTCTGACTTCACCTCTTGTAGGGGTTGCACTGAAGTGTTGTGACTCTGCCAGACGTTCACCCTAATAGGCCTCACTTCAACTCCTAAGCCACCGGATAGAGTATATCCGTTAGTAGCAGCAGATGAGGAAACAAGACCAACTAATTGTGCAGCACCTAGCCTTACGAGAGTTGTGGTTTGAAGAACACTGCTATCAACTGAGACCCCAGCCATTGTGACTGCGCGGGAGCCACCTTTTTTGGCTTTTCCGGTTAAAGAAAGCAGACCCCCATTAATGGCAATTCCCAGTGCATCAAGCTCATTGCCAAACTCCTGCGTTAGTCTGGCTAAGGCTTTATACGCTCCTTCCGAATCTCGACGAGCCTGGGCTACAACCTCAGTAGATAGACTCACTTTCCCATTCCTAGTGCTGCCCTCTAGGATCTCCCACATCAAGGTATCTGCAGATATGTCATTTTGCTCATCCCACTGGTCACGCTCAACCAGTATCTCTTCCACCAATAGTGCTACTTCGTATCTGGTCAGGGGGAAAACTGCAGCCAGCTCCTGTCCATTATCGTATCCTACTAGGAGGTGAGCATCAGCCAGAAGCATCAAGTCGGCATATGCCCAATGACCTTTTAACAAGAGATCAAAGGACGCAGCAGTGGCGGATGGTATTGCCATCACCAAAGATATCCAACAGATCAGTAGTGTGCATAAGACGTGCCGCTTCATCGGGACATCACCTCGCTTTGTCTTTCGATAACAGTGAGGTGATCCCTACTAAGCAATCCACTGTAACTTCCGGTAAGTCGGCAACTCCCTGCCATTAGTGGAAGAGATCAACTAACCCCCGGCCTCCGGGGGTTAGGGTTAGTCTATTTGGCGACATCGTCCGGTACCGGCTCTACCAGCAACCTGACTTTCAAAGGACCGATGGCAGTCCAGATATTGGTATCAGCCACTGCGCTTACCAGTGCAGGCCCAGGCAATCGGCGAATTGCCGCCATGGCGTTCAGAAACTCATCAACACTCACATCACCCACCGAACCATCTGCCTTGGTGACCATGCCTTTTTCTAGTCCCGTAATACTCAGGTTCTGCAGCAAGCCCAATAGCTCAGCCTCGATATCTGCGGGGTTCTTAGTGCTGACAACGACAGAACTGACTATTTCACCCTTACGATAGATCAACTCGTTCGGGAAGCACATGAGCCTGACAACAACCGGGTCGCCCACTAGGGTATTGCTAATCGATACAGCCCTCACTACGAATTTCTCCCCTTGGGAGGCCAGTGTTTGAACTACCTGGTTGAAGTGCTCTTCGGACTGTACTCTCACCGCGCTGGACTTGCCATCGATACTAGCACCTCGCTCCAGGGCTAAGCGGTCTACTTGCCGTAAAAAAGTCAACACTTCGCCTCGGGCTTCCTCAACAGGTATACCACCATCAATGATCGTTGCCAGCAAGATCTCCCCACTCTGGAAAGCAAAGTCTCCCAGCTGAATCTCCTGCAGTCGCTTAGTAGCCTCTGTGATGATATCCTCTTGCCGACGGATATAGGTTTCGTATTCCTCTGATAGCAACGCCATCTGTTCCCGCATGCGTTGTTCTGTTTCCTGCAATTCCTTGATCCTGATATCCAGTCGCTCATTGATTTGCTTCATATTGTCATACCGCTTCTCTTCCCGAGCTAACTGGGTGACAGCTTCATCGAGCTGCGTTCTGGTGGCATTTAGGTCAGATTTGACTTTTTCCAAATCAGTTGTTGCTTTCTCGTATTGCTGTTTGGCCGCTTCATATCGCTTAGTAATGCCATCTAGAGCGGCCTTAGCATCATTGAGTTCTTGTTGAGTTGCATCTCGTTGCACAACTACCATCTGCAACTGCTGGTCAAGTTCCTCGTACTCCAACGTTTTCTCTTGGATTTGCAGTGTCAGCTCTGCTGCCTGCTTCTCTTGGGCGATCAATTGGGTTTCCACTTCACCCAATTGTGCCTTAGTGCTTTTGTATAAGGCTTCACTTGTAGCCAACGCCTCTTTGATTTCTTTCATGTGAAATAAGGCTGTCCGCACATCCTGAGAGGCCATGGTGAGGACTGCTATCGACGCTCCGGCAATGATGATCCCGGTACAGACGGTAATGACGACAGATGTATATTTGGGACGCAACCCGAATAGGCTGAGGCGCCTGCGACCGACCCTCATCCCGATCTTGTCACCTAGGTAAGCGATTACGCCACCCACGAGCACCAACACCGCTATTAGAGTTAGTCCATACATCCTCTCACCACCCTCTTATACCCGAAATCCTGTGGTTCGATTAAGGTCTGCTAACTCATCGACGAGCAGCTCGCCATGTTAGCAGAAGACCCACCATTCCCAAAACGACGTTCTGCAGCCACGCACCCATGACTGGTGGCAAATAACCACTTTGAGCCAAAGCGGAGCCGGCCGTCATAATAACGTAATAGATAAAAATGACAATAATACTCAGACCAAAGCCGACAGATGAGGCCGAACGATGAGACTGAATACCCAAGGGAGCACCAACCAGGGCAAATACGATGCTTGCCATAGGAATGGCCCATTTCAGGTGCCACTCCACCTCTAGCTTGTGAGTTTCCTTTCCCTGAGATCTTAGGATCTCCATATGGCGGGAAAGCTCCCTGATATTCATCTCATCCGGGGATTTCTGTGATGCGATTATTTCCCGGGGCTTTTGCCCGATATCTACCGGCTGGCGACCTCCGGCAAACCGCATGGTCACAGTCTCACCGGCGTCATCATAGAAATGGGTAATGCCATCCTCCATAAACCAGCCAGATTCATCCCAGACAATCCTAGGGGCATACGTAGTCTCCTGGGGCTTACCGTTCTCCAAGCTAACCATAGTCACGTCTTCCATCAGCTGTGACTGATTATCAAATCGGGCAGCATACAAAAACCACTGTAGAAGATTACCCCTGTACCTTTTAAGAATAACATTCTTCGTTACCCGGGGCAAGGTTCGTCCCCGCATCTCGGCTTCAGTCAGCTTGTATGCGGCATTAGCGACAGGCACCACCGCTTCATTAATCACCAAGGTGATACCGGTCATCATAATACCGATGAGCAGCGCCGGGGCTATGATCCGATAGACGCTAATGCCCCCGGTTTTCATCGCAACGATTTCGCTGTTCGCAGAAAGCCTGCTCAAAGCCAACAGCACCGATAGCAATACTGCCATGGGAAAAGTCCACACAATGATCTGAGGGAGCCGTAGGGCGAAGAGCTTGGCAACCATGCTCAAAGGAGCACCCAAATCCATGGCCATGGTAACTAGGCGCAACAAATCGGTTCCTACAAATAGGCTGGTAAAGGCACAAATGCCAAAAAGCATCGGCATAGACATCTCTCTTGCCACATAGCGATCGAGAATTCTCATAGACTGAACCGCTCTCCCAAATAGAACTTACGGGCTATTTCATTGTTGGCGATATCCGTTGAGGAACCGGCAACCAAGATGCTGCCCTCATGCATTATATAGGCCCGATCAGTGATAGCCAGAGTCTCCCTTACATTATGATCGGTAATCAATATTCCCAGCTCCTGGCTCTTCAGGTGGGCAATAATCATCTGGAGGTCTGCCACAGCAATAGGATCTACGCCAGCAAAAGGCTCATCCAGAAGTAGTACTGCCGGTTCTGTCGCCAAGGCTCGGGCGATCTCCGTGCGCCTGCGTTCACCACCAGAGAGCATGAAGGCTTTATGGTGCCGCACACGATCCAGTTCAAATTCGCTCAATAGCTTCTCCAATCGATATTTCTGCTCTGCTTGTGTTAGGTCCATCAGCTGCAAAATGGCTCGGATGTTTTCCTCCACCGTCAGCTTGCGAAAGACTGAAGCTTCCTGCGGAAGGTACCCCAATCCCCTTTGAGCTCGACGGTGCATGGGCAGTGAGGTAATATCCTGTCCATTCAAGTAGATCCGCCCAGCGTCAGGACGCTCCAGGCCGACGATCATATAGAAGGTGGTGGTCTTGCCTGCACCATTAGGGCCCAGGAGTCCCACAACTTCACCCTGATTAACCTCTAGATTGACATCATCCACTACTCTCCGGCCATGATATGCTTTGACCAGATTCGATGCCTTTACGGCCATGTATCCACCTGCTTTACACGAAACCATCACTCAATTTGAGCGAAAAACCGCCTACTATGGGATTCGCCAAGCATTAGCAGACTCCCTCTGAGGGTTTGATCACAGCCTTACCACATTCCTCCACAGTTTCAAGCCGTGAATCAGATCAATCTGCAGGTCGCTTCCTTTCCCGCAGTGCCTCACGCATTCCCTCCATATAATCATGGTGTGTAATCAGACGAACCATGACCCGCAAAACCCTATCCCATCCCCTCGCCTCCACGAACTCGAGTAGGCGTTGTGTGCCATCTCTTTCAGGCCAATTGCCCAAACTCAACAGCCTGTCCAACCCGAACATGATGGGACTCATTTCTACCTGAAGCCTTGTCGTCCATGAAGGATCCCGCTCATAGAATACTAATGCCATTCTTCCCCGCTCTCGTTCACGCTGGCGATGCTGGGGAACAGCAGCCACGGTCAACGGTTCTTTATAATGGTAACCGATAGCCCG
>JAAZLW010000335.1 GCA_012799135.1 Bacillota bacterium | reverse complement strand
TCTGTTCCGGCCACAAGGTCCGATGTCTTTACACCAAGACTTTTTGCAATATCCCCCAACCGGGGCACATCCATCCTAATTTCCCCCATTTCATATCTTTGGACAGTTTTAGCGATCACCCCAATTTCTTCTGCTATATCTTGTAAACTATATCCTCTTAACTGCCGATATTTTCTTATGTTTTGACCAACTATTTTATAAAAAAGCATTTTTAAAACCTCCTTTATATTAATAGTATACCCCGAAATGACATAAAAGACAAATAAATATTAACAATTTGTCTTTTTGTGCTTGACAGAGTATTACAGGCTTGATATTATAAAAATGTCGGCACAAGACAAAAATAATAGGAAAGGGGGATAAAATTATGGAAAATATTAAAATGTCTGTAAAGGCCGCTCGTGTAAACTTTACAAATCTGACACAATTAGAGGTAGCTAAGTTTTTAGATATATCCCATACTGCTTATTGTCGTAAGGAAAATGGGAAATCAAGATTTTATGTTGATGAATTGGCTAAAATAGCTAACTTGTTTAACGTGCCTATTGATATTTTTTTTGACCCGGAATGTCGTAATGCGACATAAAAAAGGAGGCGGTGAAAATAGAAACCAACACTGTCAGTAAAAAAATAAACACACGAGTTTTTGCAGAATGGCTGGATGGTTTGGCTCGTAAACAAAAAATAATTTAAAAAAAGGTGGTGAAAACAAATGCGAGATTTAGAGGAAACAAACATCACGGATTACATAAACGGTCTAAACATTACACAAAAGACAAAAGAAACCTTGCAATATTGGCTTAACCGCAAGGTGGAAGGACAAGCCTGTGAGGATTTTATCTCTGGCATGTGCTTGGCTTTACAAACAGAAAACAAATTATCTCCCGAAGAAGCTTTGGTTTTATTATTATGGGAACCAAAGAAAAGGAAGGAGGAGAGCGGATGGAAGAGTTTTTGGAGAAGCATCCGATTTTGGGGGCGGTAGTAGTATTTGGAGTGTTTGGTATTTGGTATATGGTGCTGTGGCTAATTTAGAGAGGAGGAGGAAATAAAAAATGAAAAATAAGTGGTTAGAATTAAAGAGCTGCTATAAAAAGCTCAACAAAAACCAGCAAGATCGTGTTGATAAGTTGAGCATGTGGATGTTATTAGATTTTCCGCTAATAACCAAAACACAATTACTTAATTACATACAAATGTTTATAGAACAAGAAAGGAGGTACGAACCGGAAAAGTCCGGCGGGAGTGAGAATATGTCAAAGAAAGTGAGTGATAACGAATGTCTAGCGTACATACAGAACCCGTGGCCATACTCCAGTCAGCAATAGCTGATGTCAGAGATGCCCGAGAATATTTCAACTACGCCGAAGGGCAAGAACAAATAGACGAAGCGACAATCAGGCTAACCTCTGCAGAAACCACTGTAAACCGTATTATTCGGGATATGAAAAGGGAAAGGGGGCTAAGGGTACATGACTACAAATGCCCGTTCCAAAGCGCCGCATTACCTAGTGAACGCATTCAAGGAACTACGAGCAACGCAAAGTATTGACGCATTAGAGTTTTGGTATATCTACTTAGACGGATTTGTTCAAGGGCTTGAGGCGGTTGGGCATATTACCGCAGGACAGGCAGAGAAAATCATTAAACAACGAGACAAAATTTACGATGTCCGGGAAGAGTTGCTCATAAAAGAAGAAAGCCGACAGCGCTACAACACTATCGGCTAAGGCATGAAGCCTTTAAAAAAATATCCAATTAAATTATACCACAAAAAAAGGAGGGTACAAATGATTATAACCAACAAATTAAATCTCCCCCAAGCCTTCGTAAAAATGGC
>JAAZLW010000344.1 GCA_012799135.1 Bacillota bacterium | reverse complement strand
CGTTTGCATACTCCTCAAAAATCGTGTTTCTGCGCTCCCAAGCCTCATCTGTATTCGTTAGGATGGATGGATCGCTTGTCTCTGCCAATGCAAGAATGTCAAAGACCATATCATGATATTGATTCTCGAAAACATCATATCTAATTGGATTCGGTGATTCTTTAAAGGGTTGTCTCTTCCTGTGTTTATAACCATATGCAGCGCAAAAAGTCAAAACATCGGCACGACTCCTAAAAGCCCCGTTCGGATACTCGATGGTTTTTGTGAGTCTATCAATCAAGTCGGATTTATCTTTCGGAACACGTACACGTCTTTCTGCCATACTATATCACCTCCCTAACCTCAGTTCGTCCATATCCATCAATATTACGCCAAACTATATCGTATTTCTTTCCATGTCTCAGTATGGCATCTTCGGATGCATCAGTTTTGGGGGTCAAATAACTAAGAACATACTCCCGACCAACCCGACTCTCAATCGCAGCTTCAACCGGGCCTTCCCACTGACTTCGGTTCACAAGGAAAACAACCTGGTTAGCCAAAGCCGGCAGATTCCTAGCTATTTCAGTCTTGTATAGATAATCAAGGTTCCCAAAGGGGGAGTCCATAACAATCGGGAAAGTGCTGCTGTCTAGCGCTAATAATCTCTCTTTTCTTGAAACAAATTCCTTAGCTTGTTCGACAACAGCTGCGATAAACGCTAAGCTCAACATTTGACTCTCCCCAGTAGAAGCTCCAACCACCAGTTCAGAGTTGTCCTCAAATAGCTCAAGCTTGTAATCTTCATTTAGAACCGCCCTATATGGTGTAAAAGACATTTGGCTGAAAAGCCTGTCTATCCGCCTGGCAAGATCATTACGGTATTCAATTCTCTGTAGCGTTCTAACATTCTCAAGAGCCTCCTTTGCCTCAAGACAAACGGCTATTCGCTTTTTGGCTAGCTCTTGTTTAGCATTCTTTGCCTTTCTTTTCTGAACATCAGCATCTATCTCTCTAATCCGATTCCTCAGCTCTCGAATTATTCCTTGATCCACTTGCTCCTGAACACGTTCCTTGTCCAGGGCTTCATTAGCTTCATCAAGCCTACTTTGAAGTTTTCTTACATCCTCTTCCGGGCTTTCCCTCAGAATCTCCCTAATCTCACTAAGGCGATCCTGTACTCTTGACAGTCTTCTTTTCTTCTCCCCGCGCCGTAGCTGCTGGTCATTCAATTCCCTTAAAAGCTTCTCAAGATCACTGCCTGCTCGTTGTAACTGCCCTTTTCTCCGAATGGCTGCTTCTTCAATATCGGACATGCCACTCACATCTACCCATTTAGCAACCTCTTCATACGGTTTGTCTCCTGGAATCAAAGGCCTAGCACATATACATGAACCTCTTCTTAACAAGGCCTCCACAAATGGTCTCTTAATATCACTTGGCAGCTTGCCCGAATCATATAGATCATCTATTATCTTTTGGGAAGAGACAATTGCTGGCATCAAATACGGCAAGTAGCCCTTCGATGATATGATATCTACCAGCTTGTTTCTGGAAGAGGTTAGGGAATTCCTAATCTCTTTCTCGCTTTCCATCAGACCGTCCCGCTCTTTTTGTAGAATACTCACACTTTCAAGCTTGCGTATCTCGTCCTCTATACCCTTCTTCACTTTCCGAAATCCCTCGACATTCTCTTCTCTTAGCAATTGCTGTTCCTCAAGTATATTAATCCTATCTTGCAGTTCAGTCTTCTCATCCAGAAGTGCGCCAGTCTGAGCATCTCCAATGTCTTTGAGCTCCTTT
>JAAZLW010000083.1 GCA_012799135.1 Bacillota bacterium | reverse complement strand
CATTTTCATCCCGAAAGTGTACCCGCTGAGGGGGAGCTTGATTATACCCCCGGTGTCTTATACTGGGATCGTACGGGGCAACAAACTCAGCAAACATAGCGCCCAAATACATAATGATAATCACTATGCCGGCAACCATGGCCAACTTGTGTTTCCTGAAGTTCCACCACATTAGCTGCCACTGGGAGGCATATTCGAACCCTTTATCTTTTTTTTGAGAGTGAGCAGGGGTGCGAGCGTCTTGGTCCTCCAATCAAGTTACCTCCTCTTCAGTCGTACCTTATTCGGGGATCAGCTAAGGCGAGCAACAGATCTGATATTAAAGTCCCAATCAGAGTCAATGATGCCGTCAGCAATATTATACTTCCGGCCAAGTACATATCCTGATCTAGAAGACCACGCAACAACAGTGGCCCTGTCGTAGGCAAACTCAAGACCACGGCCGTTATGGCTTCCCCGGATATCATCTGGGGCAACAACCACCCAGCTGTACTCAGAAAAGGTATGAAAGCAATACGTACCGGATACTTCAAAATGGCCTTAGGGTAACTTAGACCCTTACTCCTAGCAGTCTTGACATATGGTTTCTCCAGCTCATCAAGTAAGTTGTTACGCATAATTCTTATTAGGCCCGCAGTGCCTGCGGTGCCGATTACTATCATCGGTATCCAGAGATGCTGCAACATATCTACAAACTTGGCCCAGCTCCATGGAGCCCTTATGAATTCAGGAGAGAAAAGCCCTCCTACATTCAAGTCGAGATACATGTACGACCCGAACATCAGCACCAAGGCAAACATGAAATTGGGAATTGATAATCCCAAAAAACCGATAAAGGTTATCGCATAATCTGTAAAAGTATGTTGCTTTACGGCGGAGTAAATGCCAATAGGAAAGGCTACGATCCAGGAAAACAATAATGATGATACTGAAACAACTAATGTCAAGCCCATTCTTTCCCAGATCAAATCGCTTACCGGGCGCTCCCATCCAAAAGAGTATCCAAAATCTCCTCGCAGAAGTATCCCTGATATCCATCTCCAATAGCGAACTGGAGCCGGCTGATCGAGTCCATATCGAACCCGCAGAGATTCCAACTCAGCTTGGTCTACATATTGTCCGCCCTGTTGTAGCTCCGCAACATATGTTGAAAGGAAATCCCCCGGAGGCAGCTCAATGATTACAAAAGAGATAATGGTAATGATTATGAAGGTCGGTATCATAATCAATATGCGTTTTATAATGAAGTCTAGCATACCTTAGTCACTCCTCTAGACACGAAAACCAGGCTATCTACCCTTTCCTCAAGCGGACCCACTAGGGAACACTTTTTCTGTCTCTAGTGAGTCCGCTGCCTAGATCGCTAGTCCTCAAAGTATGGTGCCAGGAATTCTCTCGCTTCAATTGCAACCCGGTCCAGATCGGCAAGTCCCATATGGTCTAGATCTCCACATCCAGCTGGCCCGCCCTTACACCATCCTTCCCATTCTACACATACATAACCATCATAGTTGATACTACGCAGAGCATCCGCATATCTCCTGAAGTTGATCATCCCGCCGCCAAACCACACCTGGTTCCAGTGGCCAATTGTTCCGGTGATATCCTTGGCATGGATATGGTCGATATAAGGGGCGAGCATTCGAAATGCATCCTCGATAGGCATGTGAGGGCGCATGCCTATTTCCATCCCTCCGAAGTCAATTGTAACGCGGACATTGTCCAGACCTACTTTGTCGATTACGTCGAGAGTAGGTTCGGGAAGATTGATCAGAGACTCCTGATGAGGCTCAATGCTAAAGGTTAAATCTCGTTCACCGGCATACTCAGCGCACTCCTTCACAGTGTCAACCATTATCTGAGTGGCTTCCTTCCTGGACATCATCATATACGTCTGCGGACTGTAGTAGCCCGGTATATAGGCTGTGACGGTCTGAGCTCCGATATCATGCGAGAAATCTATAGCCTTTTTGACTAGCTCTACCTGCCCCTTTCGAATATATGATCGCGAGGTAAGAGTCAGAAAGTGAGCTCCTACGGAAGGAATGACAAGCCCTTTCGATGCAACATATCCTTTAAGCTCTCTGGAAAGACGCTCATATTCCTTCTCCGGGAACTCAAGAAACCGAGTAAAGAAAAAGTCAATCGCCTTATAGCCATACTCCGCCACACGATCCACACACCACTCAATATCCTTGTCTCCCCAAGAATGAGTTGCCACCCCAGTCAGGCTCATATCGTTGTAAGAATTGTTTGGGAAAATGCCAAATGATAGCTTCATGCAAATCTCTCCTCGTATACTAAGAATTAGGGAGATCGTTTTAGGGTTTCATCTCCCGTCGAACCTTGAAAACTAAATAGATCACTATCTGTCTTTTGGTATGCTGGTCTGTATAATGCTACGCGGTATTCCATTTCCATGCACGACCATTGTGGTACACTAGATAAGCTCGATAGCGATCATTGTATGGATGTCAAGCTTAGGAATCATCACTTCTATATATCTGCCATCCTGACAATACTCCAGGGTAGTACCTTTCGGGGCTTCATATACCCTCCCTGGCCTCTTACCGTTGGGGATTAGTATTCTCAGCAATAGATCATAGACTGGCAGGACGTCTTCAATGTGGGATCCTATCCACCTGTTCGCAGCTGGGAGTGGTGCGTACACTCGACCTGTCTGTGATTGGAAATTGACCAAATGGACTATCAGGCGGTCTTTCAGCTCCTGCTTGTATATCGTCACTTCGACGGACGTCGGAGCTTCTACCACAACGGGTGCGGCAGAGCCCTCGACCCAACGAATTGCGTTAATCAATAATCTTCTGTACTCTGGTTGCCCGTAATCGTAGTAGATGGTACCGAGATCACCAGGGAAGTAAACCACACGGCCATGACCATATTGATTGACGAATAGGCCCCCATACCCAGTTTCCTCATGGCTAGGAGGTGCACCATACGTGTTGCGATATGAGTAGAGGAGTTTACCCAAAGCCTTTGCCGTTTCGCATTGCACCACGATCTGTTGATTGTTCTGGCTTGCCAGTGTCATCCGTTTGTCGATACCCTCCGTAACGGGATGGTTCTCTGTCACTTTCAGGAAAGAATTCAGCGTCAAGGCGTCTCCCACATATCTCACACCCAGGACATCTGCTAGCAGAAAGTCTTGGCGACGCTTTCCTTCTAGGTCATACAGGGATGTCTCGAACGTGACAATAAGTCCGCCCCCATTGGCGACGTAGGAACGAATCGCGTCAGCCTCTTCTTCAGTCATACAATTGATGTCAGGCAAAATCACGACACTAAACTTCTTCAGTGCATTAGGTGTAATTCCACGATTCGTCAGTCCTCCGAAAGGGATTTGGGATCGCAACAGCCCCTGACAAACCCCCAGAAACGGCTTACGGGCAACACCCTCAGTTGCGTGCAGCTCTCGTGCATGCTTAGACCAAAACACACCCACATACGGAACGGGTTCTGCACCCCTTAGCCAAGGCTCACACTGCTCTATGTATCGATAGGCTGTACCTACTCTCTCAATCATCACAGGCTCCAGCGTTCCATCCGGATACATGTTATCGTAAAGCTGGATCTTGGCACCGTTAGCGATTACTGAGCACATCTCAGCTAAAAGCCAGGGCACTGACTTGATTTGCTGGGTACCGACTGGTTGCGGATAATTATAACGCCAAACCTCCATTTCCACGGCCTTATCGTCTCCGGCCATCGCCCGCAACATTCGGGGCCAAATGCTGCACACAGCATTGCCGCCTCCGGTTTCATGGCTGATAAAATCTTGAGTGTCCGCGTTTGTCTCGGGGTCAAACAATTCCCATTCTCTATTCGAACGCCGACCAACCCAGAACCCTCCCCAGAAGTTTCGGGCAACTAAGGCCTCCGGGCGAACAGAGTGGATCACTTCCTTAAGCTCTCTGCAATACTCATCCACTATGCAGTGGCGCCACTTCCGCAACTCCTTCATATGAAGCCCATCTTCGCTAAGCAGCATATCTAAGCCAGTATCGGCCTTGAATCTATCCCTGCAATGATCACAAAAGCAGTTCGGCACTTCTATCCCATCCAGCCAATAGGCCGCTAGATCGTATTTTTCCGTAATCTCTCGTGCACATGTGAGATAGAACTCCCGTCCAGAGCTATTGATGCAAACGTGATACATGGGCTGAGTTAGATTGCCTCGTTGTTGCGTAATGTCTTGTCCGTCGGGATGCTTCTGACGCCAATTTGGATTCTCAACTGCCATCCTACCGGTAAAATAGAAATTCATGAGCAAATACCCACACGGTAAAATACCTTGCTTGTCACACTCCTGCACAAAATCGCCAAAAAAGTCATAATCTCCTAACGCAGGGTGCTTGTATTGCGGATAGATTTCGGAATTGTAGAATGTCCCTCCTATGGCAATAGCATCAAAATAGACGTACTGAACGTTTGCGTCCTTTAGTTGCCGAACCATCTTAGGTACGTCGATCGCCGAAAAAATCGGAGGATCGCCCATACCGAGTTGCCATGTGTGATCCGCTACGTGACCGTCAATCAATATGCCTCTATACATCTGCTCCCACACACGCCGTTTCTGCTCTATAGCGTCTAGGTCTGGCATTCACGTGATACCTCCCTCGCCTCAACTCAGGAAATGGGTGAGTCCCGTTAGGCTCTATGCATTTCTGCCAACCCGATTCGGCCACCGACACGCGGCGAGCCCCCTCAAGCTCCGTTTAGGTAATACCGTGGTGAACTGCCGCTTCGCAATGATCAGACTACTGTGATATAGGAAGCCCTCAATCAGCTGCCACGCTACGCTAAGTAGATTGGCAGCCCCTTCCGAGATGATGCATATACCCCCAATACCATAGCCAAGGCCTTACGGCCCTCAGACCCATCAATATACACTGGCTTATCCTCCAGAACCGAGCGATAGAAATCTTGAATCTGACGCCGGTGATTATTCCCCCAATAGTCTTGGCCAGGATGATCCTTCACAGCTGAAGATGCTATCACCACTTGCTCCTGACCCTTGAGTTCTATCACAAGAGTATTACCCCGCAATGTGAGCTTGCCGTTCTCTCCATAGATCTGAATTTCGATTGGCTCATTGCTTACATAGTAATTGCAGGCATACAGGGAATACATGCAACCGTTTTTGAAGCGAATCACCGCTTCTGCAATATCCTCTACCTCAATAGTCGTCCTGACTCGCCGATCACAGTGACCGTGAATCCACTCTACATCAGAGCCCACCAACCACTGAACTAGATCGAGGCTGTGAATAGCTTGATCGATCAGAACACCTCCACCTTCTGTATCCCATTTCCCTTTCCACGGACACTGGTAATATGACTCTGGTCTGATCCAGGTTAGAAAAGAACGGGCCCCCACTACCTGGCCCAACTCACTCTTTTCGATCATTTGTTTCATCTTCTGAGCAGTATCGCCATACCGATTCTGGAAAATCACTCCCAGTTTCATACCTGTCTGAGCAGCAGTCTCAATCATCTGATCAGCATCTGCCAAGGAGATGGCCATCGGCTTTTCAGTCAGGACGTTAATCCCCGCATTCAAGGCATCTATGGCTTGTTTGGCATGCACATGATGGGGAGTCGCCAAATGGATAACATCCAGGTGCTCGTCTAGGACTTCCTCATAGGTCAGTACCTGTTTGGCACCAGTCCTGGCCGCCAGCTCCTGAGAACGGTCTGGTAGAATATCCATTACGCAGATTAGCTCCGCCATATCCTTCAAACCAGCCAAAGCTTTTTCATATATCACTGAGATTCTCCCGCAACCAACTAGTCCCACCCGTAGTTTACGCAACTATGTGACGCCTCCCTATGCCGCCAAATGCAGGTCTGAACAGCTTGCTTTGGACGCTCGGACTTCCTAACCATGATAGAGCAGTGCCTTCAGAAAACCATAGCCCATCGCAATGCTTTCCGCGGGCGAAAGCTTGCCCCCATAGCTAAGAGCATGAGGCTCCATCTCAACCACTAGCCAATCCGAGTAGTTCATTTTCTGAAGCTGTTGGATGATCGTATGAACGTCAGTCGACCCATTACCCAGTTCCACGAATGTACTACCTCGAAGATCCCTTATGTGTAAATGCCCGATCCGGTCTCTATATCTCTCGATAGTCTTGATAGGGTCACTGCCCGCGTATTCTGCCCAACCTAAGTCCAGAGCCAACCCTACTACTTCGCGAGCCGTCCCTCGGACAATACTCTGAATGACTCTCTCGTCATCCTGGAATTCCCACGCATGATTGTGATAATAGACCTTGGCTCCGTGTTTCTTGGCTATTTCCCCCAATTGGTTGAGGCCATCAACTTGAACACCTAAGTCTTCCCTGTCAAGACTCCTATCTTGAGGACCTACACCACTGAGTACTATTCGTGGACAAGAGAGTCTTTCGGCAAGCCGGGCTACCTGCTCAAAATCAGCTCGTGATTGCTCAAATCCTGCTTCATCCCAGAGATTAGCACCATAGTGTAGCCCTGCGATCTCTAAGCCTAGCTCACTAGTGATCTTTGAGAATCTGGCAGGTGTCTTGATGAATCTAGCTCCGATCTCCACACCTGCGTATCCCATAGCTGCTATTTTCTCTAGAACCTCATCAAGAAAGTCCGTCAGTTGGGGCACAAAAGCCACGGTCTGACAACCTATTTTGATCACTTCATAACCCCCTGGTTCAGAAGGCTAACCCCCGTAGTTCAAGCTCTTCTCCAAATGCTCTTTGGCCATTAGAATCCCCTTCGTGACCCTCTCTGGCGTATCGGACCAATGAGGATCTTCATGCTCAATGGTAATAACCCCATCGTAACCAATTGACTGGAGTCTGCTCAAGACTCTATCCCATTCAATTTGGCCTTTGCCGGGCAAGCAATAATGCCACCAAGACTGGTCCGCCACAGTTCCGATCTGAGCCAAGAGCTGCTCATCGATAAAGGTGTCCTTGGCATGGAAGTGATAGATTCTATCTCCAAAGGTAGATATGGGTTCATACACATCGCAGAACTGGAAAAGGAGATGTGATGGATCATAAGCCCAACCCAACCGAGGATTCTGAATCTGCTCGAAAATCAGCTCATACATGTGTGGGGAAACCGCTATATTCCCCATGACTGGACAGTTTTCAATCGCCAGCCGGACATCATGCTGCTCGGCCAGTTCCAGCATCTCTTCTAGGAAGCTGACTACAGGGCCAATCCCTCGTACTAGACCGGTGGTCAGATCTACTGCCTGGGGCCTACCCGTGGATGTAACAACTAGACTATCTTTGCCCAGTTGACCAGCAAACCGTATCCGCTCCTGAAGATTCTGCCGATGCAAATTGGCCTCTTCCGGATCATCTGAGAGGAAGTTACGGCAGTAGATTAAGCAGCAGACCTTCACATCGTATTTATTCTGAACCCGCTCAAAAAGCCAGGGATCTAGGGGCACTGCTGGTCCAACTTCCAGGTGCTTGATGCCATTATGACTAGACCACTCGGCTATTTCCTCCAAGTCCCAACCCACATGGCTCAAGCTATTAGTCAAGAGGCCAAGTCGCACGCCTATCACCTCTTTACTCTATTTAGCCTGAGTTCATGTGAGCCATCTGAGCGTACCATCTCATAGTAATAGAAAAGCTCGTCTTCAAAAGGTACTACATCAATATACCGTAGAGACCCCGAGCCATACGGAGATACCAAGACGGGGCCGTCATAGGTCAGGCGCTCAAAGTCGCGCATATTGTAGCTGATGGCTATCCCTGTTCTTTCCTCATAGTTTTCACTGACATCGGCACTACCATCATAGAAAGCCGTAAACACCGGTGGAGTGTAGACGATTGTCCCTATCCGGGCGGCATAGGAATCCCAGCCGCATTCGGTTGGAGCGAAAACATCACCGAGCCATTTGAAGCTTACTCCATCATGGCTAATGGCTAAACCAGTGCTAGATTTGCAGACACCTGTGTTATAGACATCAGCGGTATTATGCATTACATCTAGTTTGTCTTCGTCCTGCACTACCGGTTTTGTGGCATAGCTTAGAATCATGTAATACATACCACCTATGATGAAGACAACCGGATCCTTGACACCTTCCCCATTGATATCTTCTGCAGTTAAGACCTTGCGGCGAGTCTCGGGTCTGAAGCTCTTCGGATCATTGGCCTCTAGCAGATCCGTACGACACCGGTTATCAGCTGGATCAACATAACTGATATATAATCTCCATTTGCCATCTAGGCACTTGACCAACGCCGAACGCTCAATTGAGGTTGTGCTAAATTCTTCCTTTTTGGCAAACCAGACATCGCTAAAATGTATGCCGTCCGTACTTTCAGCAATCCGGCACTCGCCTCCCCTCATGGGCCTAGGAGAACGGATCCTATAGTACAAATAGAACTTGCCAGTCTCATCATCATATAAAGCACTGCATGCTCCCTTCCAGTAACCTGGACCTTTTCCGTCAGGACTCAGGATAGTGGTTCCCTCTTCAGGATCAAACAAAGGAACCATTCCCATCCGTTTTCGCTCAGGGGCATTCACACCAGTTGCTGCTTTCATCCGCTTTTCCTCCATTACTATTGCTTGTTGTTATCTGAGCTAACATTGTCTCTTGGAAAGACAAAGATTCTTAGAGCAAACGAATTACTTATTAGTACTAGCCATCCCAGCCCTCTAGGAATAATCTATTAATGTCTGCGAAATAGTGGATGAATAGAAGAATTCGTTCAACGCCAATGCACCGGCACCTACCAGGCCTTGCCGCTTGCCAAACCTGGTTTTCACTATAGCCAGACTCTCCGCCGGTACTGAGAATGCCTTTTCCCGGGCTGTCGCTGCCAAGATATTGAAAACAAGGTCGCCATGATTAAACAACTCTCCACCGACTATGACTAGTCCCGGGTTGAATAGATTAACTAGATTGGCAATTCCTTCCCCCAGAACACGCCCGGCCTGTTCCAGCAGCATCAGACAGTATCGATTACCGTCTTCGGCCCAGCTAATCACGTCCTCAATTGCTAGCTCGCCAGTCTTTTCTTGGGATAGCTTCTTAAATACCAAGCTCCGCAGTTTCAGGTCCGTGCCATCCTGTACAGCTTCCCATAATCGACGAACAATGGCCGTATTGGAAGCCACAGCTTCGAGACAACCCCGCCGACCGCAACTACACATGGGGCCCTGAGGATCTATGAGCGTATGCCCCACCTCACCGGCTCCGTCATTAACGCCTCGAAAAAGCTCGTCGTTAATCAAGACCCCGGCTCCAATACCCGGACCGACGAAAAAGGAGATAAGATTCGCTTCCTCCCGTCCTTGGCCAAACAGTCTTTCACCTATAGCCATAGCCCGAATGTTGTTATCGATTATGACTGGCATTCCCAGCCTTTCTTGGAACCAGGCGGCTATGGGAATGCCATGCCAACCGAGGTTAGGACAACGCCGGATAGTGCCTGAAGTCACCTCCACCAAGCCAGGAACCCCTATGCCCAAACCGACGATAGTCTCCATGCTTAAAGCACTATCACTGACCATCTTTTCAACTGCAACGAAGATCTTCTTAAGGGTATCCTCAGGCGTTTCATCTGTGCCGTAGCGGATCACTTGAGCTTCTGACAAAATATTCCCCTTAAGATCCAGAAGACCGATACGAGTTGTGCGTACCCCTAGATCCACACCTATACTCACCCGGGAGTAAGGACTGAGACCCAGAAGAGCAGCTTTCCTTCCGGCTCCTCCACCTTGGGGTTCAGCAGTCCCTAGCTCCTCAACGATTCCCTCCTGCATGAGTTCTCTCGTTAATCCATGCACTGTGGGTACAGTTAGCCCAGTTATGGAGGCT
>JAAZLW010000082.1 GCA_012799135.1 Bacillota bacterium | reverse complement strand
GTATCTGTTCTCCCACTTGCCATATCCCAGACACGATCTTCTCTTCTAAAATCTGCTTTAGTTGATAATAAAGAGCTAGGGGGGAGTTCTCATCCAAGACACACATAAACGTTACCATTCCTCACTACTAGTTGTCCTAACAAGTTAATCATGTTCTCCTCCACTCCCCCTTCTCCTGCTAGATCGTGTCAGCGAGCTGAGCTAGATCAATGCCTTTCTATGCTTGGAACAGTTTCCTGGCATTACGATTATACACTTTTTCCAGAATGTTGTCATCTAATCCGATACCGTAAATCTTCCATCGCCCTTGGCCCTGCGAGCCAGAAGAAGA
This sequence comes from Bacillota bacterium, assembly GCA_012799135.1. Taxonomy (GTDB): domain Bacteria; phylum Bacillota; class Limnochordia; order DTU087; family DTU087; genus JAAZLW01. The sequence continues at coordinate 10,216 of JAAZLW010000082.1, read as the reverse complement.
ATAGTCAAAGTACTCATTCCAAGTTTCCAGGAACTCGTAGTACTTCCGGTGCTCTAGCCACGCTGGGAAGCAATCGGTAGCAAATAGTATTCTATCCTGATGCTTCTCAAAAAATCTCCTGGCAGTATAAGGCTGCCGCCCTAGTTCAGCCAAGCGGGCAGCCATATCGACATACATATTGGGATACCTATCGAGACACTCTCCCACAAAGCCCAAATTCTCAGCATACGATCCCATGTGGGCGATGATAAATACAGTATCGGGGTTCTTTTCAAGCAATCTCGCTTGCTGTTCCATCAGCTCTTCGAACTCAAAGAGCTCAGGCGAGCAAAATGACCAATCCGGATGTCTCTGCAGTTCTTCAAACCGTTCACTAAATCTATCCACAGGCCGGAAGAACGCCACAGGGTCTGCAATATGCATGAGTACTGGAAGATTTAGTTCGGCAGCGGTATCCCAGATGGGCGTGAGTCTAGGATCATCAATGGGTATGTGACGTCCGTTTTTGTCTTTCATTTCTAGACTAACGTTCTTCCAGATCTTCACACCCCGCATTCCCAAGTCGGCCCCACGTTTCATGCTATCTTCTACCATATCAGGAAAATCAGGTTCGTCAAGCTGCGCCACATCCACACCGCCAAAAGTAGTGAAAAAATCAGTCCATGGCGCAAGTTTCTTCAGGATATCAGCCAGCTCACTCCCCCACCGCCTCTCCTGATTGACTACATGCTCCACCCCGAGAGCCCGCAACCGTTCAACATGACAAGCAAGCCGCTCCTTTACTTCTGACTCGTCACCTTCTGTCAAAGAACCAAGGTGGGTATGAAAATCGACTACTGGGAATTTCGGTTCTTCAATGGATGCACGTTCAACAACCAATTCGCTCCGGGGCATGTACTCATGCAGGTAAATTCCTTCCCCATTGCCCATACTCATTACCCTCCCGTTACTTTACTGCCCATGTGTACTTCCGAAGCACTTCAGTAACGCAATCTAGCAAGAGAGCCTCGGCCTCGACCGTCAGTACGCCCTCCCGCACCCTCCGGTACTGCAGTGGCATATATTGACTAATTAGGGATAAGGGTAGTCGAACTCGGCCTAAGTTACCAAGAAGCTGCTTCACTGCCTTCTGCACCCCGGGCTCTCTCCAGTAGTAACGACATCGGTCAGAAAAACTAAAGCGCCTATCGAAGGCCTGGGTTTGCTCGTCGCCAACATAGTACGACTGCCAATGGACAGGGTTGTCGACCATGGCTTGATCTAGAATTCCAGATACCTGCGACCAGTTATGCTTCTTGCCTGGGAATAACTCCCTCTCCATAGCTTCTAGTGCAAATATCCCTTCTCTAAGGGCAAAAGTGAGCTCTGGCCCCACCTTGAGTACGGCCACACCGTCTCGGACCAGCTCTTTGAGCTTCTCAGGCCGCTGGTAATCCGTGGAGTGCCCTTCAAAAACCAAGGGATGGAAGTCTTTCAGGCTTTCCCGCATCTTGACGAATTTGGCGGGATCGTACTCATGGATGGAGTGGCTGCTGAACTCTACTCCTGGTTGCACAACGACAGCCATGACCCGTTCCCACGCGGACTCAAGCCCCTGTTTCTTGAAGGCTTCCCTAGTTACATTCACTGTCTCCTCAAAATCAGCGGGAGTAGTAACCTGCAGGGCATCCTCTTCTTCCTGGGTGCCCCCGGGAACTGGCACTTCTGTACCAATGACATAAACCGGTGCCATTGCATCGGGCGAATTCTGTCGTACAGCATCAAAGGCTTCCTCCGCTGCCTTAGCAAGTTCCGCAGTTCTCTCTGCAATCAAGCGAGGGCTGATGGGTGCCTTGCCATCATCGCCCAGATTCATACTGGCATCTAGATGAAGTTTGACGATACCAGCACGGGTGTAGTCCCTAACCATCTGTTTGGCTTTATCCATAGCTACCTCAGCAGGCTCATGTTTCCATGGGTTTGGACCAAGGTGATCCCCGCCCAGGATTACCTGCCCTGGTTTACATCCATAGGTCTTCATCAGTCTGTCAAGATAACCGCGATAGTCCGGCGGAGTCATTCTGGTGTATCCACCATCTTGGTTCACCTGATTGGATGTGGCTTCAATGAGGACAACCTGATCGTTATTCTTAGCCAGTTGCAGGGTGGCCTTAAGGACGTAATCATTGGAGCTGCAAACTGAGAATATTCCCGCAGCCTCTCCCTTGTGCTGTCGCTTACCGATATCTGCAAGTACGTCTAGTGTTTGCATGTGTGTCCCTCCCAATCTCCTCTCTGCTTCTTTGTCTGTCCCTATCATATACAGCCCAGGACGCTCCTCCATCCGCCTTACGCTGCTATACATGGGGAGCTTTCACCTGGTGTGCACCCGCGTCAAGACCATCTGCTGCTAACAACATCGCAGCATCTTAGCTAAGTCAACGAAGCTCAGCAATGAGATCCTTCTCAGCTTCATACAGCTCGTTGAACATAGCTCTTATCTCATCCAACGAACACACAGCAGCAGTTAGAGGATCTATCATAAGCGCTCTCTCTGCCATAGTGCGATCTTTCTCCAGCACTGCCGTAACCGCCAGCTCAAAGAAGGCCATATTGCTGCGGTTCAAAGCAGCTAGATGCTCGGGCAGTGGTCCAAAGTGGCAAGGTTGGACTCCGTTGCGATCCACCAGACAGGCAACCTCTACAACACCCGTTTGGGGTAGATTGTCGATTAATCCGGTGTTTAGCACATTCCCATGGATTACGCTGGGCTTGTTTAGCACAATCGATTCAATGATAATTGCAGCATATTCATGGCTCTGCTCCAAGCTCAGCTCTTTCTTCCCCGCGACAATAGCCTCTAGCTCTCGATCCCTTGCTTCTCTCCACTGAGGCCATTCATTCGCGTAGAAGCCTGTAGCTCCGTTATATCCTACACTGCAGTGCCTATCGATAAGATCTTGGCGTTTACGGTAATATGGAATGTACTCACTAAAATGACCACTAGATTCCGTTACAAAAGCTCCCAGATACTGCATAGCATCGAGCCGCACAGGATCTTTGGCGACGAACTCCGGATCATCCATCTTACTCATGAGAACGGGATAGAGGTCCTTGCCGTTATGCCTTAATGTCGTAAACCAAGCCATATGGTTTATGCCGGCACATTGCCATTCCAGCTCTTCGTAGGGCACCCCAGCCAACTCTGCCAGCTTTCGACTAGTGCCTTGAACCGAGTGACAAAGCCCCACAACAGGCAAATCGGTTACCCGAGTAGTGGCGAGAGTAATTGCAGACATAGGGTTGGTATAGTTTAGGATAGTACAGTCTGGTGCTAGCTCCTCAATGTCTTTGAGGATCTCTAGCCAGGCTGGAAGCGTGCGCAAAGTCTTAAACAATCCACCGGGCCCTAACGTATCCCCTATGCACTGCTTTACTCCATATTTGAGAGGTATCTCGAACTCCAGCTTGACAGTCTCGAGGCCGTGGACCTCGATCTGATTGATTACGAAATCAGCTCCTTCCAGGACTTCCCTTCGATCTGTAGAAGCAATCACAGTCCACTTTTTCTTCCCCATGGCCTCCATAACCCGTTCAACCAACTGCTTGGCCAGATCCAATCGCTTGGAATCTATATCAACAAGAGCGATTGTCCCTTCGTCAAACCCCGGGATATGAAGCATGTCGATGACCAAATGCCTGGTAAAGGCACTACCTGCGCCAATGATTGCAATCTTTGTCATGTCTGTATCCTCCTACGTGATTCTAGTAGAGCCATATTCCTCGTTTTCCGAGCCTTCCTCATCCTCGTCAGCTCACTTCAGAAATCCCTCTGTCCCGTACAAGTGTCTGTGCAGGCTCCTACGCCTTGGTACCTGTAAGAGCAATTCCTTCGACAAAGTGCTTCTGAAGCAATATGAACAATGTAATCATCGGCCATATTGCCATCAAGGCTCCTGCCATCAACAGTGGGAAGTCTGTGCCATACTGTCCCTGAAGAGATGCCAGCCCCACTGATAGTGTCATTTTCCCAGGTGAGCTATTGACGATAAGAGGCCACATAAGGTCATTCCAAGACCAGAGAGCTGTAAATATTGCTAGGGCAATGAGCCCCGAATGCGCCAATGGTAGAAAGATCCTAGAGTAGATCTGAAAATGGTTACAGCCGTCTAGTGTAGCAGCTTCTTCTAACTCACCGGGTAAGGACATAAAAAATTGCCTGAGGAGAAAAGTACCGAAGGAGCTGGTAAGCCCAGGTACGATCAATGCTGTTAGGGTATTTAGCCAGCCAAGGTTTAGCATGAGCATGTACCTAGGAATGACATAAGCCTGAGATGGTACCATGAGCACCGATATTATGACGATGAACAACACATCTCGTCCAGGAAACTCAATTCGTGCGAAGGCATAGCCAGCCATGGAGCAAAAGGCCAATTGCCCAAGCACCTTGGCAATAGTTGTAATTGTCGTGTTCCAGTAGAACCTCAGAAAGGGAAGGGTCGAGAAAACCCTAGTGTAATTCTCCCAGCGTAGGCGTGCTGGAATAAGTACCGGAGGCACTCTGGTAGACTCTCCCAAGCTCATAAAAGACGTCAACACCATCCATACGAAAGGTACTATCATCAATAAAGCCCCTATTCCCAGGATTGCATGGATGCTGGCCTTACCACCAGGTCGCAGAGCTCTGTCTTTCCTACTCATAGTGAACCCACCTTTTCTGCAGTCTAAACTGAACTACCGTGACAGCCATTATTATGATAAACAGCAATAGTGATATGGCAGAGGCGTACCCCTTGTCCATGTTAATGAAGGCTTCCCGATAGAAGAGAAATACAACGGACTGCGTTTGGCGTATCACCAGACTGTCAGGCCCGATCATGAGGAAAATCAGTTCGAAAACCTGGAATGCCGAAATCAGCGAAGTTACTGTAACGAAAAACAGTGTAGGAGACAGTAGTGGCAGAGTGATACGGAAAAACTGTACATAGTTGCTGGCGCCGTCAATCTCGGCCGCTTCATAGTAAACCGATGGTATGCCTTGCAGTCCCGACAGGAGAATAACCATATTGTGCCCAATGGAGCTCCATACTGAGACCAAGATCAGTGAATAGAGTGCTAACGATGGGTCTGTCAGCCAACGGGGCCCCTCAATACCCACTAAGCGCAGTACATGGTTGATGATGCCAAAGTCGGCATTAAACAGCCATCGCCAAACTATACCTACAGCCGCAGGCATTGTGACCACGGGAAGGAAGTATAGCGTTCGATAAAATGCGACACCCCGTATTCGAGTATTCAGCAACACTGCAACCAAAATAGAAATAGCAATGGAAAGGGGAACCGACAGTACGGTATAGACGAAGGTATTTCTAAGGGCTAGAGCCAAGTTCGGGTCTGCCAGCATCCGCTCGAAATTACGCAATCCGCCCCAAGAATAGGAGCCGAATGCTCCCCATTTCGTAAAACTCAAATAGAATGATTGTATAAGTGGTATGATACTAAAAATGGTAGTCCCTACCACTATCGGCAATACCATCAGGTATCCCCACATCCAGTCCTGTATCCGTTTCCTCCTAAACACTTTGGATGCCATTAGGTGCCACTCCCCACAAAGATTTCTCAGTAAGCTTAAGGGGCCGCCTCCCCGAAGCGAGGCGGCGGCCCATGCCTATTGCTTACCGACGTTCCTCAGCCAGAACCTGGTCAATCTGTCTAGCGGTCTCTTTCGCAGCCTCTTCGATGGACTGCTCTCCGGCCCAAGCCGGTGTTAAGCAATCGATCTGTATCTGCTGCCAGCGACGAGCTTGAACTGAGACCGGGTAGGGCACAGCATCCTCCAGCTGATCTAGGAAGATCTGCAGATTGAAATTGGGATTAGAGTCTACCCAGGCCTGATGTAGATCTAGGCGTGCTGGAATGACTGTACCAGTCTGTGCCTGAATTTCATGGGCTCGCTTGGAGCCAAGAAACTCGACGAACTTCCAGGCCTCTTCCGGATGCCGAGTATTGGCGGCAATGACATTACCCAGACCATGGATAATGACAGCTCGCTGCTTACCCTTAGGTAACACAGCAACATCCACGCGATCTCTCGTATACTCGTTGTTCATAAAGCGAATCTGGTTCCAGCTACCTGTGTAAAACATGGCAGCTCGCCCCGATTCAAACAGGCTGATGGGTTCTGTATCTGTCATCGGAGCCATGGTAGGCGATGCCTTATGAGCATGGATCAAATCTGTCCAAAAGCGAAGACCCTCGAGGCTCTCTGGTTCAGCGTGGCCAGCCTTGGTCTTGTCTTCGTTGACTATCCAGCCACCTGCCTGATATACCGTGTTAAAGAAGCCACTTTGATGCGACAACTCGGCAGCGATGCCCCATACCCGATTCTCAGCATCAGTGAGTGCTACGGCAGCTTCAACTAGGTCGTCCCAAGTCCAGGTCTCATCTGGATAAGCAACACCAGCTGCGTCAAATAGCTCCTTGTTGTACCAAAGGCCGATGGTATCCATATCCTTAGGCATAGCGTACAGATGTCCACTATAAGTGTAAAGCTCGATTAAGCTCTCGGGGTAATCTTCCTTGCTGACATAGCTAGTCTCCAAGAGACTCTCAATTGGAACTAGAAGGTCATTTGAGGCATATAGCTCGAAATTGGAGGCATTTAGCCAGAATACGTCTGGAAGGTTGCGTCCTGTAGCTGCAGTCTCCAAATTGGTCCAATACTGAGCCCAAGGAATGACCTCGACTTCAACCCGAATACCAGGATTCTGTTCCTCAAACTCCCTAGCGATTGCTTCCATAGCGGGAGCCTGGTTCACGTCCCATATACGATAGCTCAACTTAACGTCAGCATAGGCTACAGCAGAAAACATGCATGCCATGAGTAAAGCGGCAATCGACAAAATTGCTACCCTTCTCAACTGAAAGCCCTCCTTGTAATTGGGGTAATGTGAAACTCGGGTGACTTACGACACATTTGTTTAAGCAAGAACCACCCCTTTCTCTCAAGACAAGTATGCTTGTTATAACAACATAACTTTATAACTTTGCTGTATCACTTCTCGCTGTTCTGCAAAATTCCTCCCTGCCCCTGAAATATGTCCTTCATTTCTTGTGTATGTGGCCGCTGAAAACCTCACATGACGAGTCTGCGGTAACGAGAGCCGAATACCAAACTGGCTACAGGTATCGGATATCATATTAGCGGGAAAAAAGCAGCCCTCTCCAACGGCCTTTAGAGAGGGCTAATGCTGTCATTTCATATTCTGGCCTTCGTCCCGGCTCTGGCCAGTCTAAGCATCAGTTAGTAGTACTAAGCAACACCTCATGCCAGTGGAATCTATACCTCAACCTCGAAGCATAGCTCTCAGGCTAACCAACATCATGTGCTTGCCGCCATAACTGCTCTCCGAAAAGGTTGGAAAACAGCTGAAAAAGCGTCAGGTACAGCCATCGACATATGGATGAGACATTTCTTCAATCAACCCTTTATGCCGGTAGTAGCTATTCCCTGAATGAAGTACTTCTGGGCTACGAAAAACAAGACTATACACGGCAGTAGTGCCAAGAATGACGCTGCCATCAAGAGATTCCATTGGGAAGAACGCACTCCTCTGAAGAAGTTCAATCCCAGAGCTATTGTATAGTTCTCGGGTGAATTTAAATATATCAACGGTCCAAAGAAATCATTCCAGTTCCACATGAAAGACAGTATCCCTATAGTGGTAAGTGCTGGCTTTGAGAGAGGTAGAATTATCTGAGCAAATATCCTAAAGCTAGAACAGCCGTCAATTCGGGCTGCGTCATCTAGCTCGCGAGGAATGGTTAGGAAAAACTGGCGCAGCAGAAATATGTTAAAAGCTCCCCCGAAGAACGAAGGTACAGTCAGGGGGTAGAACGTGTCTATCCAGCCTACCTTACTGAACATCCAGTAAACCGGAATCACAGTCACATACCCCGGCAGCATCATGGTCGATAACACCAGGACAAACAGAACATCTCGTCCCGGAGCTCGCAGCCGTGCAAAACCAAACGCTACCAAAGAAGCCGATATCAGATCACCGATAATCACTATGGATGTTATGAAAGCTGTGTTCCCAACGAATATGCCGAAGGGGACAGTCCTCCAGACATCTACATAGTTGCTCCACATTATAGGATCTGGCATCCATTCAGGGGGAAAGACAAAGACACGACTCATATCTTTCAAGGATGTTGATATCATCCATACGAGTGGAAGGAGCACCAGTATCGAGCCGGCAATCAAGAGCACGAAGGCAACGGCCTTGGCTACCTGTTTTCGGCGCTTGCGACTCTGCCAGATTGAGAGTCCGGATTTACGCACTGCCACTTCCCGTTGCATCTTCACCTGACCTCCCCCTCATAATATACTCGCTCCCGCGATTCGCGAATAACGAGCAAGGTTAACCCCAGGATGATGAAAAAGAGAATCCAAGCCAACGCCGATGCATAACCCATACGCAGGTTCCGGAAAGCTTGATTATATAGGTTCAGCACGTAGAATAAGGTGGCGTTATTCGGCCCCCCATTGGTCATGATGTAACCTTGTGTAAACACCTGGAAGGAGCCGATGATGCCCATAATAAGATTAAAAAGTATGACCGGTGATAACATGGGAAGAGTTACGTGCACGAATCTAGACCACCCACTGGCACCATCAATCTCAGCAGCTTCATAAAGCTGTTGGGGGATCCCTTGTAGGCCAGCCAAAAAGATCAGCATGGACTGACCTGCCCCCCATAGTGACATGATAATCATAGCCGGCAGGGCCCACGTCTCGCTAGCTAACCAGGTCGGACCCGGTATTCCAAATAACCCAAGCAGGTGGTTTACCAGTCCGAAGTCCGGATTGAAAAGCCAACTCCATAGAAGCGCCACAGCTACTCCTGACATTACAGAGGGCAAGTAGTAAATCGTGCGAAACAAACGCACACCTCTCACCTCGGTATTCAGAAGTAGGGCCAGGAGAAGGGATAGCATTAGCCCCAATGGTACGCTAGCTCCTGTGTAGATAGCTGTCACCTTCAACGATTGCCAGAACATATCATCATCAGTGAAGATAGTTAGGTAGTTATCTACACCAACCCATGAGGGAGGGTTTAGGAGGTTCCAATCGGTGAAACTCAGAACTGCTGAAGCCACAATCGGCCCACCCAAAAACAACAAGAAGCCGATTATCCAAGGAGATATGAACAAATAAAACTCGATAGCTTCTTTTTTCCGTAAACGGCTTAATCCGTTACTCAATTATTCATACTCCTTTCCGTATGCTAATCAATCAAGCAAACAGAACTTGTAAGACGAGTTCCCATAAAACCTGGGCCGCCCCTATTGATAAGCCAACATTTAGACGGCACTGGCTTAAGCCAGTGCCGTAATATTACCTCTATCTTCTGAACGGCTCGGCCTTCTCCAAGATCTTCGCTGCCTTGGTGACTATCTGACTCATTGTCTCCGCTGCATCGAGCTTACCCATCCACAACTGGTCCAGCGTAGGTTCCAGGATCTCACTATCTATCCTTAGGAAGCTGGGGTTCGCCGGGAAGGGCCGAGTATATGTCATGCCCTCAACTAGATAGCTCAGGTTGCTTGGCACAGGCTGGCCAAGAAACTCTGGGCCGCGGGCAACAGATTTCAGCGCAGGCATCGATAGGCCGAGCATAGACGATTTAAGCTGAATCTCAGGTCGCAGTCTATACTCGATGAACTTCCAAGCAGCATCTTTATGCTTGGAATTCTCGAGTATAGCCAAGTGCACTCCACCTAAGGTACTATTGCGTACAGGCTGCCCATCCTCGATCAACTTATAGGGTAGTGGAGCTACATCCCATTCGTAATCCTTGATATCGGAGAACGACGAGATATCCCAGTATCCCCCGCCCCACATAGCAATCCGACCAGTCATGAACAGCTGGTTACCGGAAATGCCCATGGCTGTCTGCCGGGTTGGCGATGGCATGACTTCATCCTTGAGCATCAGGTCAGCGAGAAACTGGAAAGCCTCTATGGTTTCGGGGCTGTTGACAGTACACTTGGTACCATCTTCATTGAACCAATCTCCACCGTTATTCCATATCCAAGAGGACAAAGGCTCCCAGTAGAGAGACATGGAAAAACCATACTGGTCTATCCTGCCAGTACCGGATGTATCCTTAGTTAACTTCATGCATGCATCTCTAAAGATGTCCCATGTCCAGGTTTCGTCAGGTACAGAAAT
>JAAZLW010000081.1 GCA_012799135.1 Bacillota bacterium | reverse complement strand
GAGGTTATTATTGCTAATGGAGCTGAGTGTGAGCCACTGCTGCAAGTGGACCGAGAGCTCATGTCCCAGCATCTCGAGGAAGTGCTGGAGGGCTTGGAAGCTGCTAAAAAGGCAGTGGGCGCCAAGCGGGCATACTTAGCCATCAAAGCCAAGTATGTACCATTACTCCGCCGGTGCCAAGCCGGTTTGGCCTCTCGACCCTGGCTTACCATTGCCGCTTTACCTGATATTTATCCCATCGGTGATGAACAGCGTCTCGTCTATGAAGTGCTAGGCCGAAGAGTCCCGCCCCGGGGCATCCCTATCGAAGTAGGCGTGGTGGTTCTTAATATAGAGACCCTATACAACATTGCCAAAGCCTTGGACGGACAACCCGTGATCGATACCTATGTGACGGTAAACGGGGCTGTGGCCGAGGCGGCTACCTGGGCTGTACCGGTGGGAACCACTATCGGGGATGTGGTTGATCGGGCCAAGCCTCTGGCGGAGCTGAGCAACCTGGCGGTTATCCAAGGTGGTCCGATGATGGGTCAACTGGTGCAAGACCTAAGTTGGCCGGTTACCAAGACCACCAAGGGACTAGTCGTTCTACCCGAAGAGCATGTGGTGGTCACCAGGCTGAAGGCGAAGGGGACTGCCTTGCGACGGGCTTTTAGCGTATGCAGTCAGTGTACCGTGTGTACTGATCTTTGTCCCCGGCACCTACTAGGTCACCCTCTGTGGCCCCATCGGATTATGCGGACTGTGGCAGGGGATGGGACCCCGGATCCGGACGCACTCCAAGGGGCCTTGCTATGCAGTGAGTGCGGCGTCTGTGACAATTACGCTTGTTTTATGGGACTATCACCCCGGTGGGTTAATCAGGTGCTCAAAGAGGAATCGGCCTCTCGGGCCAAACCGACTTTTGCCGAATTGGAGGATATCCGAAGGGGTTTTGACGATAGCCAGGTACCAACGGGGCGCCTTTTATATAAGCTGGACCTGGGAAAATGGGTCCAACCCGCTCCACTTAGGGGTTCACTACCACAACCGGACCAAGTGCTCATCCCACTTACCCAGCATGTGGGAGCACCGGCCCATTGCCGTCTGGAAGCGGGTCAAGAAGTCAGCCGGGGTGCTCTTTTGGCAGATATGCCTGATGGAGAGTTAGGGGCCTGCATCCACAGCAGCATCGACGGGATAGTGAGCAGCATCGAGGATGAAGTGGTTGTGATCGAGCGGGGTGGTAGGGATGAGTGACAAGCAAGCCTTGGCAATGCTGGAATACAAGAGCATCGGCCAAGGGCTCGAGTGTACTGACCGGGTGCTCAAGGGTTTCCCTGTGGAGCTGCTTTGTTTACGGATAGTATGTCCCGGTAAGCTGCTTACAGGCATCACCGGTGAGACGGCGGCAGTGCGGGGAGCTCTTGCCCAGGCGAGAAAGGGACATTCCACCGATAACCTCACTTATATTGATGATTTTTTCCTGGGCAATCCCGCTCCTGGTCTATTGAGGGCACTGCGGGGCACTACAGTAGTAGATCAGCCAGATGCTCTGGGCGTGATAGAAACGTTCACTGCCAGTTCTGCCTTGATGGCAGCCGACATGGCGGTCAAGGCCGCCTTGGTTACCTTGGTTAGCATCCACTTGGCTCGGGGTTTGGCGGGCAAGGCCCATGTTTACTTGGTCGGCAGTGTCGGTGCCGTGGAAGCAGCCGTGGAATCGGTAGAAGCCGGGCTGGAACCAGGTCATTTGGCCCGTAAGGCCATGATCGCCTCTCCTGGTGAGGCCACATGGGCAGCTGTCTTGTAGGAGTAAACACCCTGTGGGAGTTAGCTTTTCGTAAGGTGGATTGGGGATAGGTTTGGGGAAATGGGAGGAGAGCTATGCGTACTCTGGTGCTGAACTGTGGAGGTTCATCGGTCAAGTATCAGCTGGTCGAGATGCCCGAGGAGACGGTGATGGCCCGGGGCAGTGTGGAGCGGATCGGCAAAGATGATGCCCAATTGCAGCTGGAAGTACCGGGTAACCAGGCCATCCGGCGGATCTTGCCGGTTGCCGATCACGGTGTAGCCATCCGGCTGGCCTTAGAGGCTTTGACCGATGCCGAAACCGGAGTTATTGAATCTTTTACTGAGATTGACGCAGTGGGACATCGGGTGGTTCACGGGGGAGAAAAATGTACCGGCTCTCTCATGGTAGATGATCAGGTGATTGCCGTCTTGCGTGAGTTCTACGATTTGGCTCCTTTACATAATCCGCCGAACGTGGAGGGTATCGAGGTCTGTCAACGTTTGATGCCTAACACTCCCATGGTGGCAGTCTTCGATAGCAGTCTACACCAGACTGTACCCGCCTATGCCCATATCTATGCCATTCCTTATCGGTACTATGAAGAATATCGGGTGCGCCGCTATGGTTTCCATGGGATTACTTTTCGCTATATGACCCAGCGGGCGGCAGAACTACTGCAAAGGCCGTTGAAGCAGCTCAAGATCGTAAATCTGATGCTGGGCAGTGGTACTACCGCTTGTGCTTTCAAAGAGGGTAAATCCGTTGATGTCAGTACCGGCCTAACTCCGACAGAGGGTCTAGTACAGTCTACTCGGTGTGGAGATATGGATCCACTGGTCGTTACTTATCTGATGCGTAAGGAAGCTATTGATCCCGATGAGATGGATGGAATCCTGAATAGAGATAGTGGCTGGCTGGGGATTTCGGGTATCAGTAATGATCTTCGGGAAGTGTTCAAAGCGGCAGAAGCAGGCAATACCAGGGCACAGCTGGCCATTGATGCGTTCACCTACCGCACGAGGAAATACGTTGGGGCCTATGCCGCAGCTATGGGAGGCATCGATGTACTCGTGTTTTCGGGAGGCGTGGGAGAAAAATCCCCAGT
>JAAZLW010000080.1 GCA_012799135.1 Bacillota bacterium | reverse complement strand
GGCACAATCTTTACTTACAGATTCTGCCTGACATAGACTTCGACACAGAGGATTCTTCCATTAGAGTTCTGGCACCTAATCGAACATGGTTTTACTTGGCCGCACGAGCTGCGTACACCTGGAGGACCGGAAAGCAAAAACCATTCGGACTGGATATATTGGATATGGCAAAGCTGACCAGCTTCTTGGACAACCTAAACACTAGCTCCCCGGTAGAGACTGTATACTTCCAGATAGCCGGCACCGTGGAACCTCCGGTGGTTCCAGAGTCAACTGATGCTGCCAGCCGAGCCAGGCAATTGGCAGATCTATCTGATGAGGTCTTCGGAGCGCTCTCTCATTGGGCTTACAATCTTCAACTGTCCGAGGAAAAGCCTACCGATGGTGTTGTCCCTTTAACAAGCGGCACATGGGATCTATCAGGTGAACAGCCCAATGGGGCATACATAGACTGGGAGGAGAGGGTATTTCCTTTTCCGGTCAATCACAGAGCGTTTCATTTGTCTGCTGATGTCGTGCAGCGCTTGAAGCAAATGTTGGACTCCACAACGGTGGCGGGCACGGTTATGAGCGGTAGGTGGCGTGGTTCCGGCAATATGAAGATTGCTCTGTCTGGCTGGTTTCTCGATCCATCAGCCCCTGATGGTGTAGTGCATGGCGTTACCGTTCGCACCAATCCTGATGGTTCATTTAGCCGGCCAGGGTTCTTGGGATCAGTGATGGTGACTTCAGAAAAGCCGGATGAGAGATCGGAGCAAATACTCACGGAATGAGTGTGCAGCTGGATAGCCAGCTGCTACCTCGCGCCGGAAGCTTCTGACATATCCATACCACGCAGGCTCAGAGTCCTGGCAAAGTGACATGAAACCCAATGCTGCGGCGAAATCTCTTCCCAGACTGGTACCATCGTTTTGCACTTATTCCTGGCATAACTGCAACGTGTGTGGAACCTGCACCCGGAGGGTGGGTCAGCTGGGTTCGGAATCTCCCCAGGCAAAATGATCCTTTTTCTCTGAGTGCCAGGCTCAATGATTGGGGTGGCCGATAGTAGTGATTCTGTATAAGGATGTCGAGGATTCTTGTATAGCTCTCGGGAGAGTGCGATCTCAACAAAGCTTCCCAAATACATCACTGCCACTCGTTCACTGATGTGTTCCACTACCGAAAGGTCATGCGAGATAAATAGATATGTTAGCCCTAGTTCATTTTGCAGGTCTTCCAGAAGATTAATTATCTGCGCCTGGACGGACACATCAAGGGCGCTTACGGGCTCATCGCATAGTACAACTTGGGGGCGTAGGGCCAGAGCCCGCGCGATGGCAATACGTTGTCTTTGTCCACCAGAAAAGGCGTTGGGGTATCGGTCCAGATGCTGGACGTTCAAGCCAACCAACTCTAGGAGCTCACTTACCCTTGCTTTCAATTCGCGCCCGCGGGCAATCCTATGAATAAGCAGTGGTTCGCCTATGATCTCAACTACTGTTTTTCTTGGATTGAGTGAAGACAGAGGGTCTTGAAAAATAATCTGCATATTGCGTCGTAGTCTCTTGAGCTCCTGTTTTTCCAAAGCGAATATGTTGACCATTTCTCCATTCCACCGAAACCACGCCTCCCCGGCTGTCGGTTCGTAGGCCCGCAGGATGACTCGTGCCAGGGTGGTTTTACCGCAGCCGGATTCACCGACAATACCCAGCGTTTCACCTCTTTTCACCGAAAAACTGACCTGATTGACCGCTTGGACATGGCCAACCACGCGCCGTAGGAATCCCCGGTAGATCGGGAAGTGTTTCGTTAAGTTTTTGACTGACAGCATAATATGATCGTCACCGGTCATAAAGGCTGTTCTCCTTTCGTTTGGCTAGTCATAAAGAAGGCAGTGTACAAAATGCTCTGGCTCTGTTTCCACGGCATTCGGGACATCTTTCCCGTTACACCCCATTTGTTTGTAAACCGGGCAGCGTAGGCGGAAAGCGCATCCTTCAATGGCCGCCAGGGGGTCGGGAACACTCCCCGGAATAGGGGCCAGCCTTTTCTTCGTTCCACTGCCCATTCTTGGTATTGATTTCAATAGTCCAATGGTATATGGGTGCAAGGGATTGTCAAAAATCTGTTTTGCTGTTCCGCTTTCTACGACCCGTCCAAGATACATAACCGCCACTTTGTCTGCTGTTTCGGCAATCACACCCAGATTATGTGTGATCATCAAAATTGCCATGTGGAATTGCTGTTGTAGGGATTTCAAAAGCTCGATAATCTGAGCTTGGGTGGT
>JAAZLW010000079.1 GCA_012799135.1 Bacillota bacterium | reverse complement strand
CCTTTCACCCATAGCCGAATTCGAAACAGCCTACCGTAGGATCCTAGACCAGACAGTGAAGCGCACCTCTGCCCGATTGGTCCTGTGCGAGCCCTTTGTTTTGAGTTTCCCACCAGACCGCCTGGCGTGGCGAGAAGATCTGGACCCCCGCATTCACGTTGTGCGCAAACTGGCCGCGGAGTATTCGGCCCTCTTGGTGCCCCTGGACGGACTTTTTGCGGCGGCCTGCGTCAAAGCGGAACCCGCTGTCTGGGCGGCAGACGGAGTCCACCCCACCTTGACTGGCCACGGCCTGATCGCCAATGCTTGGCTGGAAACCGTCAGTCGGTGGGGCTAGAATTCAAGATCCTACTCAAGCCCGCTACGGGCCTAAACAAGCCTAACTAACTTGCGTGGAGCGAAGGCAGCGCTGCTACCAAAGAAACAAGGTGTAGAGCCGATGCTGTCATGCTCTGCTTTTGTTGCCTTGCCTTGCTTCTTCCTTAGCTGTCAACCAGAAAGAGAAGACCATCGCGCAAGTCGAAGGCAGCCTCTGCGAGCAGACCTTCCTCTGCCGTTACTTTGATCCGGAGAAGATGGGGGCCAGGAGCAGGAACAGCAGGGATGGAAAGGTAGAACTCCGCTACGATGGTACCTTGCGGGCGGATTGCAATCATCAAGCGTTTTCCGGGCTCAATGATCCAGCCGGTCGGCGGTGTAATGGTCAGCCACCCTTCTACTCGCTGGCCGGTCTTATTCCTCAGGAGCAAGAGGAAATCAGCAAGAGAACCCGGATGCGGAAGGGGTTTGGCATACTGTAGGATGGGCTGAATTTTGTCAACCATCCCACCCTCTACCGGAGATAGCACGTGTTTCTCCTTCTCGGAGGAGCGGTATCTCTGATTTCCCATCATCTTCCTCCCCCTTCCCGGCGGTTCAGAGCTGTTTTTGCAGGGTAAGAGACTCATTCATAGTCATGAGAACCTCTACAGTATTTAGCTCACGTTGGCGGGGCGCCTCATAGGATGTGAGTCTTGAACCTCTCCAGTGCCATGGATCCAAGCAGCCAACGGTTCCCTAATTGGGATTTTCGCCGTCGATTTTGGGTTGGTCTCGGTTTAGAGTACTACATAGCACTATATAGTTCCGGCGCTCCCTTTCTCCCTTTTCCTATTTCGCCATATATCGCCAAGTCCCTTTGAGTTACGGGACTACATCTGCGTGCTTCATATCCTGTGCGGAGCTTTCCTTGCCATACTCTGCAGCTCACCTATCCCTAGATTTTTCAAGAAGGTTTTTCACTATTGACTGCTTCTAATACGACGACCCAATCTTGCATTACTGGAGGTGCTGGGATCTGCCAGTTACCTTTGGAATCAGCTTCTATCACTCCCAGATCGTGCTTTTCCCCATCTATCGGGTTAAAGAAGAAACCTGTATATGATATGCCGCTTTCTATTCCGTGTACTATTGGTAGAATGTTGTCAGGAGGGAAATAGATGATTCTTAGCTCGCCTGGAATACCACCCGCTACTGGCATTTCGTATTTCTCTTGATCCCAATGAGGTTCAACCCACTCAAAATGTGATTCGATTCGCCACCAGGGATAGTCCATCAGCAAGTCTTTCGAATAGCCTAACTGTCCTGAACCGGGATATTTATAAGCCACGTTCCAGGGCGTCTCACTCCAGTTGATGCCACCCTCGTGAGGACTGGTGCCGGCTTTTACGTCCTCAGTATTGAACTGCCAAAGCCCAGCAGCACCGTACGAATGCCCTGCTACTGCTCCGCTTAATACACAAGCCCAGAACAAAAAGCGCTGATGTATGGGAGGACTGTTTTGAAACACCTCTTCATAGCAAACTTCTCCGTTAAGTACCGGCATCTGAGGAGCAGCTTGAACTGATTCCTTGATCAGGTTTACCGTCTTGACCAGACTTCTCCTATGGAAATGACCTGTTTGAAGAATATCGAAATCGAGTAACTCTGGCTTGTGAACAACTTCTCTGGCCGAACCCGCCATCGGATGCGGGTGTATGGTAACCAGGCGATGATGTGCATCAATAGAGCGCATGTAGCCTATCGTTTCTGTCCAGCCATCTTTCAAGGCTTTCCTATCTTCGTCCTTAGTTTTCGAATGAAACCAAGGTAGATCCCCTTCGCCACAAGCACACCACATTACTGGATAGGCCCCCCAACGGGCAATAAGGTAACGCCAATACTGTTTCGTCTTTTCAAGTCCCAGCTTCAGCAGGTTGAAACCCGCTCCACTGTAGATACAAGGAACCAGTCCTCTATCTACCAGGTGTTGGATCCTCAGATCCATCATTTCAAAGTACTCAGGATTAATGCTGCTCAGATCTTCTTCCCAAGGGAAACCCGCCTCATTTGCCCCTCTTTCATCAAACATATCCAATAAAGGTGGAAAACCTGCGAAAATCTGAATCACGGTAAAGCCTTTCTCTAACCGATCGGCTGTAAGCAGCTGAAAATCCTCTGGCCACCTAAATCTCTTGACATTACCCCCCCACCAGCTATCTGCCAACCAGAAAAAGGGCGTGCCATCCGCGTGCTCAAAGTGTTTGCGCTCTTCGGCAACCCTGATCGCCCCATGCCTGTACAGCGGATTATTCCCTGAATAATCTTCAACCATCAATTCACCTTTGATATTATGCAGTCCTTCATTTGAGACATCTGTGCATATGGTACGATACTGATATAGGCCGATCATGGAAGGTGAGAACCTAACACTCCATTGCTCGCCTCCTCGCCAAAAAGCGGGTACTCTGTGACCTTTCCCTTCTGGATCAGTAAACAAGACATCAAGCTCAATCTCGCTAAAGGGCTCGCCATAGATTCTATCGGAATAAAATGACCACTCGATCGCCCTGTTCTTGATGCCGTGTTTCCTATTTCCCCTTCTCTTCTCTATGGTATTCATCACCAAAAGCCTCCCGATAAACTGCTAGTATTAGAATGAGCCCAATACCCGCAGTGAAGCTTCCCTCCGTTTCGCGTATTCCACAAACGCTCTGCTTTTTTTGCAATCATCGCTGGATTATGCTTCCTTCGGGAACCCTCACTGCGATTGAGCTCACCGGTTTCCTAAATAGACTTAACCGGGCACGTCACGTTACAAAGTGAACCCTCGTCATTACTGTAGCTGCAAACAGATACACTACCGTAACTCAACGTTCACCATAGCTATTTTACATAATAGAACTGACTAGGCTGATACAGTCTATGGAAACCGCCGCAGAATGACATATATGTTCCGTCTTCTGTTGGGGTATTCATCAAGTTTTGGTTGTATATTACTGGTTCGGGATTCAAGCCGACAATCCCAATTACGTAAAGGCCTTTTACATTAACGGTAAGGATTTCTCTTCCTAGTTCGAGATACTCTTCGCTTCCCATGGGCACTTGCTGCCATTGCTCAATCAATGCACAGAGTCTCTTTACTTCCTCGGGTGGCTCCTCTCCCTCTTTGCCATCTGTATCAAACCATTGTCGCCACGGTACAGATGAACGACCACCCCAAGTGGGATACCAGGTATCAGGTGCCCCGTGGTGTCTATGCTCTCCTCTGGATAAACCTTGCAGCTGTGCTTCCTGTGTGTTGGCCAGTACCTTTTCGGTGGCCAGAGGACCAGAGATGACGTTAAAGTTCACATCTACCCCTACTTCTTCCCAGTATGTGGCAACCAATTCTCCCACATCTGGATACATGCCCCATGGCCCCGTTTCTAGACTAATGCGCAGCGTCCTGCCATCACGCATCAATCTATAGCCGGCTGCATCTCTTTGATCGAGCCCTAGTTCATCCAATAGTTGATTGGCGCGTTCCGGATCATATTCTGCATAGTATTTACCCATCCAATCCTCGTAGAAACTGAAAATCGGATGCCCACTGCGCTGTCTAGGAACGGCCAAACCATAATAGATTAGATCATTGATTTCTTCTCGATCAATAGCAATAGAAAGAGCTTGTTTGAACTTTTCGTTCTGGAACAACTCACGTTTTACTGGATCTTCTACTGTCTGATTCAGAAGGACTCCAGGATTGGCATCCTGTAGCCAGTCAGCTAGTATTACCCGATAGCCAGCCCGCTCCTGGTTTTCAAGGAAAAGGGCATAATTATGCAGACTCTCATATCGCCCAGCAGCATCCCAATTTCCTGCTATTGCTCGTAAAGTCCATACTTCCATATCCTCGACCAACATTCTGCTCACTTCATCTACATAAGGTAACTGATTACCTTCAGTATCTACTTTCCAGAAGTAGGGATTGCGTTCATAGTACTTATTGCCCTGCCCATCTATTTCACTAAGGACCCAGGGTAAAAGCGTTGGCCGTTTTGGATCTGTAAGCCGATCCCCTCTTTCTTCCTTTGTTTTATGCTGGTCGCTCCAGCTTGGGTATCCTTGCTCTTGAGCCAGCTCATTTGCCCTTGGATTATGCTTTATATGGTATTGCTCGAGATAGTGTCGGGGCAAATAAGGGTGCAGACCAAGGTCAACAGCCATCCAGCTGGTTATCGCCGGGTACGGTTTAGCAAATTTGAAGTGTATAGTATATTTGTCAATCTTCTCCATCCCCATGACTTCGCCTCCTGGTTTCCAGGCGACGGGGATAACTGGAGTGAGCTCCTCATTCAGCAGAACATCCTCATACCAGTACATGAAGTCATCGGCTGTGAAGTCGACGCCATCGCTCCACTTCATTCCTTCCCGCAGATAGAAAGTGAGCTCTGTATAATCCTCAGAAAAAGACCAACCTTTGATTATATTTGGGAAAAGCTCCTGAGACTCACCGGGAGCAATGCCTGTGAGATTCTCCATCCTCAGAGTACTGGCATCGGTCAGGTTCTCCATAGGTGCTATGCAACCAGTATTGATTGTCCCACCGTAGCGCCCTATACTGTCCCTCGGCTGTAAGACTAAAGGCTGCTTAGGTATTCGTTCCTCTACAGGAGGTAGAAGCCCCTGTCCTACTTTTTCCCGGAGTCGTGGGGCCTCATCATACTTCAGTATCTCAGCTCCGGTCTGTGCCGTATACTCTTCAGGTGTAGGGTAGATCCTTACTTCACCAAAAACGGGGCCTGCCAGTAGTGAAAATACCATTACCGTTGCTAGTATCAGTTGCAGGTACCTTTTCATTGATTCACTGACCTCCTTGACATTTTGAGCCAACAACATCGTTAGACTACTGTTCTTGTCAAGCGTCCTTCAGTTCTCAGAAACCTCGTCCCTCCTTCTTCTCTGCTAGTCTCAAACCCACAAGCAAAGGTATGTGCTGGGGTCTAGAGTGTCCATTATTCTTCACTCGATCGAAAACATGAGGGCAAACTGTTTCTAGGAGACTCCCTTCAGCGCCAATTCCTCAGCCCTGTGACAGGCAATCTTCCTATCGTGCCCATCACCGGCAACCGTTTGGAGCTTTGGTCTCTCTTCCAAACATAGATCTATGGCATGCGTACAGCGTGGCGCGAAAGCACAACCTCCAAACTCCTTGGATGGATCCCCCACTTCACCCTCGAGTATTTCTGCTAACCATTGCTGATTGGGATCCGGATCAGGTACCGCTGAGATAAGAGCACTCGTATAGGGATGTCGAGGCGATGTGAATAGATCATCCGTATCCGCCATTTCCACCACTTGGCCTAAGTACATGACCGCCACTTGATCGGAAATATGACGAATCACACTTAGGTTGTGTGCAATAAATAGATAGGTTAGTTCCATATCCTGCTGCAGAGACTTAAGCAGATTCAGGATCTGAGCCTGTACTGAAACATCTAGTGCTGACACCGGTTCATCACATACTACCAGCGAAGGGCTCAAAGCGAGAGCTCGGGCGATACCAATCCGCTGCCTCTGCCCGCCACTGAAAGCGTGAGGATAACGCTGCATATGGTTGCGCTCCAGACCAACTACTTCCAGAAGCTCGCTCACCCTATCTTTGCAGTCGCTCTCATTCCAGCCATGTGCCACCAATGGTTCAGCAATAATGTCTAGCACCGTCATTCGATCATTTAATGATCCCATGGGATCCTGAAAAATCATCTGAATGTCCTTACGCACCTTCTTAAGGTGTGGACGCCCAAGTGTAGCCATATCTACTATTTCTCCAGTACTCAGTCTGAACAAGACTTCTCCGGCTGTGGGGTCTAGAGCCCTGATGATTGCCCGAGCAAGAGTTGTCTTCCCACACCCGCTTTCCCCGACAAGGCCCAACGTCTTGCCATATTCTAGGTCAAAACTCACCCCATCCACAGCCCGTACATATCCGACGTTTCTTTTGAAAAACCCCTTTTCTATAGGAAAGTATTTTTTCAAACCTGTTACTCTCATTATCAATTCTGGTGGCAAATCAGGCATGATCGTTCGCCTCCCGGTTCTCCATATAACGAAAACAACTTACATAATGCTTCTCGCCGATCTTTACCCGCTGTGGTCTTTCATTGCAGCAGATTGAGCCTACTACGTCCTGGCATCGCGTATGAAATAGACAACCATCGGGGATGACGTATGCACTGG
The DNA here is from genome assembly GCA_012799135.1 of Bacillota bacterium. Lineage (GTDB taxonomy): Bacteria > Bacillota > Limnochordia > DTU087 > DTU087 > JAAZLW01. The sequence continues at coordinate 1,770 of JAAZLW010000079.1, read as the reverse complement.
GAACGGTTCCCTCAATTGAGAAGAGCGTACCCCTTGGCCCAGTCATACGGGGTATTGATTTCATAAGATCGCGAGTATACGGATGGCACGGGTTATTGAATACGTCTTCTACGAGCCCTTCTTCGATCACCTGACCGAGGTATACTACATACATGTATTCCACCATATGCGCAACAACGCCCAAATCATGTGTAATCAAGATAAGAGCGATATCAAACTCTCTCTGCATTTCCTTAATCAGTCTCAACACCTGAGCCTGTGTGGTGACATCTAGAGCGGTTGTCGGTTCATCGGCGATTACGAGCCTAGGGTTACAGGCTAGTGCTATTGCAGTCATTATTCTCTGGCACATACCTCCGCTAAGCTGGAAGGGGTATTCGTCTATGCGTTGCTCTGGTTTGGAAATACCGACTGCCGTTAATAGCCTTATAGCTTTCTCTCGAGCTTCTTGCTTGTTTACGTTTTGGTGTAGCAATATCGCTTCACAGATCTGGTTACCTATGGTATGCACAGGGCTTAATGAGGACATGGCTTCCTGAAACACCATCGATATCTCAGAGCCACGTATGCTCCTTATGTCTTTCCCTTCATTAGGTAGCTGAGTCATATCTACAACTCTACCCGCCTTAGTGGTGTATTTGATCTCACCAGAAGTGATCTTGGCGTTACGGGGCAAAAGCTTTACTATACTATAGGCTGTTACGGATTTGCCACAACCGCTTTCGCCCACTACACCGACGGATTGCCCCGCGTGAACTTCCATGCTGATCCCATTGAGAACTCTAGCTATACCTAATTCAGAAGAAAAGCTCAGATGTAGGTCTTTTATGCTTAGTATCGTCTCTCTAGACAATTCTTATCACCTTTTACCTGTTTTTTGTCTTCCTGTATCACCGAGCGTAGGGATCAGCAGCATCTCTCAGCCCATCGCCCAGGAAATTGAAAGCCAATACGAAGACTATTACAAAAAATATTGGTATTATTTGCCAAGGCGTCTTGGCTATGGCATGTATGTTCTGTGCATCTTGCAGCAAGACCCCCCAGCTGATTGCAGGAGGCCGAATACCAATACCTAAAAAGCTGAGAGCTGTTTCACCTAAAATCATGCCCGGTATAGCCAGGGTCAGGACAGCTATGATGTGGCTTATGAAAGACGGTATAAGGTGTCGGGCTATTATCATTGCTTCACTGGTACCTGACAGTCGAGCGGCCATTACGAAGTCCTCGTTTTTTAGAGATAACACAAACCCTCGTGTTACTCGAGCTAAGTTGGTCCAGCTTAGAACTGATAGTATTATGGTTATGGTAAAGTACACTTGGATCGGTGTCCAATAATCGGGCAAAGCTGCACTTAAAGCCATCCACAATGGTATTTGTGGAAAACAACGTAAAATCTCCATGCCTCTTTGAATCAAGTTATCGATTACCCCGCCATAGTAGCCTGAAATGCCTCCTACAATGAGCCCCAAAACAAGACCCAAAAATACACCCACGAGTCCTACCGACATTGAGATCCGTCCACCGTAGATAATCCTAGAGAACAGGTCTCGACCAAGCTTATCGGTACCAAAGAGAAACAGGGTACCCCTTTCTACGCCAAACAAGTGTAGGTCCGTCTCTACTAGACCCCATAACTTATAGCGATCACCTCTGACGAAAAACCTAATGGGATGCTTTTCCTGTTTATTAATGATAAATACCCTATCAAAAGTCCGCTTATCAAGCTCTTGGGTATAGCCATAGACAAAGGGCCTCAAACTGAGACCATTT
>JAAZLW010000010.1 GCA_012799135.1 Bacillota bacterium | reverse complement strand
CCGAGAAGGGCCTTTTACAGCCGGTGATCGTGGTCCGTAATCTTGGTGAAGATACTTATACACTGATCGCTGGGCACCAACGCCTCAAGGCCTGCTTATATCTTGGCTGGGAGACGGTCCCGGCAATCGTTCAAAACCCCATCGGTTCTGAAGTCCAACCTTTTCGCCCGAGAGGGCCTAGTCCCCCTACTTTTGGCCAGCCCTTGGGTATGTGACTACCTATAGCGGCAAAATGCAGAGTCAGCCTCAGAATGACTTCTATCGACTCTTTTTTTGTTTCTTGTAGAATCTTATAGCGATTCCCAGTTTACAACATAAAATGGAGCAAAATCGGCCATGAAGGTGTCTGGTTGGCAGGATTTGCCTGTGGAACTATAGAAAAGGACAATATGGCGATCGCTTTAGAGATTTTAAGTGAACTTCTCTGGAGCTGGTAGCTGCTTATGTCATTTGACCTGAGGAGGAAGTTGGACATGGATGTACAACTACAACCAGCAAGGGATGACGAGATCGACCTGCGTGAAGTTTTCATGGTCTTGTGGAAAGGGAAATGGACCATTGTTCTGTTGGTAGTTGCTGCTGCTTTGGCTGCTGGTATCGGTGGTCGGATTTTGCTGACACCTAGCTATGAAGCAGTGGCGACTCTATTGATTATGCCCCCTACATACCAAAGTGCCATTGAACCAGAGTCTCTGGCACTGGAGACCTATCGAGATCTGGCATTAACGCCATCCATAGCTACCCGAGTGGTGGAAGAACTTGGTTTGGCAAACAAGAAGGGTGAGCCATTGACAGCTGGCGAGATCTTACGCAGGGTCGAGGTGGAGATTTCAGCTCCTCAGGTTAGGCGAGAAGAGATCGTGCAGAAAGTCGGGATACTCAAGATCAAGGCGTCATGGAAAGATCCTGACACAGCTAGGGATATTGCTAATACATGGGTAGGTATGTTCATGGAGAACACCGCTCATATCCGCAAGAGCGAATCCGATGAGGTTGCCCAGGTCATCCTTAACCAGTTCGGCTCGACAGAAGAGGCTCTTCAGGTGGCTGAGGAAGAGCTCTTGGAGTTTAGATCATCTGATAGCCTACCTCTCCTTAGCCAACAGGTGGAACTCTTGCGGTCACAGCTGGGAGAACGGCGGAAATACGTGCTGCAAACGCAAAGAAATCTTGAAATGAAGCGTCACCAGCTAGAGACTACCGAGACTCAGCTGATGGCCCTGGAAAATGACGGTGAGTGGATTGGCCTTTTGACCCAGGATGTGGGCCGGCTTCATGATCATGATCACCCAATTAGGAAACGAACTATAGGTGCATTGAAACAGGTCCTATCATCAGAGACAGCCCTTGCCAAGTTCGAGGATACAGCCAATATCTCCCTGCTGCAACAGGACCTTGAACTGGAACGAGCCCGACTAGCCAGTTATCGGAACAGGCTGGCGAGCCTCAAGGCCGAGTTGCCTAATCGAAAGGTGCGGCTACAGGCTCTGGCTGCTAGTCTGGAAGAGCAAGAAGAGAAGCTGGTCATGGCTAGAAGCCTAACCACAGATGCTTTGTGGCTGGCTTTGGGTAGTGATGGGCAGCCCCTGGAAGATGTAACGAAACTACGGTTAGTAGATGAGGTAATCAACCCCAATTACCATAGTGTGGAGAAAATGCATATTGATGCCGAGATCGATCTCGAAACAATACCTCAGGAAATCCAGGGATATGAAGCATTGGTTAGTGATTCTGTGAAGCGGGTTGAAGTCCTGGAAGCAAGACTGAGGGAGTTGCTGTTGCAGAGAAAATCACTTCAGGATCAAGTTGAGCTGAGCCGCAAGCTATATGACTCTCTCCAAGGCCAATATGTGGCTTTGAAGCAAAGTGCAGCTCAGTTGGGGTTGGAGGTGGCCAGGCTAGAGGTAGAGCTGGAACTGGCCCTGGCGGAATTAGATGAGTTCCACGAGATCGTATCCAGTGCCGAGAAAGAACAGCTGACCCTGCAACTCCGTCAAGAGTGGCTGGTGCGAAATGTAGATGCACTGAAACGGACGTATACGGTCCTATCAGATAGAGCAGAAAACGCTCGCCTTGCTGAACTACAGGCCACCGGTGATGTCCGGTTTATCTCTCCTGCCGTGGCTCCGCGCTCTCCATCCAGCCCTAACCATAAGCTCAACGTAGCTATCGCTGTAGTCTTGGCCGGTATGGTTGGAATTGGAGTAGTCTTCTTGAGCAATATGCTCAAGACCCCTATTTCTCAACAATAGGTCAGACGAGGATACCCCGGCGGTATGGCTGCCGGGGTATCTATCATGGCATTGAACACAACCTGATTAGTAGGTTTTGCTAGCTGAGAGTGATCGGTACCGTTGTCTGTGGCCCTCGCTTACCCTCTTTACTCACCGCATAGACCCGAACATTAACCTGCCCAAATGGAGCTCCATAGGGGACAGTTTCACTGGCTCGCCAGGTATTTTCCCCTGCATTGCGCAAGCTGCCCCACCACCCATATTCAGGGATGGATGCCTGGACGGAATTGATCTCACCACCGGTTACATCGGAAATGCGGGCGGTCAAGGTGACACTAGTGCCAACTGCTGCAGTGGACGGATTTAGCTCTGCTTCCAGCTTGTAATTGAACTCTTCGGCCACTTAACTCACCTCCTTGGCCTACTATCTTCCTAAATTGTACCATGGTTGGCAATATATAGGAACCATTCAATGAATACTTTCAGTGGCTGACCAATACGCTTAGGTAGGCTTCCCTTCATTAGCAGTGAAGTGAAGGGTAGGAATGAAGGACCCTAGTTTTTACCGTAGTTGCAGCTCTTGACAGTGCAGCCAGGACAAGGTAGAATTGAAAAGTAAATGACTGACCCGTCAGTCATGGCGGTGGGTTGGAGGAGATAACTTGAAGAAGTGGATCATTGTCGGTGTAGTAATCATCCTGGTGGTTACCGCTGGTGTATTGGTTACCAGGCGGGAGCCAACATTGGAGCAAGGGAGCGTACAAGCGGTTCAGGAGGTGCCCAAGGAGGTGCGCCGCCAGGCAGTTAGCGTCGGCCCTGCCGGTTACCGGACCATGCAGGAGCGACTGGCTTTGCATGGCATTATCTCAGCTTCGGCGGAAGTTAATATCGTGCCTAAGGTACCTGGTAGAGTCGCCAAGGTAATGGTGGAAGTAGGTGATCAGGTATCCACTGGGGATGTTCTGGTCCAACTGGAGGCAGAGGAACTAGCCCTCCAGGTGAAGCAGGCTGAGGCCGCATTAGCCAGTGCCAAGGCAGCCTTGGCCCGGCTGCAGGCCGGAGCTCGACCTGAAGAAGTCGAACAGGCCGAGGCGACGGTCGAACAGGCTAGGGCGGGGTATGAGAATGCCCGGTTGACCTATCAAAGAGCGGCCAAACTGCATGAAGCAGGAGTGATGGCCGGTAAGGATTGGGACGCCATAAAAGCCCAGTACGAGGTAGCCCAGGCCCAAAAACTGGCTGCGGAGAAGACTCTGGAACTCGTGAGAAAAGGTGCTCGTGAGGAGGATCTGGCCACTGCCAAGGCTGGGGTGGCCCAAGCCGAGGCAGCTGTTGCCCTGGCCCGGCTGAGCCGTGAGAATGCTGTCATCAAGGCACCCATATCCGGAGTGGTTAACCAGGTGAATGTCCAGCTAGGGGATATGGCCGGTGGGGGCTTGCCGGTACTCAATGTTGTGGACATCTCCAAGGTAAAGCTGAATCTACAGGTAAGCGAGCGAGAGGTAATTCGACTTAGCCGGGGACAGGAAGTTAACGTTGCTTTGGATGTACAGCCCGATGTCATGGCCAAGGGGCGAGTCAGCAGTATTGCACCGGCAGCTGATGCAAGAACCGGTCTGTTTGCGGCAACGGTGGAGCTAGCTAACTCGGAGGGGAATCTCAAGCCCGGGATGTATGGTACCGCCCATGTAGTGGTGAAAGAGATAGCAGATGTAATGGCCATCCCAGAGCGGGCAGTATTTACTGCCGAGGGAAGACCCGCGGTTTATGTTGTGCAGGAGGAAGTTGCCCGCCTGGTACCGGTTGAAATAGGGATCAAGTCAGATGGTTTCGTGGAAATTCGATCAGGCCTTGATGTCGGTGATGAAGTCATCGTACGTGGACGGGAATTCGTTACTGACAAAGCTCCAGTCCGGGTGGTGGAACGGGGGATTATGGAATGAAACTCGCTCGACTCGCAGTCAAACGCCCAGTCACTATTCTAATGGCAGTAGCTATTATTGTGGTGCTGGGCTGGATTAGTCTTTCTCGCCTGCCCATCGACCTCTTTCCAGATATTGAGGCACCGGTAATTGCAATCATTACCAGTTACCCTGATGCCGGACCGTATGAAGTAGAGAATCTGGTTTCCCGGCCCATTGAAGAGGTCCTGGGAGCTGTCAATAACGTCAAGAATATCAGTTCATACTCCACCAAGGGAGTCTCGATCGTTATCGCCGAGTTCAACTGGGGTATTGACATGAATTTTGCCTCCCTGGATGTGAGGGAAAAGATAGATCAGGTCAAGAACTACGTCCCCGATGAGGCCGAAGCCCCTATGGTGGTCAAATTCGATCCGATGATCATTCCGATCATGCAGCTGGTACTCAATGGTGATCGGCCAGCCCATGAGCTTCGGTATATAGCTGATCATACAGTGAAGAGCCGTCTGGAGCGCCTGGAGGGTGTCGCTTCGGTAAGTGTTTCTGGTGGACAGACCAGAGAGATTCGGGTAGTCCTCCACCCCGGGCTGCTGGCAGCCCATGGAGTATCCATAGATGCTGTGAGTCAATCCCTGCGAATGGCTAGCCTCAATCTACCGGCAGGCAGCATTGAAGATAATGGCCTTGAGTATGTTCTCAGAACAGCTGGTGAATTTACCAGTGTTGAGCAGATCCGCTCTGTCAAGGTACCTACCGCTGGGGGTGGGTTAGTCAGCCTTGCAGATATCGGTGAGGTAGAAGATGGATTCAAGAAGGCCACTCACCTAAGCCGCTACAATGGTCAGCCCAGTATCATGTTGTCTATCCAGAAGGAAGCTGGCAGCAATAGCGTGCTGGTAGCCGAAAAGGTGCACGCAGCTGTAGAGAAGCTAGCCGGGGAACTGGGTGAGGACATCTCGTTGGAGGTGGCGCAGGATACATCTTTGTTTATCAAGCAGTCGATCGATGGTGTTGCCTCTAATGCCCTCATAGGTGGGTTACTGGCCATGGTCGTACTTCTAATATTCCTGCGGAGCATGCGCCCCACTTTGATCATCGGGGTGGCGATCCCTATCTCGATCATGGCTGCCTTTATCATGATCTATTTCAGTAAGACCACGCTCAATATGATGTCTCTAGGGGGCCTGGCCTTAGGTGTAGGTATGTTGGTGGATAATGCCATCGTAGTTCTGGAAAACATTTTCCGCCAGCGGGAGCTAGGCAAGAACGCCATGGAGGCAGCCCAGACAGGAGCTGAAGAGGTAGGAACAGCGATCATCGCATCGACCTTGACTACAGTCTCGGTCTTTATCCCGGTGGTATATGTCTCGGGTATTGCCGGAGAGATCTTCCGGGATATGGCCTTTACTGTAACCTTTTCTCTCCTCGCTTCGCTTCTGGTGTCGTTAAGTCTGGTACCGATGTTGGCTTCCCAGATCATGGGAAATGGCACGATTGATGCCAAAGAGGGCGGCATCCGTTTCCTAAAGTTTATGGGATACCTGAGCAGCTCTTTGCAGGAAATCTATGGTCGCTTAATCGCCTGGGTGTTGCGTCATCGATTGGCAACTGTGGGCATCGCCATAGTGACCTTGGTAATCTCATTAATGCTCCTTCCTAAGGTAGGAATGGAGTTCATGCCCAGCATGGACCAAGGGGAGATCAGCATTTCTATCTCTATGGCAAAGGGCACCAAGCTCGATGATACTGATTTGGTTGTCCGCAGCATAGAAGATTATGTAGCCTCCATCCCAGAGGTAGGAGCCATCTATACCACAGTCGGTTCTGGCGGCATCTCCACCAGTGGAATCAGTACCGGTGGTGGGGAACAAGGCAGTATTGGTCTACGGCTGGTACCAGTAGCCAAACGAGATCGAGATATAAGGCAAATCCTAGAAGAAGTAAGGGATTTTGTGGCAGAGATACCCGGAGCAAAGATCAGTGTTTCCGGGGGCGACATCATGATGGGGGCCTTTGGCCGCCCCATTCAGCTGGAGCTCAGAGGAGATGACATGGATCTTCTGACTCTGGCTTCAGAAGAGCTAATCAAGGCTCTTGAGGAAATACCCGGGACTAGGCAGCTAACCAGCAGTCTCGATGAAAGTAGCCCCGAGATCCAGGTGGAAATCAACCGAGATAAGGCTGCAGCCCATGGTATTACAGTTGCTCAGATAGCCTCTACCCTACGGGCGGCAGTGAGCGGCACTACCGTAACCAAGTTCCGCACTGAGGGAAAAGAGATTGATGTATCAGTACGTCTGGGTGAAGAGTGGCGGGGAGATCTACAGGCCATCAATAATGTGCTCATTTCTACGGCCCGGGGAGCCATGATTCCGCTGCAAGATGTGGCTACCCTCAAGTATGCTCAAAGCCCTATTCAGATCTCGCGTAGTGGGCAGAGCCGCATTGTTACCATTTCCGGCGATGTTGCCGGGCGGCCCTTAAATCTGGTCATCGAGGATATTCGCCAACTAGTAGATGATTTCCGATTGCCGGAAGGGATGATGGTAACCTATGCCGGTCAAGATCAGCTGATGCAGGAGTCCTTTACGGAGCTAGGCTGGGCCATGTTACTGGGTATTCTGTTGGTTTTCATGATCCTGGCATCTCAGTTTGAGTCACTGTTACAACCTTTGATTATCATGGTGACTCTACCTTTGGCGGTGATCGGAGTAATACTGGGCCTATTGATTGGTAAAGCAACCTTTAATGTGATCTCCTTTGTCGGGGCGATCATGCTGTCGGGGATTGTGGTCAACAATGCGATTGTCTTGATTGACTGCGTTAACCAGCTACGGGCTCAAGGCATGGAGCGCAGCCAAGCGGTGATCAAAGCAGGTGAGATTAGGCTTCGGCCTATTCTAATGACGACCTTGACTACAGTGTTGGGTATGATGCCTCTGGCCTTTTCCACAGGAGAAGGCAGCGAGTTAGCTAAGCCCATTGCCTTTACAGTAATCGGGGGACTGGTGACTTCAACCCTCTTGACTTTACTGGTTGTTCCTGTTGTATACACTTTCGTAGATGGGATCGGTCGGCGCATCGCTCGACTGATGGGAAGGGGCGAAGAGGCGGTCAGTGGCGGACCTAATGTGGCAAAGTAGGAAGCAGAAAGCAAGACCAGGTGCGAATGGTGGAAGAAACAGTATGGGAGTGAGTGCTATGCAAGGGCAAAAATGGTGGACCTTTGGCTTGGTAATGTTGTTGGTAGTTATGATCTCGGGGATTGCTGCTGCCGACGAGATTCGGTATGTAGCTCTGGAAGAAGCAGAGGGAATAGCTTTCGAAAATAGCATCAGCCTGGAACTCGCCCGGTTGGCCGTGGAAGAAGCAGAGTTCCAAATGAGGCAAGCGGAAGCAGCCATGATCATGAAGCCTTCACCGGTGCTTTTGATGCAAGCTCAAGCTGGATCAGATGTAGCCCGGCAGAAGTATCTGACTGCCCGGGATGAGTTGGCCCTGGAAGTGAGAACAGACTATTTCAACGCCCTGAGGACACAGAACCTCTTGAAGATAGCTGAAGAAGGTTTAGAATCAGCCCTCCGACATGAGGAAGTTGCCCAGAAAAAGCTGGCCGCAGGCACTGCTACTCGCTTAGACGTAATCAAGGCTAGCCGCAGTGTGTTAAGCAGTGAGTCGGGTGTATCTCAGGCCCATCACGGCCTGGAGCTTACACAAATGAAGTTCCGCCAAACTCTAGGCATTGATCTGGATGCAGCAGTCTTGCCTGAAGAGATTGCTCTGGAAGTAGAACCGGTAGAGGTTAACCTCGAACAAGACATGGCCTATGCTCTAGCGAACCGGGATGAGATCAAACAGCTGCTTTTGGCCATTGAAGTCGCCGAGAAGAATGTGGAGATCTCGGATAATGATTATACTCCAGCCTTGACTTTGCGACAGGCGGAGCTCAATTTAGCCAAGCTAAAGCGGCAGTTAGAGCAGGTACGGCAGGGCTTGGCCCTTCAGATTAAGCAGAGTCATTCGGCTTGGAAGGATGCAGAAGAGCGCATTCCAGTACTACAGAAGGGCGTAGAAGAGGCAGAAGAGATGCTACGGTTATCAGAGCTGTCCTATGAGGCAGATATGATCACCAGTAATGATCTGGAGGATGCCCAGATTGGTGTACTAGCTGCCAAGAATGAGTTGGTGAACGCTATCTTTGACTACAATCTGGCAAAGACCAGGTATTTCCATGCGGTGGCTCGGCCCCTAGCGGGTCAGCCCCAAGAACAGTAAGGAGCGGCTGGATAATGCTGCAGAAGAAATGTAGGGAGTTAAGCAAGCGCAGGATGACAGTCTTATTGCTGATCGTCACTCTGGGGGTTCTGGCTTTTGGTATTTCCGGGCCGGTCATGGCAGTGGAGATACCGGTACTGGAGGGTCAGGCTATAGAGTCTGCCAAGGATGTTCTACCTGAGGCACAATTGGCCGGGATCTGGTCTTTGGAGCATATTCTGCAGGTAGCTTTAGCCAATGGCCCGAGTGTAAAGATTGCCGACTGGGAGCTAAGGGAAGCTCTAGCCGGTCGCCAGGAAGTCGATGCAGCCCTTAAACCACAACTGAGTTTGGCCGGGCAGCATAAGGTGGAGAACTTAGTAAATAACCCAGCGGTGTTGCAAGGAATACTGGGAAAGTCACCCGGTCCTCTCGACCCAGATGAGCGGATGAGCACGACCATAGGCTCATTAACCTATTACCAGCAACTTGCCCCCACTGCTCAGCTGCGGGGACTCACCAAACAAGCGGAAATCGGGGCAGAGATCGCTGCACTTCGCCGAGAGCAGGCCAGGAAAGACTTGGTTGTGACAGTGCAAAGCGGATATTATGATGTGCTAAGGGCATACAACGGTCTATGCTGGGCCAGGGAGGCACGGCAACACGCCAAGCTCAATCTTGAGACAGCCGAGGATCAACTCAACTTAGGTACAGTCACTCCGCTGGATGTACTAAGAGAGAGAAATGCCTACCTGGAAGCTGAGATGCACGTTCAAGCAGCTACCATGGGTTTGGAGCTAGCCACTCTGGCTCTTTTGCAGAATATGGGTTTAGGTAATGCAAAGCTCGATACAGCCCTGGCTTGGGCGGAGCAGTTGGCCGAGAAGCAGGATCTGGTTGTTAATCCCTGGACGATCGGGCTGGATGCGGCCTATGCATATACTCTGGAGCATAGACCGGAGTTGGCCATGGTAAGAAAGCAGAGGGAAATGGCAGAAACTGCCTATACCATTGTTAAAGAAGATCGGGATTGGACGATAAAGCTGGCTGGTCAGTATCAACCAGATGATGACACTATTCTGCAGTCATCTGTAGACTCTAAATTGGCTCTGATGGGTACGGTGGTTAGAACGAAGGTAGATATGCCGGAGATACTAAGGCAGGAACCTTCTCAAACCCAGGATTTATCCTTCGATACTGATCCTTGGCAAATGGAGCTTAGTGCCAGCTATAGGTTCGGAGATGGGGGAGCCCGAAAAGCCAAGCTTAAGGCCAAAGAGGCAGCAGTGGAGAAGGCCAAGTTGCAGGAAGAGATGGCTAAAGACGGGTTCTATCTGGATTTGAACAGTCGCTTGCAGCAGCTGGATCAAGCCTGGAGAGCCCATGAATTGGCATTAGAGGGAGAGAAAGCGGCCAGGGAGACTTTTGAGCAACTAAGTTTGCTGTATGAGTTGGGGTCTGTTACCGGTAAAGAAGTGAGGGAAGGCCGGTTAATGGTGCTCCAGGCCCAGAATCGGGTATTGGATACCGGCCTGGCCTATGAAGCGAGCAAGAGCAAAGTAGCCGTAGCTATGGGAATCGATGTGGAAACGTTGATCCGGGTGCTGGTGCAAAACAAGTGGGACGGTTTACTGGAGAATTAGGAGCTGGGTACTTTGAAAAACCAAGATGCTATGCAGGACAAGCGCCGTGAGATACTGGATGCTGCTGAGTTGGTATTCACGACCCGGGGTTTTGCCGCGGCGAGAATGGATGATATCGCAGAAGCCGCCGGAGTAGCCAAAGGGACTTTGTACCTTTATTTTAGCAGCAAACAGGAGCTGTTTGTCTCACTTCTGGAAGAGCGGACCCAGGAATATGTGACAACTTTGAGCGGATGGCTGGAGGATGCCCACTCGTTAAGTGAGTTTATCCACATATTGGCTACCCTCAGGGGTCAGCTATTTGTCAAGAATCAGCGGCTGGCGGAATCGGTATCTCACTCAGTACCTGATTTTCCCAAAGATCTGCAGCGCCGAGTGTGGAATCTCCGCAGATCACTGGAACAACCTACTATAGACGCTTTGGCTAGGCTTCTACCCTCAGACTTTCCGGTGGCTACTCCCCAAGCCGCTGCCATCGTGAATGGTGCCATCGACTATGTAGTTGGCAGTTACGTTCTGTATGGAGAGTCAGTTGTGCTGGATAATGTAGCCCAGGATATACAGTATGTCCTGATGCCGGGTCTAGCCCAGGGGCGGGCGAACCTTAGCTAGAATCGGCCTTGATATTGCAGTGGAAGGCCCACAGTTGAGTGGGGGAAGTGGGAGGTAGTCAGATGCTGACAGAGCTAATACAGGCAGGATATGGAATCGATCAGGATCTCAACTGTGCTGAAACGATCTTGTATGGGGCGAATATCGCTTACCAATTGGGGCTTGACCGGGACGACTTGAAAGTAGCTGCCGGTTTTGGTGGCGGGATGGCGATTGAGAGTGTCTGTGGGGCGCTAACGGGGGCCATCATGGTATTGGGTCGGTTATTTGTAGAGGAAAGAGCTCACGAGAATAGTCGGATCAAAGACCTCACCCAGGAGCTGTTCGATTTATACATTGAGGAGATGGGCAGTATCTACTGTGCTCCTCTTAAAGAAGCTCACCGAACCGAGACACTAAAATGCCGGATGGTGATCATCAAAGCTGCGGAGATCCTAGATAGCATAGTCGAGCGGGAAACCCAGGCAGCCGGGACAGAGTAGGAAAAGGTTTAGCTTGGTGCAAAAACGGTAATGATTATGAATACCAGGATACTGGAGAATGCAAATGGGAGGCAATACTATGACCAAGCTAAATCAGGTTTATGAGTGTAAGAAGTGTGGGAACATGGTGGAAATGCTCCGAGCAGGAGCTGGAACCCTTGTTTGCTGCGGGCAGCCTATGATCCTGTATGAAGAGAACACGATTGATGCATCGCGGGAGAAGCACGTACCCGTCGTCACCAAGACAGCCAATGGCTACCAGGTGAAAGTAGGCAGTGCCAGCCATCCTATGGAGGATGTACATTACATTGAATGGATAGAGCTGATTGCTGATGGGGTAGTGTACCGTAGACATCTTGAGCCCGGTGACTTGCCGGAGGCTGAATTCTGCATTACCGGTCAGGATGTGCACGCCCGGGCCTTCTGTAATCTGCATGGGCTTTGGAAGGGCATACCCTCACAGTAGGCTGTTTACCTATTTACAGACAAAAAATAACCCTAGAAGCTCGCCCGCTGAATAGCGGGCGAGTCTTTTAGGGTTCGTTGCTTGATCACGTTCAGCCGATCTCTTGTCAGTTATGGAGTTTTTCGCAATCGGCCCAGAAGTCCTAATCCTTTTTTCTTCGTTTCTCCGGCGGTTTTGGTCTGTCCTGTTACCGTCTTACGGGCACCGCATTTCGGGCAATAGTCCTCCCAGGTGGCGATGCGTTCACCACAATCGATGCATCTGGCCATGCTGATCCCTCCCGAGCAGTTTTCCCCTAAGCTTACGAGGTTAGCTGTACGGTTAGGGCCGGGCCGCCCCTCTGCCTTCTCGCAGATTCACCCATGGGATCCCCCGCTCCAGTCGGTGACTGGATTAAGCATCTACCCATAGTATAACTCGAAAGCACCTCAGGCACAAGGCCATTAGTGAGAAATGTTCCGAATAATGGGAAGCAATGCATTCTATGGGAGGAAGAAGGGCATTACACGAGAAGTAAACCAAAAAGGCTAGAAAGACTCTGATGCCGTAATTTGCTCCTGATGGCCAGTTGCCATACCTAGACAATTCCAGGATACACATAATAGACGAAAGAGGACACATCCTAGCAGGATTCAGTGGTGCAAATGGAGTAGTTCTCTACAGAACTGACTGGTCAGTTCTGCATTACCCTATACTAAGAGTGGGGCGAGAGGTTGCTCGAGATATGAGATATAGGGGTATAAAGAACCTCACCGGGCGAATAACTATCTAGGGAGGTAACTTCGGTATGTCGGGTGATGGTGGCAAGCGGGAACGGATCCTAGCGGCTGCATTGGATATTTTCTCCACCCAGGGATTTTCCAATACCACTGTTCAGGAGATTGCCGAACGGGCGAGAGTAGGCAAAGGAACATTTTATACCTACTTCCCCAGCAAAGAGGATGCTCTCACTTATCTGCTAGATGAGGGCTTGACCCATATGGGCCAGCATATTGAGAGCAAGGTACAGACGCTTAAGGGGAGCGTTGTCAAACTGCAGGCCATTGTGCAGGAACAGTTGCGATATTTCCACAACCATCAGCCTCTATGTCGCTTGATTACCCGGGAAGTTTGGGGGCACAATGACCAATCCTCATCTCTCGCTCAAAGAATTCGGTCCAGCTATATCAAGATGCTGCAGGAGGTGATCGATAACGGCATCAAAGAAGGTGAGTTAAGGACCTTGGATTCAGAGACAGTGGCTACTGCCCTCTACGGTATGATCAGTATTGTGGCTTTGTACGCCAAAGAACTATCCAGTGACCAGGGACTTGAATACATCGAGATGACCCTGCAAGAACTGTTTTTCTCGGGTATTACCCAGCCTCGTACCATCATGGGCGAGGCTTAGGAAGGGGAGGTAGTGATGAAAACGGCTGTTGCCTACTTGGGCGAAGCTGTAATTCGCCAAGGACTAGGCTATATATCCAAATCTCCGGAAAAGAATATCTTTAAAATCCTAGACTGGTCTCAGAAAATTGCTAGGGATCCATATCACAAGCAGATGATCGAAAGTGTGCGGGGGGTATTGCAGGAGCCCGGCAGCCCTTGGCCGGATTTCATGGTCAGTGCCTTTAGCGATATTCATCCCAACATCCGGGACACTATTGCGATTAACTTCTTTGTGAACGGTGGCTTTTTGGGTGTGCCTAAGCAGCAGGAAATGGCAAAGAAACTGGGAGCGTCAGTTCCATTTGCGGTACTGATGGACCCAACTGCTCGCTGCAATCTGCGATGTACGGGATGCTGGGCCGGTGAGTATCGGGGTGAGGATCTATCCTTTGAGGTGATGGACAGGGTCCTTACCGAAGCTGAGGAGTTGGGAATTTACTTCATCGTACTATCTGGTGGCGAACCGACTCTGCGGAAAAAGGACATCTTCGCCCTGGCCAGGAGACACAAAGAGCAGGTTTTCCATCTTTTCACCAATGCGACCTTGATCAATGAGCAATTTGTCCAGGAGATGGTGGATGTAGGTAATGTTACCCTGGCAATTAGTCTGGAGGGTACCGAGGAGTATACCGACCAGCGCCGAGGCAAAGGTGTCTTCAAGAGTGTCATGCATGCCATGGATCTCCTCAGAGAAGGTGGATGCTTGTTTGGCGCTTCGGTTACCTATACGCGAGACAACGTAGACAACGTATCTTCAGAGGAGTTCATTGATCTGCTGATCGATAAGGGTGTCCGGTTTGTCTGGTATTTCACCTATATTCCAGTTGGCGCCAATGCTGATCTTGAGATGATGGCGACACCGGAGC
Source organism: Bacillota bacterium (assembly GCA_012799135.1). Taxonomy (GTDB): domain Bacteria; phylum Bacillota; class Limnochordia; order DTU087; family DTU087; genus JAAZLW01. Next base: position 1,912 of record JAAZLW010000010.1, on the reverse strand, counting down.
AGAGAGCTTACATGCATCAGCGGACCAGCGAACTGCGTCTACGCAAACCCATCTTCTTGATGGACTTCTGGAATGATGGTGCTGTCTCCGGTGGCTGTATTGCCGGTGGTCGACGCTATATGCATATTAACGCGGCCGGAGAGGTAGAGCCATGTGCTTTTGTCCACTACGCAACTGATAATATCAATGAAAAGTCATTGGCAGAAGCTCTAAAATCACCTCTCTTCAAAGCTTACCAGAAGCGGCAACCATTCAATCACAACCACCTGCGGCCATGCCCCCTCATTGACAATCCCGCTGCGATCAAGGATATGGTGCACGAATCCAGTGCCCACTGCACTGAAGCAGATATGGGTGAGACGGTTGATGAGTTCTCCGCTAAACTCCAAGAATATGCCGGTGCTTGGGGAGAAGTAGCAGATGATATCGCCAGACAGGAAAAGGCCGCTCGAGAGGGTAAGGTTGGGTAGAACAAGTACCAATGTCGTAGGATAAATGCTAAAGCTGCCCCAAAAGGGGTGGCTTTTTCTATCTAATCAGCTCTCCGGCAGCTCCCATGCACCTATAACACGGTCTTTGGAAAGGCTCTTGGCTCTGTACAAAGCCTGATCCGCGCCCCGAATCAGCTCTTCGATGGTGGTTGCGTATTCAGGAAGTGAGCATATACCTATGGAGATCGTACAGTTGCACTTGGTTTTCACTGTGTTTCGTATCCGCTCGGCTATTCTGAAGGCTTCTTTAGGCCCAATACCAGGAAGCAGGATTGTAAACTCCTCACCACCATAGCGTGCAGCGATATCGGTATCGCGAATGCTCGAATCCAAGATATCGGCAACTTCTGTTAGCACCTGATCACCTACTTGATGACCGTAAGTGTCATTAACGGACTTGAAGTCATCGATATCTACCATGAGTAGGGATATGGAAGGGTCTTGCTGTCTGTCAATTTGAGCTTGGAGGGTGGTCCGGAAAAAACGGTGGTTATAAAGACCTGTTAAGCCATCTCTGATAGCCAGTTCTTTGAAGTAACGGCGCGAATGGTTGATAGCTAGGATGACTATAGAAAAGATGATGATGACAGGAAAGAATAATAGAACGAACAAACGCTGACTAGAGAGCATCTCTTGCACGTAAGTGGACAAAAACAAGCCATATGGCTTAGAGACGGTTATTATCCATTTGGGTCCTGATACCAGCGCGGTTCCCTGTATTGAACCCGTTTCTGCCCTGACAATGCGAGTCAAAACCGTGACGACAAAGGGGGAGGGTCTCCAACTATTATCATAGTTTGGGTCGTATAAGACTACATCTTCTTTTTCGTCGATTGAAAGCGAGATCTTATCATCTCGGTTGCCCAGCAAAGTTGTCCCAGCGATGTATTCCAGATCTGTAAGAGCAACAAGGAATCTACCTTCTCCATCCTTATTTCCCTTTATCTCAGTGGTGCTTGCGAAGACATAGCGGCCAATTCCGTCCGTATCACTTATCGTTAGTATGCTGTATCCCTGTACGAGATCAGCCAAGCTAGCAACCTGCGTGCGGCAGCCATGGTAAATGCCTGTCGGTGCTTCCGCCACCAGGGAACCATCACGCTCAATTACAAGCAATGCTTTGTATTGAGGAGACTGTTCCATTACTTTCGCTAACACGTCCGCTATGACTTGAGCCTCCTGCACTTGGACCAGAGGATTAAGCGCCACTATCTGCAAACGCTCGCGAGCCTGCTGAAAAGATTCTTCCAAGCGAGAGGCAACCCGTCTGGCTCTGCTTTGCAGCTCGCTCTCGGTATCTGCTAGGTTATCTAGAATCTGTGTAGAAATCAGAAAACCAGCGAATGCCAAAAACCCAAGCAATCCAATTATTGACAAAAAGCGGGCATGAGACGACTCTACTATCCTTTGCATTATGCCGT
>JAAZLW010000001.1 GCA_012799135.1 Bacillota bacterium | reverse complement strand
TGCAGGCACAATCAGGTAAAACACCTTATCTATGCATCTTCTAGTTCAGTTTATGGTGCAAACACCAAAATGCCATTCTCAGTTCATCATAATGTTGATCATCCTATTAGTTTATATGCCGCCACTAAAAAGGCGAATGAACTAATGGCACATTCCTACAGCCATTTATATGAACTTCCAACGACAGGATTACGTTTTTTTACTGTGTATGGCCCATGGGGGCGTCCCGATATGGCTCTCTTCTTGTTTACAAAAGCCATTCTCGAAGGTAAGCCCATCAAGATCTTTAACCACGGAAAAATGCAACGAGATTTTACCTATGTCGATGATATTGTAGAGTCTTTGGTACGTTTAGTTCCACGGGTACCTAAAGGCAATCCGAATTGGTCGGGAGATGCCCCTGATCCAGCCAGCAGCTTTGCACCATACCGGCTGTATAACATCGGTAACAATAGCCCGGTTGACTTGATGCATATGATTGCCGTACTGGAAGAGTGTCTTGATAAGAAGGCTATTAAAGAGTTCTTGCCCATGCAGCCAGGTGATGTGCCCAAGACATATGCAGACGTAGATGACCTAGTAGAAGAGGTGGGTTTTCAACCCAACACTTCTATAGAGGTTGGTGTTAAGAGATTTGTGGATTGGTATAGGTCATTCTATGGAGTATAGTAGCAAGGGTTGTTTGCCTATTCGAACAGGGCAGCTGCTAATCGGGAAGGCGTGAAAAGAATAGGATGAAAGTTGTTGTTATAAGTGCTTTCGCTCCATTACTTATCAACTTCCGCGGGCCACTGCTAGAAGCAATGGTAAATAGCGGTCATGAAGTGATTGCTTGTGCACCTAGCAGTCCGCAAGATGTGATCAGGGCTCTTGCAAAGATGGGTGTTTCCTATAGAGAGATCTCGCTACAACGTACAGGCACTAATCCGGGACAAGACGTTAAAACTTTCTTTGAGCTTAAGAATCTGTTTCACCAGTTAGCTCCAGATATTGTCCTGTGTTATAACATTAAGCCGGTTATTTATGGTTCGCTTGCAGCAAGATACGCCCGTGTGCCGAACTTATTCTCCATGGTTACTGGTGTGGGGTATGCATTCGGTGAATCGTCATTCAAGCAAAGACTTATTGGAGCAATTGTTCAGCCATTATGTAGGGTGGCTCTGAAGGGCAATACAAAAGTCTTCTTTCAGAACCCGGATGATATGGAGCTTTTTGCGGAGCTAAACCTTATCAGGGGAACTGAACAGGCCGTTCTTATTAACGGGTCCGGTGTTGATATTGAACACTACCGAGAGGTACGACCTGTTACAGAGAAGATCGTATTTCTCTTGATTGCACGATTGATCAGAGATAAGGGTCTTTATGAGTATGTAGAAGCTGCGAGGATAATAAAGCAGCATTATCCTGAGGTTGTTTTTCGTCTTGTGGGACCGTTTGATAGTAATCCCACTGCGATTAGTGAAGCGACCGTTAACCAATGGCAGGGAGAAGGGGTTATCGAGTATGCTGGTGAAACGAAAGATGTTAGGCCTTACATAGCAGGTTCTAGTGTGTATGTGCTACCTTCCTATCGGGAAGGAACGCCAAGAACCGTACTCGAAGCTATGTCCATGGGACGGCCGATTATCACCACTGATGCTCCTGGGTGTCGAGAGACGGTAATACACGGCAAGAACGGCTATCTGGTACCAGTGAAGAATCTAGATGCATTAGTAGAGGCTTTAGAGCGTTTTATTGCTAATCCAGAGTTAATTCCTATCATGGGGAAAGAGAGTCGCAAGATTGCCGAGGAAAAGTACGATGTCAGGAAAGTAAATGCGACTATCCTAAACACAATGGGTCTGTCGTAGGGTCATAGTCTTTGGCATTGAAGGCTCTGGCTAGGCGCGTAGTTGTGCAGTATGCTTGGGTTGGGTGCGGAGGATGATAGTATTGCTTTTAGTGACGGGGATTACTGGATTGACTGGGCGTTTCCTGTACAAGAAGTTGAAGGCTAGTTCTCTGGAGCAGAATGTCTGCTATTTTGTCCGACCAACCAGTGATACATCCTGGATGGAGCAGGACGAAATACTGCACTACGGTGATGTAAACGACACGGAGACGTTGACTGCGGCCCTGAGCGGAGTCAGACAGGTTATTCATCTAGTTAACATAAGGAGCTCGCCTCAAATCATAGAAGCCTGTAAACGGCAAGGGATTCAGCGCGTGATTTTTGTCAATACCACCGGTATGTATAGTAAATATCAGCAATACGCGGAGCTCTATCGGGAATTGGAGCAAGGAATTGTAGATAGCGGTTTGGACTATACCATTATTCGTCCTACGATGATTTATGGTAACCAGCAAGACAAGAACATACACAAGCTGATCTTGCTCATGAATAAATGGCGGTTCTTTCCCGTCCCTGGAAATGGTAACGCTCTGATGCAACCAATATACGCAGGAGACCTTGCAGATGTAATCCTAAGTGCTTGTTTGAGATCTAAAGTATCTTCTAGAAAGGCATATAATGTCGCCGGTCAACATCCCCTTACCTATAATCAACTGCTTCATGAGATTCAGGATGCTTTAGGCAAAAGGGTTTCCATGTTTCACATACCGATTTCGTTAGCCAAACTGGCTGGTAGAATCGGTGACGTGGTTCCAAATGGTTTAGTAAACTACGAGAGAATTCAACGACTGGAGGAAGACAAGACCTTTGACTATTCAAAAGCAAAGCAAGATCTTGACTTCAATCCCATTCCTTTTTCTGAAGGTGTGAGACACGAGGTGCAAGCATTGCGATACAACGGACTGCTATAGTGAAGTGAGTTATGACTCCAAGCCTACCTGCTATATGGGCTTAGCGGAAATCTTGGATGAACTAGGGGGTGGTACTGTTTGCACATATTTGCTTTACTTATCTTAATATACTTCATATCGTATTTTGTAACGCGCTTTATGCTGATCTATACCCAGAGACACGCTCTCCTAGACATCCCCAACGATCGGAGCTCTCACACTAACCCTACTCCCTTAGGCGGGGGAATAGGTATAATTATTACATTTCTGATAGTAGTAGCTATGTTTATAGTATTTGGCAAGATCGTTCCCGAGTTAGCGATCACTCTTCTAGGCGGAAGCGTTCTTGCGATCATCGGGTGGATCGATGACCGGCGGGGCGTATCAGCACTCTTGCGGCTTGTGGTTCATATAGCGGTCGCCATGTGGGCAGTGTACTGGATAGGAGGTCTACCATACATCCATCTGGGGCCATATAGTGTCGACCTGGGTCACTGGGGTAGTGTATTGTCCGTGCTCGGTATCGTTTGGATGATCAATCTTTATAACTTCATGGATGGAATAGATGGTTTAGCTGGGGTGGAGACCACTACAGTAGGAGCTTTTGCAGGGATCTTCTCTGCGTTCTTGGGGCGATGGGATGTGGCTATTCTGAGCTGGGCCTTGTCTTTGGCTTCACTAGGATTTCTTAGATGGAATTGGCCTCCAGCTAAGATATTCATGGGAGATGTCGGTAGTGGATTCCTTGGTTTTACTTTTGCAGTCTTGGCAATAGCATCAGAAAACCTTGGTGGCTTGCCCTTGATTGCATGGATGCTCTTGCTTGGAGTTTTTGTAGTAGACTCTACAGCAACACTTATCTCTAGAATAGGTCGAGGAGATAAGCTTTACGCAGCTCACAGAGAACATGTATATCAGTTAGCGGTTCAAGCAGGATATTCTCATAAACAAGTCACTACAGCTGCCCTCCTCACTAATTGCACACTAGCAGCTATTGTTTGGTGGTGCCTAAAGAGCCGGAGCCAAAGGGTGGCTGTTGTAGTGCTCTTATGTTGGCTAATATTATTTCTTATACACTATACGCTTCGGCATAGACTCGGAGCCAAGCCCATGATCTCAAATGCCTCATCCACAGGACACTAATTTGAGTCTAGATAGGGCATCAGATAAGCAGGTATTTCCGCCTCTCCCTCGAAGGGCCGTGCTGTTGTCGGCTGGTCAAGAGTTGTATCCCCATTCTTGGAGGTCCGGGCTGCTCAGATAAACAAGCAAGAAGACAAATGGGTGGAACTGGTAGTATCCATACGAGGCTCACTCTTGACATTTATTGGGAGGAGATGGTTCGGTTTCTGCTGCAAAGGCTCCTTCAGGGACCATACATTGCTTACGCCCCTCCAAGCCCCTCACTCTTCTCTCTGAACCTTATAAGCCTGCACTACCCTTACTCCCTCCGCTTCGATCCCGCGGACTGTCTCTTCATCT
>JAAZLW010000078.1 GCA_012799135.1 Bacillota bacterium | reverse complement strand
GGTCAACAAGTCTTTGCCTTGCATCAATTCATCAGACGGACAGCCTGCTTGATGCAATATGGTAGGTGCTATATCCAGATTAGTTACTAAAGCCTCAGATCTTGTTCCCGCGAGTTGCTGATCTGGGTACTTAATGATAAGCGGAATCTTAACTAACGGATCATACATGTAATTCTTCTTTACCAATAAGTGGTGAAAGCCAAGGTATTCACCGTGATCACTCGTATATATGATCATGGTATTATCGTACATATTCTTCTCTTTTAGCATTTTGATCATTCGACCGACGTGAAAATCAATCTGAGTGATTGACGCATAGTAATAGGCCATGACTTTTCTTAGCTTGCTGATTGTTAACTCAGTATGGGGAAACGTACCCGGATGCTTCCTTAAGTCCTGTTCCAGGCAACTCTCGATCCAGCCTGGCAAGACTGTAAGATCATCCGGATCATACATTTGGTTCCATTCAGCTGGTGCGTCATACGGGTGGTGAGGTTTGATGAAGCCAACCATTAGCAAATTGCCTGTCTCCCCCCACTTTTCTATAGCACTGATAGCCTGCTCCCCTATCCAAGTGGTCGAATAGTCTTCGTCACTAAGGTTGGATTCCAATGCACCAAATGACTCCCAATAGTGAGCCGGTGCGTCCGCCCTATACTCCTCAACCTGATCCATAAGATCAATAGCGTCAACCAGCCCCTTACGCTTTAGATACCGATGATAATCATCTTCATAGCGACCAGGCCCGTTTTGCTCTGCTAGAACTAGCTCATCAAACCCGACATCTAGATAGGTAGGCGCAAAATGCATTTTACCAACTGCTTTGGTGCTATAACCCTTCTTTCTAAGTGCCCGTGCGAAGGTACTGAACCCAGAAGATAGTGTAGCATAGTTGCTCCACCCTCTGTGCTGGTGGGCATATAGACTCGTCAACATGGAGTAACGGGAAGGTGTACACAATGGTGATGTGCAAAAACAGTTTTCAAATAGCATACCATCATGGGCTAGACTATCAATGTTTGGGGTATATACGTCCTTATTCCCATAGGCACCCAAGCAATCGCTGCGATGTTGGTCAGCGAGTATAAGCAAGACATTAATCGGCCTACCGTTACTGTTTTCTCTTATCCTCATTTGGAGCCTCCTACCAGATCCTAGGTATCTATCGATTTCTTGCATAGGCAAATTAGCCTCTTCACTAATTTCCTGTACCTGTTAGCGGCTTATACGTCTTGGCATACAGGGAAAGCATTTCTAGGTAGCTGATACCGGGGGATGACATGTGATCACTTCTAAGGAGCTTCCATCGATAGAGGCGTTCTGCCAGGTATGTTCTCCTACAGCGGCAGGGATAAATAACGCATCCCCCGACTCCACTGGCAGATCTCCGTAATCATTGGTGAACAGCCCTTTCCCCTGTGTAACAACAGCAATATGGTATTCCCTGTAGAGACTTCGAAGCGTCCTATTCACTACTAAGCGGTATGCCCGGAAATACTTAGATACCTGAGGACAGCCCAGCAACATATGCTTCTCGCCATACTCCCCTTGCTGAATACTAGTGGGTTGTTTCTTCCATCGCTTCGTTACTTCATCCAATGTAAGCCCTTCGTAATTGAAACACCGAAAAGCATCATCCCATCCTAGTCCCAGGTTATTTGCTGACCCTTCTGCCAATAAGTCGTCTCCCGATGGCTCCACATAGATCGTATGATCAGATGGCTCCTGAACCTCAACCATAAAGACACCAGGGCCGATAGCATGAGGAGTACCTGATTCCACGAAAAAGACATCTCCAGGTCTCACGGGAACCCTATGTAGCATCTCCGCTAGTCTGGTACTATTTTGTTTCATCACTGCTTTTTCAAAATCAGATCTTGTGATGCCCTCTTTAAAACCCAGAAGCAAATAGGGTGTTTCTGTGTTGACTCGCCTAGTATCTAGTACGATCCAAGCCTCAGTCTTACCGTAATCGGAGCCGAGAAGTTGCCTAGCTAACCTACGACTAGGGTGGACTTGGATACGCAATCTGGTGCGTGAGTCCAGAAGTTTCACGAGCAGCGAACTGTTAGAACCGAATTTGGCCACGTGTCCTGCTCCAAGTATAGCTTCAGGGGAGTCTTCTATGAGTCTCCTCAGGGTAATTTCCCTTTCTGTAACACGTACATAGCTATACCCTTCAGTTGGAGTAACCCCGCATCTTGCCAATGATGTAGATCCAACCCAGTCCTCAGGAAACCACCCATCAACAGGCTTCTCATATCTTCGAAACTTCTCAAGAAGCATTCCTCCTTCATAGGTCCTTTTAACCCTATTAGGGTATAGGTAAAAAGGATGGCGAAACGCCCCGCGATCAAGCCCTAGATTCAGAGTCTCTGACATTCTCATATCCCTGCTTCCTTTTGATCTGCACACCTGATGTGCCCGCATACTTCTTATTCGATCTACCAGGTATTATCCTTTGACCGCTCCCATTGTCAGACCACTGACAATATGTTGCTGCACTACTAAGGTTAGTAAGATAACGGGCGCCAGGATCATTGTACTCGCCGCGAACAAGGGTCCCCAATTAATCTCATAGCCCGTAACAAATAGATTGGCTGCTACTGGTAGAGTTCGAGTATCCACACTGTTGCCAAGTACCATTGCCATCAGGAATTCGTTCCAGGTATAGATAAAGGTCAAAATGCTCGCTGTAGCAACTCCTGAACGCGACAAGGGAAGTACTATCCGCCAAAGAACCTGAATATCCGAACACCCATCAATACAAGCAGCTTCCTCAATGTCCCTTGGTATCTGATGTATGAAACCCTGCAACAACCAGATAGCCAGCGATAGATTAAAGGATAGGTTAGCAATTACCAAGCCAAGCAAGGTATTTGTCAGACCAAGTATAGAGAAAGAGATGAAAAAGGGGATTATTCGTACCGCAGGGGGCACGGATCTAGTCATAAGAATCGTGAGTGCAAAGGGTTGTCCACCAGTATTGAATCTTACCATACTATAGGCACACAGAATACTTACGCTAACTGTAATAATGGTCGTGCTTACGCTCACAATCAATGAGTTGAGGGCACACCGATCAAATTGTCTTCCAAATAGCACTGATTGATAATGCTCAAGAGTAAATGTAAAATCGCTAAGAGACCCAGCGATTATCTCTTCATTTGGCCGAACCGAATTGGCAATCATCCAAGCGAGGGGAAATATCCACACGAAAACAAGAACCAGCAACACTAAGTATCCTAAGAGTAAACCTCGTGTTCTCATCTCAATTCCTCTCCCTTCGATCAATGTACAGCACAAGCATAGTCACAGTTAAGGAAATAAGGAGGAGCATGACTGCTTGGGCCGATGCCAAGCCAAATTGGTGTTGCTCAATAGCCCTGGTGAATATATCGACGGCCAACGTACGATACAGGGGGGAATTGCCAAACAAAGCCCACACTGGCTCGAAAACTTTGAAGGCGTCAAGACTTCGCAGTGTCAGAGCGACCATCAAAATCGGTTTCAATTGCGG
>JAAZLW010000077.1 GCA_012799135.1 Bacillota bacterium | reverse complement strand
CACCCAAAACGTTAGCTGAAAGCCCGATGCCAAATATCTTGATTGGATTATCCGTATAATCAAGCATTTCTCCGAGAATACTCCACCAGAACAAATCAAAAATACCGCAAGCACCGAGCATCAGCGTATCAACAACAAGATAATCATAAGTGTTTCGGCCCAGAAGCATAAAGCTGATGAACGCGCCCATAATCATGGTCATACCCGCATACAAAACCATTGAACGGTTAGCTGTCTTCGGCAGGTTCCGCATCAAGACTAGGGCAACTATATATGGAACAGCCCAATACCAGCTTACTAACCCTGTAAGATGCTGAAAAGCGGGGTTCATTACTTGATACATTAAGCCGGAATTGATCGTAATGATCACGACAAAAAGACAAAGTAGCAGCAATGGTTTCCAAATATCACTATTAGCCTTGCTCTTGGTTTCCGCAGGCTTGGAAGCCTCACCATGGGGGGATAATGCCAATGTGAACACCATGCCGATTAGGAGGCAAAGGACAGAAAAGATAAGTCCACCCAAGGGGGACCAGTTAATGGCAATCACATTGACACCGATCATAATAATATTGGAGTAGATTAAAACGTCAGCGCTTGATTTGATACGCTCGTTTTTTGGCGTATAAATCTTAAGGAAATGGCCCCAGGCCGCCACCGCGCAGCCACTTGCATAGCCACCCACCAATAATCCTCCCATCCACAAAGGGGATGGCGCGAAAAAGAATGGAATGGTTGCAACTACGCATAGGCCCATACCAGCTAGCATCATATGTTTGGCTGTACTCGGAGACTTGATATAAAAACCGCAAGAGAACAGCCCTATAAAGTGCGGAACCATACCCGCCAATATGTAACGGGAAGCTTCCATTTGGTACAAATCGAGCAGGCTATAGAGCACCTGTCCCTCAAACTGAAAGGACAAGATATAAGCAAAAAGGAGAGAAAAGGCGGAGATGGATATCATACGCCCACTTAAAGACTTAGCACCTGCCTTCACTTGTCCATTGGCGGAAATCCTTATCACTAAGAGGGATCAAGCCGCCGCCTCCTTTCTCAACTCAACTATGGATTAATGACTACTTTGTAATCATATCATGTTTGTCAATGGTCATTTAAACAATGCGTTTGGCGGATCGTGTCAAGATACTATAGGATGAACAAGAAAAGCTGCCCTCGACATCAATACCACGCACTCAACATGGCTTGAGAGGATAGAAGTGATGTCTAAGGCTAATTTAGGATGAGTCCGTTTGGGGGAACATATTGAGGTGGTTTTGATTACTTCGGTATGCACAGGGCGTATGGGGGAATACCAACACATCCATCAGAGATTTACCGAGACCATGCGAAATATACCATGTTACTTGCACCACGGCATTCATTTGGCCCTCTCAATTTCGTGTTTACTCTACAAGCTGTCTGGTTCGCCTAGTTGGGATTCCAGAACGTATTCACCTGTTAAAATGTCGAGTGAGTAAACCTCGCCTGTATCCTTCATTACCCTATAGTGCCCAAGAGTAACGATATGTGTCTCATGACTTTCGTAAACCCTTGCCTGGTAATAAGCTAGTTCCGTAACATCATCATCCCCGAACCCATTAATGTCCTTATTTTCAAACAACACTCCAAGTGGTGTGGATAATCCTTTGAACCTTTCAAAAGTGGCATTCACACTTGGGGTGGCAAGCAATTTGTCCAGTGCTTGCCCGGCATTCAAGAACTGCACTACGGAGATGTCGTCAATTAGTGGTGGTGCTACCCAAACATCAGTTTCTTTGCCACCTGCAAATACCCTTCGGCTGGTCCGATAGGCAGAGCACCAATCCCGATCATAGTGTAAATCCACAACTGCTCCCGTTTTACCCTTTAATCTAAGTGTATGTGGCGCTGGGAAGCCCAGGAAGCTTTCAACCCCCGATGAGCTAATCTTTTGTTCTACCTCAGTTCTCAAATCATTAGCAGACTTAATCCTGTAGCGGTCAAGATAAGCCGGTGAAAACCAAGCGAGGGCATTGTCCCATTCTTGTTTTTGAACACACTCTAGCAACGCTTCCGCCACAGCACAATGATTTACCGGCGTTCTTTCTATTAACTCAAACTGTTTTTTGGTCTCGTGCCAAACATAAACCAACCGTTCATAGGGGCTGGCTTGAAAATGATCCACTGAACTCCAGAATTCTTCACCATCAGGATGAATCACCCCAATGGCAAAATCCCAAGGGGGCACGCCGTCGTTTGCCTGGGTTTTAGTGCCACTAATTACGACAATTCGAAAAAACGAATCTTCCGGCATACATCCTACATCGCTAGCTTCAATAGAAATGCTATCACCTTGAACGGCCAACATAACCCCTTCGGGGGATATGATATACACCGTCGGTAGCACATGATGAGTAAAATAAAAACCGGTGAGCTGGATTGCGTCGCCGAGGCCCGGCAGTTGGATCCCCTTTACGCGGTAAGAAGTATACATCCTGCTGATATCAGCAGAAATGTCTTTGATCTCATTAGCCCCTCCCTTAAGGGTCACTAGAAAGAAGGCGGCTTTATCGAGAGGTCCAAATTCATCCCAGTCTGCCGGCCCAAAACCGTAAAGCTTCAAGTTGCCATATTCAGCTTCGACTAGCAGTTGTTGTGCAAGTGTACCCTCCTGAAGCCAGGGATAGGTGTTTTCATAAAGTGCCCGTATTAGATTTGCCGAAATAAAGCGAGGATCGGCATCCACTGCATCACTCAATATCATACTTCCCATCAAAGCAGCAACAAATGATAAAAGCAACCATTTCGATTTCATACTCATCTTCCTCACTTTCCAGAATGCTTCACGGTGCCAAACACTCAACCCCCTTATAAACACACGGCGCTACTTCAAAGCGGGCCCGAAATTCCAGACAACTTCTGCCCTTTCAAACTTATCCTGGCGAATAATATAAAGTGTAATTTCGCTTATCAGATCCCAAGGCAATGGCAACTCTGAGGTATCAAACTCTACATGAAACTCCCTCGATATCACAGTTAGCCCAGAAACCATCGTCTTCATCATCGGTTTGGCAGTGAATCTCCCCTCCCAGTGTTCCCCGGTATTGGTTGCCAACACGAACTTAAGATTATCACTCTCAAGGCTATCCCGTGAAAACGAAGCGAGCTTGACAGTAAATGGAACGTTCGCTTCCTTTAGGGCATCTTCGTATGATTTCAAGGCTATATCCTCTGGCTCGAACCTCAATTCCGCAGCATAGTGCGCTTCCACCCACATCAACGCCGGGGATCGCAAGATGGCTACACATGCAAGCCAATCACCCTCGGGTTCAACAATCATCTCATCTCGTAATTCGTTGTACGTTTTCTCCCACCCGAAACAACCTGCGTACCATTCAAACCCGAGTTGATCAAAATCTAGTGTGGGTCGACTCGAGTATTCCCTTGATGGCATTAATTCCGTGGGAATGATTATGACCTTATGAATAAGTGCAGTGGGGGAGGATTCCTTTTCAATCAGCTCAAATACGATTACGCGTTTCTGGTTTCCCGCCATCCATGTAGGGTCATTGGGATCGTTGACTGCTCCAATAACCACAACGTGATCGGACTGTCGCTGATCATAGCCTCTGTAGCCTGGCAGAAACATTAGATGCTCACCTACAAACGGCTGAATCTGCTCGATAATAGCAGAAAGGCCACGGGCCGCCAGAAAATCTTTGTCCAAAAGGGCCGCGCTCTCCAAGTTTTCTTCGGCCACATGTTTGAGAAAATAATTGACAACAGCGAAATCTGAAAGGACCACACTGTCCTTGACAAAGGTGTTTTCCGTAGAGTCCCAGGTATATTCGTTTCGTGCCGCCCAAGCGTAAGATAGCGAAACCATATCCAAGTTGTCTGTATTAACAGGAAAGCCCTTCCAGTCATTCCAGGAATAGTCCTCCAGTCTTGTGGGAGGCCCCGCATCTATGATTTGGGCCCTGTGACTAGGTAAGTGAAAGACACGTTCATAGGCCCCTTTCGCAGACTTATAGACATCTAGATCACCTGCTCTACCAGCAGCACCTGAGTTTCCTTTGATGGCAAGACCGGCGGTGTGAACATCAAGAGCCACAGGCTCAACAAGCAAATAGTCGTTGTGGCTTATTGGGCCATCAAAGGGTATACTTGTCATAGAGTGTTTAATTGGGTCCCACCGAAGAGCGATGTCAGGGATTGGTTCGTCCCCAAATCTCCAAAACCCACGAGTGTGAACATAGAGAAGGTTCTCATTAGGTTGAAAAGGTATAGCCGTAAAATCGATACATCCTGTTTCAATGCATAGTGTCGCCTCTCGATCGCCAACATCAATGCGAAAGTCCCAAGGTTCTACGGCAATATTGGTGTTGGGCTGCATAGCAGTGATATGCTCCCAGACATCACTCAAAATCTCAGTCTTTTCAGCTTTAGGAAAATGTGTTACGAGGAACTCGTGTAGTTGCTTAACGGGATCGATTTCTGCTGCGAAAACACACGGAAGACCGTTCAACAAAAGCACAATTGCTAGCAACAATGCAACCGTTGATATTGTTTTTGTCACAATGAACAGCTCCTTAAATAATGTACTTATCTGGTCTAGCCTGATATTAGGGTTTACCCCAACAAGGGCAACACGATTCGATCCATCAAGAACATGCCACGCTTGACGATATATCAGAGTTACATTTATATTATTCCACTTGCACAGATACCACACATGGTCAACAGCTTTCAAAGCCCAATCAGATCAATCCCTTATTGGCTCAATACCCTCCACCTTCACTACCGGAATGTTCAGTGTCTGGCGTAGAGATTCCTCTATATTGGCAAAGGTCCCGATCAAGTCAAGCCTCTTTATACTCCGATTTCAATCTCGAGCCCCGACTTAAACCCAACCACCATCATCCCGTCAAACACGGTAACCCCTTCTGCGAGCCTTCTAACTAGCCCATCTTCAAAATCCATTAATTGGCCAGATTGGGTTCACACAAACCCAATCATCTCTTCAATACGCCGAATCCTGTGTTCACGCTCGACATCCTTAGTTAGGGCCTCTTGTTTCAACTCCCGGAGTCTACGGATCTCGTCAACCACGGCTTCGTATTCAGCCCCGGAGTTGGCGAGACTTACAAGCTCATTTTGTAGGTTTTCGAGCTTAACATCCAGGTTATCTGTTTCTTTACTGGTGTTCTCGTTCAAGACCGTGGCAATATTTCTTTCGAGAATAGCCTGGAAATCATTCTCCTGCCCCAGAACATTGTTGATGGCTTTCACAACCGCTTTCTGCAGATCAATTTCATTGACAGTAGGGGCGCTACAGGATGCTCCCATATCCTTTTCAAGCCGGCTTGTGCACCGCTAGACAATAGATCTCTTCCCCGGTTGTTCCAGTGAATCTGGCGGTAAATATCGCCGCACTGGCCACAATACACGATACTGGAGAGGGCATACTTACTGCTATAGACCCTCTTTTTTCCACCTTTCCCGGATCTAATATTAGCCCGCCTTGCCATTTCTTCTTGAACTAGCATGAATAGCTCCCGGGGGATGATGGGCTCATGGTTGTTCTCTACATAATATTGGGGCATAATACCGTTATTTTCCACTCGCTTCTTGGTTAGAAAGTCCACTGTCACGGTCTTTTGAAGGAGAGCATCGCCCATGTATTTTTCGTTCTGGAGAATCTTCTTGATGGTTTCCGGCCGCCACTTGGGTTTCTTAGCCGCAGTTAAGACGCCATCTCTTTCGAGACCACGGCCGATTTGTAGCAGACTTGCTCCTTCTAGGTATTCCCTGTAGATTCGTCTGATCACCTTAGCTTCCTTTGGAACAATCACAAGGTGTTTATTTTCATCCTTGGTGTAGCCCAAGAACCTTTTGTGGTTAACGTGGACCTCGCCTTGCTGGAAGCGGTACTGGATGCCAAGCCTCACATTTTGGCTTAAGGATTGGCTTTCTTGCTGGGCGAGGAAAGCCATAATAGTAAGCATCACTTCGCCTTTGGAATCCATGGTGTTAAGTTTTCTTTTTCAAAGTAGACGGGGATCCCTCGGTCTTTGAGTAACCTGATGTATTTAAGGCAATCAAGAGTATTTCTCGTAAAGCGGCTTATAGACTTAGTGATGACCATATCTATCTTGCCAACGAGACACTCATCGATCATGCGGTTAAATTCATCCCGTTTTCTGGTGTTGGCCCCGGAAATGCCATCATCGGCGAAGATCCCGGCAAGTTGCCATTCGGGATTGCTATTGATGTAGGAAGTGTAGTGATCAATCTGCACCTCATAGCTTGTAGCCTGCTCCTCGCTATCTGTAGAAACCCGGCAATAAGCGGCAGCTTTGGGCTTTCCTTCTTGGCGCTTCTTCCGATGTTGATCCGGGCTGGGATTACGGTCACATTCCTAGCTATTGCCATCCATAGCCACCTCGCTTTCTATAAGGCTATAGGCGTATTCCGCTTGTAAGCAGGGGTCTTCTTGGATGCTTTGGGGCAGGGAAGAGGTGAGACGAAAAACCTCTGGCATTTTGGTTCCCGCGGCGAGTGCTTCTTTTAGGGTAATCCCACACTTCAATCTGAACCCGATCTCCTTTTGGGAATAGACAATGATCTCATCCACGAACCGCAAAAAAGCATCCTGTTGAAAAGAACCATTCGGTGCTGCCTCAGATACAGATTTTAGGAGCATTTCCGCTTCGTCCGTAGTGGAGATACCACTGTCAACGGCTCTAGCCAGATTCTCTCGCTCTTCTTTTAGCACTTTGGCTTCCTGGTTTAGCTCGGCTCTTTGCCGGCTATAAAGGGCAAGTTCAAGGTATCCTTTAGCCGCAAGGGTTGTGAGGGTTTGATGCCTTTTTGCGGCCTCGTCACTCGTTTCATCAAGCTTTTGAATCTCATGCATATTTGCCTGAAGCCCCGCCTCCTTAAGACTTTTGACAAAGGGATCCCGGACTGATTTTCGCGCAAAAGAGAGCTTGCCTATCATCACCGTGAAAGCTTGTTTGATCGCATCATCCCTGATGAAGCGCATTGAGCAAGAGGAGCTATCGTGAAGGTGCTTCGTGCAGCACCAGGCGATGTATCTGCCATTGCCAGTGCCATGGGTCCTACGCTTAAAGGTGCTCCCGCACTCATGACACCTAATCTTGCCTGAGTATGGGTAGCGGCCTTGGTACTTAGCGCTCCCCTTTTTGATGGGTTTGGCTTGGGCTCGTTCTTTCATGGCATTTTGCACAGCCTCGAAATCTGCGAGGGAGATGATGGTTTCATGGTGGTTTTCTATTAGGTATTGATCCTTTTCACCGTAGTCTGTCCGCCGCCTGAAGTTTCCGTCTGTGTAGGTTTTCTGAAGCAAGACATCGCCCCGGTATTTCTCGTTTTTTAGTATGCCGAGGATCGTAGAGCTACGCCACCGGCCACCCTTTTTAGTTGGAATACTGTTTTCATTTAGGTCATCAAGGCTTCTGAAGCCCCAAGACTTCCTTCCCAACAGCATCATCACCCTTCCTGTATTGCTCTCCGGCCATCTCAATGGGCTTCATGTTGCCATTTACAAGCAGACGATCGCCCCCTGGAAGAGCCTCCATCTCCTCTAGGGCCCTAATCTCATTGGCTGTCATAAAGCCTGACTGGATAACAATCCGGTAGCCTTCGTATCTTGTTTTGGGGTCGGCCCGCAGGATGGCGTTGACATTGAACCTAATGTAGTACCCTGCCGCAAGTTCCTTCTCTGTAAATAGCTTCTAGGTTAGCTCCTCTCCGTAGCCCGTCAAAATATCCATTAAGGTATCGACATAAGACTCTCGCTGTTGATGCTCCACATTAGTGCGGGTGGCCCGATCTAGATCGTCCAGCTGATGATTTTTCACGCCAAAAGCCGCCGCAATCTGTTTTACTGTGAGTTCAGTATGCTCAAGAAACTGAGCGTCGGCCATAGTTAGGCTAAGGGGCTGGAATTGATAGCCAAGGGGCAGAAGCGATACCCTGTTGGCGTTTTTAAGCCCGCTTGCCATCGCTTCAAACCGCTTCCGAAATACTCGTTGGGCTTCAGGGTTAAGATCGCCCACATAGTAGATGATCCCTTTGGTTTGAAGCCCGGTTCGAAAGCTTGAGTTTAGATACTCACTGGCCGCCCCGGCGTTTTCGATAGTTTTTTTGAGCTGGGTGAGGGGAGTGATGCCCGCAATATACCAAAGCCTGCCTTTCCCAGGTAATAGCCCCACATCATCGATAAATATCTCAACCTTTGAAGAATCCAAAGGATAGGTTCCGGCCACCTTACCGGCATTTTTGCCCTTTGTCTCAAATTCAAGCCAAGCATAGCCGTTCCCATATAGGTGCCGCATAACCTCAAGGGCCTTAAATAGATCCCTCGCTCTCATCCAGGAGGGGTGTGACCGAAATCTGAGCAGTGGGGCAAGGTAGTGCTCCCTAACCCCATTTCCTTGATACACCTTCATTGGCAGTTTACAAACGGCATCAGCCAAAATCCGGATGCAGGCAAAGACTGTCGCTTCCTTAAGAGCATTTTTGCCCCAGTAGTCTGCTTCCTTTGCCTCAAGGCCAAGGATTTCTAGGAGCCGTCGATCAGTTAACTCAATAGGACTTGGCACCACACTCGCCTTTGGGCGAAAGAAGCTCTGTAGTCTCCCACGCATCGCACCACCTCCTAACCCCAGAGCTTAGCCAAAGTGTCTACAGAGGAGAATTCGTTTGGATCAAAATGGCTCTCATTTCTTATTGCCCGATCAAGAGCCATAATGAGAGCCACCGCACCATCAATCTTCTCTGTGGATTTTTCTTTATCCGGCTTAATATTGCCAGCCGGGTCAGTCCGGATATGGATGTTATCCATCATCCAAGCAAGCACAAGATGGCCGCCATGGGCGAGCTTCATTAGCTCTTTTGTCGGCGGGCTCATATCTTTATACCCCTGTCCAAAAGGCACCACGGTAAAGCCGGCTCCTTCCAGGTTTTGCACCATTTCAACAGCACCCCAGCGGTCAAAGGCTATTTCTTTGATGTTGTAGTCCTGCCATAGCACTTCGATCAATTTCTCAATAAACCCATAGTGGATTACATTGCCCTCTGTTGTCTTTAGAAATCCCTCCTTTTCCCAGATGTCGTAAGGTACATGATCCCGCCTTACCCTAAGGTGCATATTTCCCTCGGGGATCCAAAAGTGGGGGAGTACATAGTGTTTATCATCTTCGGTCGTAGGCGGAAATACCAAGATAAGGGCTGTGATGCCTATGGATGTTGCAAGGTCGAGCCCGCCATAGCAAAGCCGCCCTTTTGGTTTGTCTGGATCCACCTTAAAGCTGCATTTCTCCCAGGTATCCATTGGCATCCAGCGAATAGACTGCTTGACCCATTGGTTTAGCCTAAGCTACCTGAAAAGATTCTCCTCAGCCGGGTTTTCTTTGGCACTTAAAAATGCCGCCCTTACTTTTTCTACGCTGATCGTGTGATCCAAGGAAGGGTTGGCCTTATACCAATTCCTCTCATCGGCCCAATCATCATCGTTAGCTATACCGTAAATAACGGCGTAAAAAGTAGGATCTACCCGCTTTCCTCGCAAAATGTCCTCCGCTTTCTGGTGGACTTCATAGCAGATCGAGTTTCGGTCTGTCCCAGCAGTGGTTATCAAGAAAAGGAGCGGTTGCCCTCTGGCATCGCAGCTTCCCTTGGTCATCACATCATAAAGCTCCCGGTTTGGCTGTGAGTGCAACTCATCAAAGAATAACCCGTGTACATTGTAACCATGCTTTGTATATGCCTCAGCTGAAAGCACCTGATAGAGACTTCCTGTTGGCATATATACAAGCCGCCGGCGGGAGAGTATTGGCTTACATCTCTTTCTAAGCGCTGGTGATTGATCCACCACATCTACGGCCACATCAAAAACAATGGATGCCTGTTGCCGATCGGATGCACAGCCATAGACTTCAGCGCCCCATTCGCCATCCCCAGAGGTAAGATAAAGGGCTATGGCCGTCGCAAGCACGCTTTTGCCATTCTTTGTTGGCACTTCGATGTAGGCAGTATTATACTGCCGAAAGCCATCTTCCTTAACCGTGCCGAAATGTCCCGGACTATCTGTTCTGCCAGGGCAAAAGTTCAAAGGGGACCCCATACCATTCGCTCTTGGTACGCTTTAGATTCTTAATGAAAGCCACTGCCCGATCTGCCTTCTCTTCATCAAGGGGCATTACTTACACACCCTTAGGAGCTTCTCCATGGGATCGTCAGATTTCGTATTAGTGGCATCCCCTTGAATCCTAGTCCGGGATGCAGAGGTCAAGCCAAACTCGGAGCAGAAGTCTTTCATCACCTTAAGATAGGTTTGGACAATAGACACCTGGGGTACTACCCCGATGGCGTTCTAAAAATAGTGCCGTGCTTTGAGAGGACTTCCTCTGCCTCTTTCCACGTGGCGTAGGCTTGGCAGTATCCAGCAAAAGCGGCCTTGTCTATCTTGGTTAACACACCAATAGTCTCCAGCGTTTTGCTCATTCTTTTCCACTCTCGCTTTGCTTCTTCTTCTAGCCACGACGGACAGCGAGGTGCCTTCGAGTCTGGCTTTGGCTCTTTATCGTTTAAGGGCCTCTTGCCGGGATTTCCCTCCAGTATTTTGAGTGCAGTTGGCTTTGGCTTCCTTCCGGTCACCGCCACTTACATCACCTCCAAGTAAAAAAGAGCCTTCGAGTGAAAGCTCTTTTGCCCGGCTTTTGTCTATTAGTCTTAATCCTCGCCGGTTAGGATGAACTGGCAATAAGCGCCCCTGTTTCCCTCAAGGTATAAGGCCAGTTCATGAAACCCCAGATCCAGGGCTTCCTTTTGCACCCTCGGCACATCAAACATATTGGTGACTCCGGTGTCTCTTATAGCCAGAATCTGTTTTTTGATCTTTTCATTCATCTAGAACCCCACCGCCCATCTAGAATCTAGAGTTGCCCTTCGTAGAATCTGTACATCAAAGCCCTGGGCCTTGTAACCATCGAAAATCATCGAGCAGTAATAAAGGCTCGGTTGTGCGGGTGGGTGGCCGTCCTTTAGGAGGTAGAGCATGGCTTCGATTTCCTTCCCGCCGAGTTTTACTCTGACGCTCTCTTTGCAGTAGAGTATGGGGTAGCCCTCGTAGTGATCTAAAGCCTTTTCGTTAGCCAAAGTTATCTCCCAGATCAAAGCAGGCACCTTGCCGCCTCTAAAGAGCTCCACCGTAGCTATTCCGTTCTCATGCGCTCCCGAAGAGAAAGCTGCCAATCCTTTAAAGTAGTTGGCCCAAGTATCTTTGCACCGGGGCACCTTTCGCCCATCTGGGCAATGTTGAGATTTGACCCGTAGGCTAGATATAGCTTTTTCACTATGAGTCCTTCCAATCTTAAGGGTGGCTTAGGCCACCCGAAACCGCCAGGCTGCGGAGCCGTCCAGGTGGGCGGTTAGATGCTTGCGGCAATTTGCACATTCTTCGCCAATGAAGCCGATGCGGTTTAGGTATTTCCGCATGGCAGACTTCTCATTTTCCATCTGGGGTTTTTTGGATGATGCGAACCTCTGCGTCAAGGCTTGGTGGTTTACGGCCAGGGCCAAGACTATGTAGCTTCTGACCTTCCCGGCGTGAAGCTCCGCATTGAAACCTCTAAGCTCTACCGTGCGGTTTCCGGTGAAGAAGCTGTGCAAGTTTGGAAAATGATAGCGGCTATTGTGGTAGCGGACATCCCTTGATCCGCTGTAGCCCGCATACCAGGTATCTTCAATCTCGCCAAAAGTGGTGGGCTTTTTCCCATTAAGCCGCTCCACTAAAAAGCTGTCCATTTTCTTGCAGTAACCCATCCGCCGAGGTGCAATCTCTAGGGCTTTGTAAAACAGGTCGTTTCTGCTTGCAATGATGTTGACGAAGTTCCTAATGCTCCTTGGTGTGTGCTTTGCTCCGTCAAGGTGGATGTGGATCCCCGCTGAGTTGTTAGTAAACGCCCCGGCCTTTCTAAGCCTTGTCACTAGCTCCTGCAAAGTCTCGATGTCCTTTCGGTAGGTGAGGATGGGGCTAACAAGCTCCACACTGTAATCCTTGCTTGCCGCTATCCTGGCTTCGCCCGACTTCCTCTCACAAGCAATGCTTCCGTCGTAAACGAACCGCCAAACCCTCCCATCAGGTGCTGTAACCTGCTTGGCCCCGTAGTAGGTTCCGCTGTCCTCCAAGGTGCCAGCCAAAAACTCCGCTGCCACCTTGGCCGCCTTGGCCCTTGTGATTCCTGTATACTCGATCTCGATCCCAAACCTTGCCGTTAGCATTTTGCCTGCCCCTTTCTTTGAGTGTGTTTTTTGTCATCTACATATATCACTCAAAGAAGGGTATATAGCAAGTCAAATTTGCAGATGAATCACATTAGTTTTGAACTGCCGGGTTCCCGCCCCGGAAGGCCGAGTTGCCGCTTAGCTTAGCTGGGAGAACCTTCCGATCTGCTTTGTACCCGGGCCCAATATAGCCAAGCCTAAGAAGATGGGTGAAATGAATCTTATTGGCATAATCCCGTTCGGTCATACCTTTAGAGAACAAGGCATCTATGAGCGCTCTATCATCTTGGTCTAACTCCCCTAAGGCAGCATCCAACTCTTCAAGCAATATTGATTCAGCTACCATCTCTCTTCAAGGTCAAGACGATCAAGGTAGGGAAACCCATCATCCTCCATCTGATCAAGGGACAGGTTACCCATATTTCGCTCCATGGATGGGAGGCCATTATTTGCCCGTTCCAGGTCACAAAGGCGGCAGCTCTTGGTGCACCGATTACCGTCTCACGTTCCTTGCGCTTCCGTTCCCGCCAAAGGGGGCGTTTGTAAGCTAGGTAAACTTCCTCAGTCACGGGAATTTGCTCCCCGCCGATCTCAATAAACCTCTGCTCAGTTGGCTTTTGGTTGTCATTGGTTGACATGGATCTGCCCCTTTCTCATGACGAAAAAAGGGCATGACTATTAGCCAAAAAACTCGCCGTTTTTATAATGCGGGTTAATTGGCTTTAGAATCTACGGGGACAGCGACAACCTTCAACTCAAGCTTACAGGGCCTGTTAGGTCTTGACCCGGACATGGAATGTCCTATTTGCGCGCAAAAAAGCCCCCGAACCTAGGTTTTCACGTCCTAGATTCGGGGGCCAATCATGCAGAGCGCGTCACAGACGCAAAATATGAACCAGACATGCTATGTCCGGCTAGATTCAAATTATTATTCCTTCATGCAAAACGCTACGTCCAGATTACCCAATACTCTTGGGGCATCACAGATCTCTTACCAACAAGCGCAATATGCCCCTACCCAACCAATCAAAAATATCTGTTATAGAATCAATCTCACTGTATGAAGCTTCATGTGGACAATACTATTAGTTCAACGGTAATTAGCTAATGAGCCCGGTTACGAACTTCATAACGCCGTTAAGTTTCATTCTTCCTTGCCGAGCAGAATCATCTTCATATATCAGATATTCATGCTAAATTCCGTTCCATCCATGACAAAAAGTCGGCCACTACTTCGCTCGAGTTACGGAGGCATTCCTTTGCCGGGTATTGTCGAATCGTGACCCCATGATTCTGAAACCAATTGGTCCTGTCGGCTTCTTTTTCGACGCTAGGATGAGTATGATCCGTCACCACTTCTAAAATGGCCCACCGACCACATTGACAGACCAAAAAATCCGGTTCCTTCCTTTGAGCACCACAAACTGCGAGCGGTAACGGGAAAAACAAAACCCCACTGTCCTCAAAATGGGCCGCCAAAGCGCGCTCGCTCTTTGAGCGAAACCGAATACCTTTGTATTCGCACATTGGATGGCTGGATGACTGAAAACTTGCCTGGTTATTTAATCCTTCCCCAACAATCATCTTTAGGTGATCATCTCGCCAATCATTGTAAGCCTTCTCTAGCCTTGGATGCACTTCTATGCTCTCAATCCAGTACCCGCAGTTGGGTGGAATCAACTCTCTCACCAAATCCAGCAACATCGTTTTCAATGTGTCAGAAAAGAATTTGACCAACCTCATCGGGGCATGCAAATGCATATATGCTAAATACTCGTCCCATCTCCTAAAGGAGTACTGACCGAAGCTACTAAACTCAATTTCCACGAAAAGCAGAAGCCACGCCAGACTAGCACTATCATCATCGTCGTGCTCCATCAAAACTGAAGATAATGTATACAACAGATCATCCTCTTTGGGAAACTCATAAGTAAACGACATTAGGACACCTTCCTCCGCTACAGGTTAAATTTAACTGGGCCCTCTTAGTCCAACAATCCGGCCTAGTGTAGCCAAAACCTTCAGTGCATCACATTGACCATGCAAACACTTTTGTTAAAGGCATCATTTCATAATAGCCCTGTTTCTGAATAATGCCGAACTAGCACCTGCTATTCACTAATGCAACCATTTGCCCTGCGCTGACAGGAGATATCCCCATAAGACGCAGGATATTGTTACACTCATATATGGGACTGGAATAACAACTGTCAAGCAACAAGCCATAAGCAAGATGGGCTTCCGTATTCTTAAGAGTGTAACCGGCTTTTCCAATAAGGGGTTTGCTCACACTAGGCGGCAGACCCAGCCCAATACATAGTGCTACCACTGTTTCCAGTGTGGGATCATACGGAAAGAGGGAAGAGGTTTGCCTCCTTCATCTGTTTCGGCCCTTTAAGTTTTTATACTAAACTCCCTTTTGTCAAGGGATATTTTCGGTATTCGTAGCAAATATTCCTGTGGGAAGCACCGTGCAAAAGCCCGGGGCACGGCTCCAAACTATCTACAGAAACCCGACTTAATCACTTTGGGTGAAGTTAAATACATCCCCTTCCATAGAAGTCCACTTATCACGACCATCGACTTACAACCGCCGAGCGTCAAATTCTCCATGCCCATGTACTTGAGTCCTTTGGCATAGGTTTTCGCTGTTGCGGAACGCTTATGAATGGATGCGGGGAGCGTCGGGACCGAAACCCATGAGTTTTGATTCCGAGAGCAAACGGTTTCTATTTTTCGCACGATTCGATCACAAGGCTGTGGCGAATTGTGTGCCGGGCACACCGAAATACCCACCCACAACTATGGAGGATATCAAACTGGTATACATTCCTGTCTCGGAGGGACAATACCACAAACTACGCAAGGTGGTGTAGCTGTATAGGTTAGCCATTTTCTCTGAATAAGACAAAGATGGCCTTTTGGGCGTGCCAGGATTCAGTGCATTCGTCGGTTTGCTAGAAGTAAGTACTCGAAATTGGGGAGAAGGGATCGCGTTACTGCCACAAAGATTCCAGTGTAAATTGCGAAAATTTCATGTTTGTTGTAGACTATCGATTGTCATGCATTATTGAGGTCGAGATGGCGCTGGTCACCTATAGAACAGAGCATAAAGGTGCCTTCACATTGGCAACCACAGACTGAAAACCACTTCCCCTCAATTCCAGTGTCTACTTGATGACCCAGATTTGTATAGCAAAGCCTATGACAATCAATATAACTCCAAACCAGGCGCTCTGGTGAGCGCGTAATGCCTTGTCACTCTGTTTTGCCACATCGTCCCAGGATGGTTCAGATTTGTCCAAGGCCCCATACCCAAAGAGAATTGTTCCTATTAAATTTAACGACAACCCAAGTTTCTGCATATTTTTCGTTTCACCTCCATCGCATTGGGTGATGCTTAGGCGATGGGCTACAAATGATCCTGTTTTGATGTTTCATTAGGTTAGTGCCGGATAGAATGTTTCTGCGCATAACCCTATGCTCCAATCCCGGAATCCACTAACAACCACAACAAGACTAGTGAGTAGAAACAGTCTGCACAGAGTGTATCTTCCCAGTTTCGACATTACCTTTGCCTCCGATCCAATAGATGCAGATCGATATACCCTCACCAATCGAGATGGCAGAATAGACTGGTAAGCTATGACTCTCATACTTTTGCTATACGTAAGAACCTAATATCCTCTTTACTATGGCGATTAACAAGGCAAGAACCTGGGCAATTTCGGCTGTAGCTGCGGATTGAGGTGCTCTAATAAACATATGAAGACGCTTTTGCAGTGATTTGTTAGCCGCGAATCCAACATGTCTTGGTGAGCAAACCTACAATAACGCTCATCCCATCAGCTCAAGAGCGTATTATCCATTCTATCACTCAACCCCTCTAAAAAATCCCATTATCTAACCTGTCTACTCAACCCTACCGCTTTCCCGCCTCTCCCCACATCCCCATATCTACAAAAACGGAAGCCTCCAGTTCCCAGAAGCCCCCTTACATAAATACCCGCCATCCCGAAATCCTTTGCCCATCAGCCTTTCCACTACCCACTCCTTGACATCAACACCACACACTCAACGTGGCTTGTCTGGGGAAACATGTCCACTGGCTGCACCAAACGTAATTCATAACCACAACTGACCAAGATTGCTAGATCGCGGGCCAGAGAACTGGGATTGCAGCTTACATATACCAACCTGGGGATCCGAGCATTGATCAGGGCATCCAATACCTCCGGTTCACAACCCTTACGGGGCGGATCCAGGACCGCGACATCCACCGGCCCTTCCTCCAGAATGGGCGGTAGTTCGGTTTCTACCTTGCCCACACGAAAATCCGCCTGCGTAACTTGATTAAGCTCAGCATTTAGTTTTGCGTCTTCAATGGCCTCCGGTACCGTTTCGATCCCCATCACCTGGGCACCCTGCCGGGCCAAATGCAAAGCGATGCTGCCGGTTCCACAATAACAGTCCACGGCCCGAGCCCCTGTCCTGGGGATTACCGGGTTTGCCGGACACGTAGAAAAACTCTATAATCAATATTGAGGAGAGGACGTGTCCAGCAGATGTCAGAGAGCAAATTCCATAAAAAGTTTG
>JAAZLW010000009.1 GCA_012799135.1 Bacillota bacterium | reverse complement strand
CTTTCCAGTTACAGCACTGAATTTATTGTGTTGGATGGAGCATTCTGCCCAAGACTCCAATACATTCACAAAATGTAATTCTACTCCATGGTATTAATTTCCTGGTTCTTTTGTACTGTTTCTAGCCATACCCCTGGAAGCACCTTATCTTATTGGTGTCAACTGAGATTCATGGTGAGAAAGAGAAGATACATGGTATAATTGTACCAAGGGGGAATAACCAGTATGGCTGGAAAGTTATAAGAATGATCACCTAAGGGAACCGCTACTGAGCTGGGAGCAGGAGGATGCCCATTGCGTTCTGTAGTTCGAGCCATATTGACCATTATTTTCAGTCTGGTATCTTGTGGGTTGGCCTTCATTGGGCTGCTCGTTGCCCGTAATGTCTGGCTACTTCTCGGAAAGCTACACCTACCCAATTACGCCCTGTTTGGCCTTATTGATAAGGCTCTGATGCTCATGGCCGGGATAGCTGCTCTAGCACTGATGATCTATAGTCTGGAGTCATATGCTGATATACAGATACTAGCTCGCCTCTGGCAGAAGTTTTTGCGCCTCACAGCACCCCAGGTGTGGTTCCTGGGGGCCTGCCATGCTGTCTTAGCCATCACTGAAACTAGATTAGGCATCGGCAGCCTATCAGCACTTACCTTACCGGCTGTGGAACTGTTTGTGGGAACCGGCCTTTATCTTTTGCGTCGCAAATCAGAAGAGAGTTTTGTTGAGACTCAAATATGAGTGAAGGAAGCAGCTAAACAGAGACTTTGAGGATCGTGGTGCCCATATTGCACCAAAGCACGGTCAGACCCGCCTACCGCATAGCAGTATTTGCACCCCAGTATACACGTGTCATAGGCACCGATGTCCTTACTGGCGATACAGCCACACTCCCGTCGTTGCCCAGGATCCTTAGCGGAGCTAACCTCAAGGTTAAAAACCTGCTTGATAAGTCGATCATCAATACATTTGCCATCGGCAATTCCATAGCTTGCCAGCCTGTTCTCAGAGCAGCTTAGGATCTCCATATCAGACTGCTTAGCTATATCGGCAAGACCCATAAAGAAGTCTCTCTTTTCCTCCGGTCTATACTGGTTCTCCCCTAACAGGCCGGCCTTGTCTTCTATTTCCCGCATTCGCAGGCGACTCTTCTGATAATCATCCCACAGACTGACGACTACCCGCTCAGTATGTCCTGCTAGCGCTCGAGCAATATATCGAAAGACTCCTAGGTGATACGCGGGCCCCATCGCTTGGGAGAGAATAATGGGATCATAACGCCAAATCACTCGCTGTGAACCTAATCGCTGTGCTAGATCACGAAAAATCCTGATCCCCGTATCTCGAGTCGGTGGCCCCGGTTCAATCCAGTGGGGGTAACCGTTGAGCGTAAACTGGAAATAGTAATTGTATCCCCTCCGATCCAGGTAATCGAGATGGGCCATGAGAGGCCGGGGATCTTTCGTCCAAAAAGCGATCACCTCTACATCTTGTGGATCCAGTGATACCACGCTCTCCTGCTTAGGGTTAAAGGGATTTTGGACTACACAGAATCCAGCCTCCAGCCGGTTAATCAGCCAAGCGGTATAAAGAGCAGGTATATCTGTGCGGCGGCTTGCGCTGATGATCACCTAGGTCACTCCCATATTCCGGCCTTATGCGACTACATCTATTCCCTCTCTTTGAAACTGAGACTTGTAGAGACCGGCATACATCTCATCTTTCTCCAAAAGCTCTTCATGGGTGCCCCGCTCCACAATCCGCCCTTGCTCCAAGACTATAATCTCATCAGCATGTTTGATGGTAGACAGCCTATGGGCGATGATCAGTGTCGTTCGGCCCTGACTTAACCTATTCAAAGATTCTTGGATGATCAACTCGGTGGCATTATCCAAGGAAGATGTCGCTTCATCGAGGATCAGGATCGGTGGGTTCTTTAGGAATGCCCGGGCAATGGAGATCCGCTGTTTTTGACCACCGGACAGCATCACACCCCGCTCGCCTACATAGGTATCATATTGATCCGGCAGAGTCATCACAAAGTCGTGGATGCCGGCGCTCTTGGCGGCCTCGATTACGTCAGTATCACCAGCCGTTGGAGCGCCATAGAGAATATTGTCCCTGATACTACCGGTAAATAAGAATACATCTTGTTGTACTAACCCGATAGTTTTTCTCAATGAATAGAGCTGAATATCCCGGACGTCTTGACCATCGATGAAGATACCGCCTTTGGTAACATCATAGAAACGGGGGATCAGGTGACATAAAGTGGTCTTGCCACCTCCTGAGGGACCAACTAAGGCCACGGTCTTGCCCGGCTCGATCTCCAAGTCTATGTCATAGAGTACCGGAGCTTTCTCATGGTACTCAAAAGAGACACTGCGCAGCTCGATACGCCCGGTGACATTGGCTAGCTCTACAGCGTTCGGCGAGTCAATTATCTCCGGCTGGATCTCCATCAGTTCCACAAAGCGACTAAAGCCCGACATCCCCTGCTGGTATTGCTGCGTAAAGGCCGTCAGCCGCCGGATGGGTTGCAGGAAGAAACTGATAAACATCAGATAGGCTGTCAAATCCGCCAGATCGATGATGCCATGATAGGTGTATAAGCCCCCGAATCCCAGAACTGCCACATTGAGCAAATTGGTGAGGAAATTGAGTCCGGAAGTATATTCGGCCATGCGCCGATAAGCTTCTTCCCGGGCTTGCTTGAAGTTGACATTGGCTGAGTCAAATCGGTTCATTTCGTAATCTTCGTTGGTGTAGCTTTTCGCCACCCGCATACCGGAGAGGCTGTTTTCCAAGTCGGCATTCACTTCCGCGATCCGTTCTCGCTCTTGGCGAAAAGCTCTGCTCATCTTGCTGCGTCGGGACATGGCAAACCAGCCAATGAACGGAACAAACACGAAGACGATCAAGGTGAGCTGGATATTAATGTTGACCAGATACAGAAAAGAGCCGACTAGCATCAAGGAAGCGATAAATACATCCTCGGGCCCGTGATGGGCTAGCTCGGAAACATCCCGCAGGTCGTTGACAATCCGAGACATGAGATGCCCAACCCTGGTGTTATCAAAGAACTGGAAATCCATCGTTTGTAGATGCGAAAACAGGTCCTTGCGCATCCGGTATTCCATCCTGACTCCCACCACGTGACCCCAATAATCCACTATATACTGCAAAACCAAACGTATAACGTACATCAAGAGCAAGGCTCCGATGTAGATCACAATAAGACGGAGCTGGCGGTTAGGTATAAGCTCCTTCATAAATACCCGCGTAACCATAGGAAATACTAAATCCATGACTGCAATTAAGCAGGCACAGACCATATCCAGCAAGAATAACTTCCATTCATACTGGTAATAGCTAGCAAATCTCCTTAAGTTCGACACCCAAGAACCCCCTCACATGCTACTCAATATGATACATACTACCGAGTACCAATTATAGGCTATTCCCTAGTAGAGCTACCATTTCCTGCTCCCAGTTACCTTCTTCATATTGGTTAAACTGCCCTGTAACCCTGTGTTAATGAAAGTTTTACCTATCCTTGCATCATCATACATGCTATAATGATAACGGCTTCCCTTCCAGCTAGGATCGGTAAATGCCGCTTTCTAAGCCTCGCTTTTCAGATTCTTCATGGTGACTTGGGTAAAGACATTTTGCTTAGCATTAAGGGGTATACCCATAATGATGCTTCAATTCCCCGAAACGAGAGGAGGAACCGCAATGCGGGACACAATCCAAGATCTCAGATCGCTTCTGTTTGCACCCAATAGTGAGGAACTGGTGACCGATAGCATAGATCACCTCCAACCCTATGACCTGGCCCTCGTATTGCTGGAACTAGAATATGATGAGCAGCAACGGTTCATTGATGTGGTATCCCTAGAGTTGGCTACTGAAATCCTGGAGTACCTTGAACCAGAAGACCAGTATCGACTCTTGCACCACACTAGTGAGGAACGGGCTATTGCCTTACTCCGCACACTGCCCAGTGATACTGCTGTTGACCTATTCTTGGCAATTCACCCTCGCCAGGCCGAGGTACTGTTGGGGTGGCTGCCAGATGAATACCGTGAGCGTATTGATACACTGATGACGTTTCCCGAGAACACCGCAGGAAGCCTGGCTACAGTCGACTATATCGCTTCCCGGGAAGGTTGGACTGTAGAAAAGACGCTGGCCCACATCCGCAAGGTAGGCCGCAAAGCCGAAGTCATTTCGTATATATATGTAGTCAACGCTCGGGGTCAGCTGATTGATGTCGTGTCTTTGAAAGAGATGATTTTGGCCCATCCCCAGACTCTACTTTCGGAGATCGTGTCCAATAATCCGATAGTAGTGGCAGCCGATAGCGATCAGGAAGAGGCGGCCCGCCTGCTATCCCAATATGACTTTCTGGCTATTCCCGTAGTCGATGCCAGCAATCGTTTGGTTGGAATTATCAGTGTCGACGACCTCGTCGATGTTATACAGGCTGAGGCTACGGAAGATATTCAGAAGTTGGGTGGTAGTGAACCACTAATCGAATCCTATCTGAAGACCCCGGTGCTCACTCTTTTCCAAAAGCGAGTATGGTGGCTTTTGGTGCTGTTTTTTGCAGAGGCCATTACCGGCAATATCATGCGACACTACGAGGAAGCCCTCATGGAGGTCATTGCCCTATCTTTCTTCATTCCTTTGCTGATTGACGCTGGGGGTAATACCGGCTCTCAAACGGTAACAACCTTAGTAAGGGCGCTAGCTTTGGGAGAGATTGATGTAGAGGATACCTGGAAAGCAGTCAAGAAGGAGATGGCCACGGGGCTGCTTTTGGGTGCAGTGATCGGCATAGCCGCTTTTGTACGAGCAGAATTCATGGGCGTTACCAGCAACCTTGGCAGTGTCGTGGGACTTAGTGCCTTTTTCATCATTGCCTGGGCCTCTACCGTGGCGGCAGTGTTGCCTATGGTTCTCCACCGACTCAAGGTAGATCCGGCTGTAGTATCCGGGCCGTTGATCACCACTCTAGTCGATGGTGTTGGTATTTTGGTTTACTTCAATATAGCGAAACTGCTCTTGGACATCTGACAAGAGCTTAGGCAAACCGCTCACGACGCTCGAAGTCGGTCGCCCATACTACCCAGGGCCCCAAGGCCCTGGGTGGTATATTTTGACTTATACTGGAGGGGTTAGCTATGCTCAAACGTACCATCGGGCCACCTGTATACCAGCGGGGATACGGTACTCTCGCCTTGACCGGGGAGATTGCTGCTACTTTAGGTCAACGCATACTTATCGCTGGGGGTCAGACGGCTCTGTCTGTAACCCGCTCTGATCTCGTTACTTCATTGGAGAATAAGGGGCTAGATGTGGTCACTGTGGAATGGTATGGCGGCCAGTGCAGCTGGAGTAATATTCATACCCTGAGCGCCAAGGCGATTGCCGCCCAAGCCCAATGCTTGGTAGCTGTAGGGGGAGGTCGCGCCCTTGATACGATCAAAGCTGCCGCCTTCGCCAGCCAGCTCCCGGTTATCACTGTACCGACCATTGCCGCAACGTGCGCTGCCTGGACACCTTTGGCAGCCATCTATGATGACCATGGTGAGTATCTTGAGTTTTCCCGCAAAGCTGCCCTGCCTTCAGCAGTATTGGTCGATACAAAGATCATAGCTGAGGCTCCAGTCCGTTACTTGGTGTCCGGCCTAGGAGATACTCTCGCCAAATGGTATGAACTGGCCGCCTCTACCCGAGGTCGTCAGCTAGCAGCACCAGTCCAGGCAGGCCTTCGCCTAGGGAAGCTCTGCAAGGATATCATTATAGCAGCAGGCCCTAGTGCTTACCAATCTGTGACTAAGAGCGAAGCATCGACATCCCTAGACCAGGCAGTAGATACCATCATCGCCATTGCCGGCTGTGTTAGTGGCCTCGGTGGCGATGAAGCACGAACAGCTGCTGCCCATGCCATTTATTCTGGTTTAACCGCCATGGAAGCGGTGCATCAGATGGTCCATGGCGAGATAGTCGGGTTTGGTATTTTAGCCCAGCTGGCTCTGGAAAACCGCCCAGAGGACGAAGTCGAAGAATTTCTCACACTTTCTGATCAGATCGGTCTGCCGATCACTCTTCACCAATTGGGAATCAACCACCTGGCTCGTACGGACTGGCAACGGATCGCATCCTTGTCCATGGAAGTGGAAGATATGGCAGCAATGCCGTTCCCGGTGACAGAAGCCATGGTGATTCAGGCCATTCAACAAGCTGATGCCTGGGGACAAGCTTTTCGAGGAAGAGATCATCTAGCATAAGATTGGAGGAATAAGTATGGACAAGGGCATAGGAGGTCTACCTCAAAGAGTATGGTTGCAGCTGGCAAGACCGAGCCTTGCGCATTTGCAGCCCTTCGCAGCAGAATTACCGGATTTGCCGGTTGAAAGCATCAAACAGAAATTGCGAAAAGACTACGTGGCGAAACTATCCTTCAATGAGAATCCCTATGGCCCTTCGCCTCGTGCCATAGAGGCAATGCAAGCCCAACTAGCTACCCTACACCTATACCAGGATGCCACCGGTGATGAATTGCGCCAGGCCATTGCCGCCGATCTGGCAGTGAGACCTGAGCAGGTCATTTTGACTAATGGAGCAGATGAGCTCATTTTGCTCCTGGCTCTAGCTTTCCTCAATCCTGAAGATGAGGTGATTATTCCCAGTCCGACCTTCGGCCAGTATAGAGCATCAAGTGTAGCTATGGGAGCCCGGCCTATTGCGGTACCCCTCACTGATTTTCGCATTGATATCGAAGCGATCCTAGAGGCAGTATCTCCCAGAACTAAGATGGTGTTCCTCTGTAATCCCAACAACCCCACCGGTACCATTGTTACCGGTCATGAACTTGAGCACCTGCTCAAAAGCCTACGGGAAGACATCCTGTTGGTCGTGGATGAAGCTTATATCGATTATGTCACTGATTCCGAGTATACTTCGGCTCTTCACTATCTGCCCAGGAGGGCGAATCTGGTGGTGATTCGTACTTTCTCCAAATTGCATGCCCTTGCCGCGGCCAGAGTCGGCTTTGGCCTAAGCCATGAACCTATAGTAAACCTGCTGCACCGAGTGAGACCACCTTTCAATGTCAATGGCATTGGGCAGGCCGGAGCTTTAGCTAGCTGGCAGGATATCGAGTATCAAGGGAAGATGCGAGAACTGAACACGTCCAACCGCAAGTATCTCTATAGCATGCTTGAGGCGGCAGATTTGCCCTATGTCCCTTCACAAGCCAACTTCGTCTTGGTAGATACCAAACAGGATGCGGCGATCATGTACAAGAGACTGGAGGCAGAGGGGATCATTGTCCGCAATGCCGCAGGATTCGGTCTCCCTAGCCATCTGCGCATCACTGTGGGGCGTCGAGAGGATCTTGCCCGGCTCGGCCAGATCCTGCGTGGATGCTCGGCAGTAGGTTAATGAAGAAAACTCTTTGTAAAAACCAAGAATCCCCTCCTTTACCCCTTGCATACTTATATGCTCATAGTGTATAATCATTCACATAGACAACTGCAAGGGGATATGGGAGGGAATTAAATTGAAGAAACTCAGTTTGATAGGTATGGTAATTTTATTGCTGTTTCTTAGCTTGGCCGGTGGTAGCAGCCTGGCAGTGGCCGCGGATAAGCCCATGATCATTTCACTACCTACCTGGAGTGGCTATGCGCCTTTGTTTTTGGCTCGGGACAAAGGTTTCTTTGCCAAATACGGTCTCGATGTGGAGCTATCTGTAACCCAAGATCTCAGTGCCAGGAAGCAGGCCTTTGCCGGCAAACGCGTGGACGCCCTGGCTACAGCCCACGATGTCCAGGTGCAAGTAGCTGCCGTTGGCGTCCCGCTCAAGATCGTGTGGGCCTTTGACGATTCCTTCGGTGGTGATGGAATCCTAGCCAAATCCGAGATTGAGGCAATCGCTGACCTCAAGGGCAAACAGGTAGCCTTTATGCGGGGCTCGACCAGCCACTTCCTGCTACTTACCGCCCTGAGTAGTGTAGGGCTTACGGAAAACGATGTCGTGACTGTAAATATGACTGCCGGTGATGCCGGAGCAGCTTTCGTGGCTGGCCGGGTTGATGCTGCGGTTACGTGGGAGCCATGGCTAACCAAGGGAAGTGGTTCCGGTGGGCATG
The DNA here is from genome assembly GCA_012799135.1 of Bacillota bacterium. Taxonomy (GTDB): domain Bacteria; phylum Bacillota; class Limnochordia; order DTU087; family DTU087; genus JAAZLW01. Next base: position 7,046 of record JAAZLW010000009.1, on the reverse strand, counting down.
TATTGACCGATACGAAGGAGTTTCCCGGAGTGATTGGCGATTCGCTCAGCTTCCATGCCGATTATGTCAAGAAAAATCCTGAAGCCGTCCAAGCCTTTGTCAAGGCCATGAAAGATGCCATGGAGTACTGGCATGCTCACCCAGAAGAAAGCAACCAGATCATGGCCGCGGGTATGGGCATCACCCTAGAGGAATTCGTGGCAACCTTAGAAGGCCTGAAACTCATGGACTACCAGGATAACCTCGCCTTCTTTGGCACAGAAACCGAACCTGGTGCCCTGTTTACAACTCTGCAGAATGCTACGGACTTCTACTATGATCTTAAGATCATTCCAGCCAAACAGGATGTCCACGGACTAGTGGCGGCAGAGTTTCTCTATGGCGCAGGCCAGTAGATGATACCTGTATAAGCAGTCTCATCAAAGGCCCGTTCAGGTTAGCATTCTGGTTTAGAGGCGCCACCCTAGCATGGCATCAAATATGCATAAATACTTAGGGGATCTCCCACAAAGGGAGTTCCCCGTTCCCATGATTACGAGGTGCTTTCTATGCAGCTTAAGCAGTATTTCAAACTCAAAGAGAACATCCCCTCCCATGTGTATATAGGGCTTGGGTTCTTGTCGTTTGCTATCCTTTTTGCGGTATGGTCCATCCTTACTTATGGAGGTTATGTTCCACCACTGTTTTTGCCATCCCCATCGGACATAGTAATCCAGTTCTACCACATGCTAACAGAGCTAAATCTCGTGCGAGATATTCTAGCCAGCCTATACCGGGTTACTGCCGGCTTTGTCTTGGCATCGATCATCGGAGTGCCCTTGGGGCTTTTGATGGGCTCTTTTAAGTTGGCAGAAGGTTTGGTGGAACCGATCGTGGGCTTTGTCCGCTATATGCCGGCTTCCGCCTTTATCCCCCTCTTGATTCTATGGATAGGTATAGGGGATCTGCAGAAAATAGCGGTAATATTCATCGGTACCTTTTTTCAACAGGTGCTAATGGTTAGAGATGTAGCCAAGAACGTCTCCCATGAACTGATTGACACCTCTTATACATTAGGAGCTAACCAGAAGGCAGCCTTTCTCAAGGTAGTCTTGCCTGCTGCCTTACCTGGCATTATGGATACCCTTCGAATCACTTTAGGATGGGCCTGGACCTATCTAGTAGTGGCGGAGCTGGTGGCAGCCAGCTCAGGTCTGGGATACATGATCATGGAAGCCCAGAGATTCTTGCGGACAGCGGGTATCATAGTCGGTATTCTGATCATCGGTCTTTTGGGGTTGCTCACCGATACATTGTTCAAGACAGCCTATCACCGAATGTTCCCTTGGCTGGAAGGAGGATCCAAATGATGACTGCTATGCCCATGCAATACCTCAATACCGATGCCGATGTACATCCACTCAAGCGCGAGCCAAAACTGCGAATCCATCATGTGTCCAAGGTCTTTGAACAAAAGGATCAAGTGGTTACGGCACTGGAAGATACCAATTTTGATGTCCGGGAAGGCGAGTTTGTTACCATTCTTGGGCCTTCAGGATGCGGCAAATCGACTATCCTGAAAGTGATCGCCGGGCTGACCGAGCCCTCCTCAGGCTATGTTATGCTGAACAACCAACGGATCAATGGACCCGGGGCAGATCGTGGCATGGTATTCCAAGCATACACGTTGTTCCCTTGGTTGACGGTCGAGGAGAATATTGGTTTCGGGTTACAACTGAAGGGCATGGCCAAAGCGCAAAGGCAAGAGATCGTACAACACTATCTAGAGCTGATCGGCCTTAACGGGTTTGGGGCTGTGTATCCCAACAATTTATCCGGAGGTATGAAACAGCGGGTAGCCATTGCCCGGGCTTTGGCCAACGATCCAGAAGTACTGCTAATGGATGAACCCTTTGGTGCGCTTGATGCCCAGACTAGGACAGTGATGCAGGAGCTCTTGCTCAAAGTCTGGGAGGAATCACACAAGACGATCCTTTTCGTCACCCATGATATCGATGAAGCCATCTTCATGGGAGACCGAGTCTATGTAATGACAGCTCGGCCCGGGCGTCTCAAAGCCGAAATACCGGTCCCAATATCCAGACCTCGGGAGTTCTCTGTTAAAGCTTCGCCCGAATTCATGAGGCTAAAAGGGGAAATCCTTAAACTCATCCGCGAAGAAAGCTGGAAGGCAGCGAGTGAGGTCGGCTAAGGGCTGAGAAACCACTGATGAGACTTTCATGCATCCTGATTTCGTTGGCCTGTCATTCGACGTGAGCAAGCTCTGTGCTGACCCGAATGCACCGCCATCGTCGGATGGATGATTCCTGCTAACACTAAATGGCATCAAAAGAGGCTGGTAGGAGCGTAGCCATACCAGCCTCTTTTCTATCCTCTGTTACTAGAGCTACTTACTCATATCCATCTCGGCCAAACGCCGGTACATGGCATATCTAGCCATGGCCTCTGCCTCTGCCTGGCTATACAGCTCTTCCGCCAACTCGGGGAACTGCCTCTGCAGGCTCGAATAGCGGACCTGTCCCAAGAGGAACTCACGGAACTTACCATTGGGCTGCTTGGAATCCAGAGCAAATGGATTCTTGCCCTCGGCCGTTAGTTCGGGATTGTAACGATATAGTGGCCAATAACCACAATCCACTGCCCGCTTGATCTCATCTTGACTCCGAGTCATGTTGATGCCGTGGTTGATACAAGGAGAGTAAGCGATGATCAGAGATGGGCCCTTGTACTGCTCCGCTTCGGTCAAAGCCTTCATCAACTGGTTCATATTGGCGCTCATTCCCACGGTAGCGACGTATACATAACCGTAGGACATGGCCATCATGCCCAAGTCCTTCTTCCGAACCTTCTTGCCTGAAGCAGCAAACTTAGCTACTGCCGCCGTAGGTGTTGCCTTAGAAGACTGACCACCAGTGTTGGAGTATACCTCGGTATCAAAGACCAAGACATTGATATCCTCACCGGAAGCCAGGACATGGTCCAGACCGCCAAAACCAATATCATATGCCCAGCCGTCACCACCAAAGACCCATATCGATTTCTTCTCGAGGTAATCGGCAAACTCATTGATCTCATCCAAGCGGTCCTTGACATCCCCGTCTGCCTTAGCCAGAGCCGCTGGCAAGAGAGCTTTGATTCTATCTCCGAACTCTCGCTACTTAGTTCCATCATCCATATGATCGATCCAGCCCTGTAAAGCAGCCTTCAGTTCGGTGGAAATCGGTGCATCCATCAGAGCTTCTGCCGCACCCAAGAGCTTTGTTCGCTTCTGCTTAACTGCATAAGCCATACCGAAACCGAACTCAGCATTATCCTCAAAGAGCGAATTGGCCCAAGCCGGTCCTCGCCCTTCATGATTGGTGGTATATGGGCAAACCGGTGCACTGCCACCCCAGATAGAGGAGCAGCCGGTAGCATTGGCGATGAGCATTCGATCACCAAACAACTGGGTTACCAGCTTGGCATAGGGTGTCTCTCCACAGCCAGCACAAGCGCCTGAGAACTCCAAGAGGGGCTGCCGGAACTGACTGCCTTTTACGGTGTCAACTCGGAAGTCCACTTCCGTAAAGGGTAGTGTCTCTGCAAAGCGATGGTTTTCCACCTCTATATCAGCAACTTCGGCCAGAGGCTTCATGACCAAAGCCTTCTCCTTGGAAGGACAGGTGTTCACACATACGCTACAACCTGTGCAATCCAGGGGTGAAATCTGAATCCTGTACTCTAGACCTGCTGCACCCTTCCCGGTAGCTTTTCTCGTCTTGAAAGACTCGGGAGCATTATTTAGGTCCTCCGGTTTGGCTACATAAGGTCTGATCGCTGCATGGGGGCAAACGAAGGAGCACTGATTACACTGAATGCAGTTTTCCGGTATCCACTCGGGAACTGTGACAGCTACTCCCCGCTTTTCGTACTTAGTGGTACCTACCGGGAATGTACCATCCGGTGTAAAGCTACTGACCGGCAGCTCATTGCCCTTAAGCGAGTTGATCGGAAGCACAACATCCCGGACAAACTCCGGCATAGGTTCTGCCGCTGCCGCTGCCTCGTCCACTGCATTGGCCCACTCTTTCGGGTAGTGGATCTCTACTAGTTCCTGAGCACCGCGATCCACCGCAGCGAAGTTCATGTTGACGATTTTCTCGCCCTTACGCCCGTAGGTATCCCGAATAGCAGTCTTCATATATTCTTCAGCATCATCGTAGGGAATCACGTCGGCGATCTTGAAGAAGGCCGCTTGCAGCACCGTATTGATCCGGCCACCAAGGCCAATCTCTCGGGCGATCTTCACCGCGTCGATGCTATAGAAACGGAGTTTCTTCTGTGCAATGCTCCGCTTCATAGCAGCGGGCAAATTGGACTCCATCTCCTCTACGCTGTTCCAAGGAGAGTTGAGCAGGAAGACTCCGCCTTCCTTGATGCCAGCCAAGACATCATAGCGATTCACATAGGAGGCATTATGGCAGCCAACAAAGTCTGCCTGGTCAATCAGATAAGTGGACTTGATTGGGGTCTTACCGAATCTTAAGTGCGAAATCGTGACTCCGCCAGACTTCTTGGAGTCATACTCGAAGTATCCTTGAGCATACATATCTGTATGGTCGCCGATGATCTTGATCGAGTTCTTGTTGGCACCAACTGTCCCATCAGAACCAAGACCAAAGAATTTGGCCCTAATCAGTCCCTCAGGAGCAGCATCTACCTTCTCCTTGATCTCTAGCGACGTATGAGTAACATCATCAGTGATTCCCACAGTAAAGTGGTTCTTCGGTGTGTCAAGGGTGAGGTTATCGAAAACGGCTTTGACCATCGATGGATCAAATTCCTTAGAACCCAACCCATAGCGGCCACCGACAATAACCGGACGGGTATCCTTGTGGTAAAAAGCAGTACAAACGTCTTGGTATAGAGGTTCACCTAGTGAACCGGGCTCCTTGGTGCGATCTAGTACGGCGATCTTCTCAACGGTCTTGGGCAATACCCCTAAGAAATGCTCAACAGAGAAGGGGCGATACAGCCGTACCTTAACAAGACCTACCTTCTCTCCCTTGCCCATTAGGTAATCAACTGTCTCTTCAATGGTCTCACAACTGGAGCCCATGGATACGATTACCCGTTCAGCCTCTGGATGACCTACATAATCGAAAAGGCCGTAATTGCGTCCAGTGAGATTAGCTAACTGCTGCATAACATCCAGCACAATCTGGGGGGTAGCTACATAGTAGCGGTTGGCTGCTTCTCTGCCCTGGAAGTAGATATCTGGGTTCTGCGCAGTACCTCGCTGTACCGGACGTTCAGGATGTAGTGCTCGCTGGCGGAAGTCCTTGATGGCATCAAAATCTACTAGTTTGGCAATATCCTCATAGTCGATGACTTCTATCTTTTGAATCTCATGGGAAGTGCGGAATCCATCAAAGAAATGTAGGAAGGGTACCCTGGACTTAATTGCAGCCAAATGGGCTACCAAACCTAGATCCATGACTTCCTGGACTGAACCGGATGCCAGCAGGGCAAATCCGGTCTGGCGACAGGCCATTACATCAGAATGGTCACCGAAAATGGACAACGCATGACCGGCAAGAGCTCGAGCCGACACATGGAAAACAGCCGGTAAGAGCTCCCCTGATATCTTGTACATGTTCGGAATCATCAGCAAAAGACCCTGAGAAGCGGTAAAGGTAGTAGTTAACGCCCCCGCCGCTAGTGCACCATGCACTGCGCCGGCAGCTCCAGCCTCAGACTGCATCTCGACCATCTTGAGGGTTTCCCCGAAGATGTTCTTCCGTCCATGAGCAGCCCATTCGTCATTAATCTCGCCCATGGGTGATGATGGGGTGATGGGGTAAATGGCAGCCACATCGCTGAGCGCGTAGGAAACGTGTGCAGCCGCAGTATTGCCATCTACTGTCATCATAACCTTGGCCATTGACTTATCAACTCCTTAACTGATAGTATGAAATAAATGGGTGGAAAGCGCGAAAAATGAGCTCGTTCTCTAACGAACCCTGTCAGAGAAAACTCGTACCATGTATAAGGATACCCCTTTTGGGGATGCTATGTCAATGTCGGTGAGCATTTCTCCGACTGTCATATATGGAAATACCTTCTGCCGATAACCTGTAGATATTTCTAGTCCCACAACAGATGCTTAACCGGACAACCCTATCATGTACCATTACCCTATATATAGAAAGGATGTCTCCCATATGCTGTTTCAACTCTTTTGGGTAGTTTTCCTGGTAGTTTCACTTCTGCCAATGTGGCGTCAGCAGCGCATTCACCGGCAGCGACTAAGCAATATTCACAGGATAGAAAAGCTGCGGGGCAGCAGGGTTATTACCCTCATTCATCGACAAGAGGCCTTTAGTCTACTGGGATTACCCTTTAACCGCTTTATCGATATCGAGGATTCAGAAGCAGTCTTACGGGCAATTCGCTACACACCACCACATATGCCCATTGATATTATCCTACATACACCAGGTGGCCTTGTGCTAGCTGCAGAGCAGATCGCTCGGGCCATCAAGAAACATCCAGGGAAAGTCACAGCCTTTGTACCTCACTACGCCATGTCCGGTGGCACTCTGATTGCTCTAGGGGCTGACGAGATCAATATGGATGACAATGCCGTTTTGGGACCGGTTGATCCCCAACTGGGCAACTATCCTGCCGCTTCTATCCTCAAAGTAGTTGAGCAAAAACCGATCAAGGATATTGATGATCAGACTCTCATCCTGGCGGATATGGCCCGTAAAGCCCTTATACAAGTGGAAGAAATGGTGCATCGGATTATCGATGACAGGATGCCACCAGAGGCTGCCAGAGAGGTAGCTAAAGCCCTGACCCAAGGGCGCTGGACCCATGACTACCCTCTCACCTGTGATCAGCTCCGGGAATTTGGACTCTCTATCCAATGTGGACTCCCCCGGGAGATCTATACCCTAATGGAGCTTTATCCCCAGCCTACCCAAAGACGCCCATCGGTGCAATATGTGCCACTTCCCTATGACAAAAAAACCGGAGAGTCTCAATCCGAAGCTCGGCTATAG
>JAAZLW010000076.1 GCA_012799135.1 Bacillota bacterium | reverse complement strand
TAGAACCGAAGACTAAGGGTGATGAAGAGAAAATTGCCATCGGTCTCGCTCGTTTGCAGGAGGAAGATCCGACTTTCACTGTAACCAGAGTGGCTGAAACCGGTCAGACTGTTGTAGCTGGTATGGGCGATATGCATCTGGAAATAGTGGCGAGTCGCCTGGCCGGTAAGTTTGGGGTCGAAGTGGAGTTGAGTGTACCCAGGGTGCCTTATAAAGAGACCATTAAGGGCAGGACTGAGGTAGAAGGCAAGCACAAGAAGCAAAGTGGAGGCCGAGGCCAGTATGGTCATGTCTTCATCCGAGTTGAACCACTGCCGGCCGGTGGTGGATTTGAGTTTGTCGATGACATTTTCGGAGGTGCTGTCCCTCGTCAGTATATTCCCGCTGTAGAAAAGGGTATCAACGAGACTTTGAGTGAGGGAGTAGTAGCTGGGTATCCAGTGGTAGATGTCAGAGTCACCCTGTATGATGGCTCCTATCATAGTGTGGACTCTTCCGAGATGGCCTTTAAGATCGCTGCTTCGATGGCGTTCAAGAAGGGATTTATGGAAGCCCAGCCGATTCTCTTGGAGCCGATCATGAATGTCGAGGTTAGGGTTCCAGAGGCATATATGGGAGATATTATCGGTGATTTGAACAAGAAACGAGGCCGGATTCTGGGCATGGATCCCCAGAACGGTCACCAGATCATCCGGGCACAAGTACCAGAGGCAGAGCTATTTCGCTACGCTACAGACTTGCGGTCCATCACCCAGGGTAGAGGTTCTTTCACGATGACCTTTGATCATTACGAGGAAGTCCCTGGTAACATTGCCGAACAGGTCATTGCCGAATCCCGGAAGGAAACAGCGTGATCTAGCGATACTCTGCTTGTGATTGCCTTGTGACTATCCACACATAGCACCCTTTTCCAGAACCAACTGGGAAGGGGTGTTTTGCTTCTGGAGCGAGACATACCCCAACTGTGCCTGGCATAGACATGTCATAGGTTTGATTATGGGCGATCTCCGTGGGGAGGGAGAGGGATGGCCAGGCGTATAGGTAACACCAGCAATGAGCTGGCTCCTCAAGCCACAATAGCGACGTTTGTCTGGAGCATCGTGCGGGGCATAGCCTATAGTGGAGCAGTTGCCATTTGTGGTGCTATCCTGGTGTCTTTAGTGCAGTTGATCGGGGGTTGGAGAATAGAGTGGGGCAGTGTGTTTCAAATATTCTCCTACCTTAGTATGGCTACCGGAGGTTTCATGGCAGCTAGGTCATCCCAGCGACATGGTTGGTTAGTGGGAGGCCTGGTGGGGATGCTTTTTATCCTGGCGATGAATTGGATAACATCTGGCAGTGTAGTACTACCAGATATGAATCCTGATACTGTGTTACGTTTAGGAATGGGTTTCATAGTGGGAGCTGCCGGTGGGATGATCGGGGTTAATCTTTAGCTAACTAGTCCAGGAAGATAGACACCTGATTGATCGGCTAGTAGCTATTTAATTCAAAGTAGGCAAAAGGCCCTTCTAGGAGGGCCTTTTCTGGCAGGGGAGACAGGAATCGAACCCGCAGCCCCCGGTTTTGGAGACCGGTGCTCTGCCAATTGAGCTACTCCCCTACTGGTTTTTATTGTAGCATGGGCTACAGAGCCAGTCAAGCACAAAAAACCGAAGCAATCGCGGTTTTGCCCAGTTTTTCTGGATATGGTACAATAAGGACCGTGAGGATTTGCGTATTTTTCACCTATTTTAGGGGGCGTGATGTGTAATGGCAGAGAAGGTACTGGGCAAAGTCAAAGTTGGGATCTCTAACCGTCATGTGCATCTATCTCAGGAGGATTTGGACAAGCTTTTCGGTACAGGCTACCAGCTGACCAACATAAAGGATTTGTCCCAACCGGGGCAGTTTGCCGCTGATGAGACGGTGACTCTGGTTGGCCCCAAGGGAGTACTGCAGCGCGTACGTGTCTTGGGTCCAACGCGTTCTAAGACTCAGGTAGAGATCTCACGTACGGATGGTTTTGCCCTGGGTGTTAGACCACCGGTGAGAGATTCAGGCCAACATGAAGGTAGTGCTGGGCAGGTCACAGTTGTCGGTCCCCAAGGGGCCATGACTCTTTCCGAAGGGGTCATTCTGGCAAAACGCCATGTGCATATGACTTCTGCAGATGCCAAGCGCTTTGATCTTAAGGATAAAGACATGGTGAAAATCCGCTGTGGAGGAGATCGCGGCCTCATCTTTGACCAGGTATTGGTGCGGGTTAGAGATGACTTCGCTCTGGATTGCCACCTCGATACCGATGAGGCTAATGCTGCGATGCTTAATAATGGCGATGAAGTGGAAATACTCAAATAGGAGCCTAACCGTTCGTGGCTGTAACCCTTAGGTGGGATAGCATTTGCCAATCGACAGTCGGCCCTCGGGGATCCCTGGGGGCTTGTCTTGATAAAGCCAGGCCTAGGTAATGAGCAGCAACTCGATAACTCTAAGAGCTTTTTGGGGGACTATTGCTAACATGCCGCACTGTATCAAACGAGAAAAGACTATGGTACAATTGAGATAAGGCCTAACAGTGTGGTAAAGATCAGCAGCGGGAGGAATGCATGACATGCCCTTGCGGGAATTCAGATGTGAGCAGTGTGGGGAGAAGTTTGAGGAACTAGTACGAAATGGTACAAAAGTCTCGTGCCCAAAATGCAGTAGCGAGGAGGTTAGGTGCTTAATTTCCTCCTTTGGCTTTAAGAGCTCCGGCCAATCTAGTGGAGCTTCTGGAGGATGTGCATCATGCAGTGGCGGTCATTGCAGCACGTGTCATTGATTCCTCCAGTTCCAAATGATACGTCGATGTGCACCCGGCTAGCAAGATGTGATATTTGCTCACACTCATTGATCAAAATCAACCCCCTGGAGGAATCGCAATGAAAAAAACACGAGTAGCCCTTATTGGATGTGGTAGAGTAGCTAGAGTGCATGCCGAAGCGTTGGTTGCTTTGGATGAAACTGAACTAGTGGCTGTCGTCGACATCAAACCAGATCGAGCCGAGAATTTCAGCCACCACTATGGGGTTGAGGCATATACGGATTACAAGGAAATCCTGGAACTACCGGATGTTGATGCCGTACAGATAGCGACTCCTCATCATACCCATGCCGAAATAGCTATCGCTGCCCTGAAAGCCGGTAAGGATGTTCTCACGGAAAAGCCTATGGCAATAAGTGTTCCTGACATGGAAGCGATGATCCAAACGGCCGCGGATACCGGCCGTACGCTGGGTGTGATTTTTCAAAACCGCTATAACGATGCCTCACAAGCAGTGAAGCAAGTGATCGAAGCAGGCGAGCTGGGTGTGATCAAAGGTATTCGTGCTTTCATTACCTGGCGCCGGACCGATGAATACTATACGGAGAGCGATTGGAAGGGAACTTGGGATAAGGAAGGCGGGGGCGTCCTCATCGATCAAGCAATCCATACAATCGATCTGATGCAGTGGTTGGTCGGTGAGGTTGATTACCTAGAGGCCCGCTATGATACCAGGGCCCATGACATGATTGATGTCGATGATGTAGCTGAGGCTCATATTGTTTTCAAGAACGGAACCATCGGCTGTCTCTATGCCAACTGCAACTATTCATATGATGCTCCGATCTTCTTGGAGATTCATGGAGAGAAGGGGATTGCCCACATCATAGGAGATAAGGCCACGATCACCATCGGCAATCGAACCCTGACTGTTGAGCAGCAAGCAGATGAAACTACGGGGCTTCGCTATTGGGGCTTTAGCCATAAGCGCCAGATTCGAGATTACTACCGAGCCGTACAGGCCGGCAAACAGCCTTTTATCGATGGTAAGGCCGGTAAGACTGCGGTTGATATGGTCTTGGCTATGTATGAATCGTCCCGACGTCAGGTTCCCATCTATTTCCCGTATGTGCCTGGAGCGCCCTCCTGCAAGAAGAACAGGGGAGGCTGCTGTGGACGGTAGTTTGGTTGGGCTGTAAGGCAGGCTGCAAATCAAATAGATATCATAGATACGTCAGACATACACAGCGAAGTGCGCATAGCTAGGGCGCAGCGAAAAGTTGTATTGACAAGCTAGCTATTGGCTGATACGATAAACTAAATAAAGAACTCGCTTCCCTTTAAGATGATCCGGCGAGGTCAGCAAGGGGACAGGCACCGGTGTACCAACTCACCGGAGCTTTCTGTAGGCTCAATTAAAGGCGCAAACCCTGCCGGATAGGCAGGGTTTTTTGATGGGCAATCTAGCTCCCAAAGGGGCGAGTTCCAATACCCGGAGGTGAAGCTATGGCATGGCAACGCAAAGATCTGCTAGGTCTCGCTGACCTATCAGCCGATGAAACCGAAACGCTACTGCATTCTGCCTTGTCCTTCAAAGGCGTGTTTGAGCGGAGTGTGAAGAAATTCCCCACACTACGGGGCAAGACAATAGTCAATCTGTTCTATGAGCCCAGCACCCGTACCCGCAGCTCTTTTGAGATCGCGGGGAAATGGTTAAGTGCTGACGTAATCAATGTTTCTGTGTCCAATAGCAGTGTGGTCAAAGGTGAGAGTCTGATGGATACGGCCAAAACCTTGGAGGCCATGGGAGTTGACGCCATTGTCTTGCGACACGCCGTAGCGGGTACTCCCCACTATCTGGCACACTCCTGTCGGCCTGCCATTGTCAATGCCGGTGATGGAGCCCATGAACACCCGACCCAGGCCCTATTGGATTTGCTTACTCTGAAAGAGCGCTGGGATTCTTTTCAGGACAAAGAAGTCCTGATCATAGGGGATATTCGGCACAGCCGTGTAGCAAAGTCCAATATCTACGGGTTAGGACGTTTAGGGGCCAGAATAACGGTGTGTGGACCAGCTACTCTGATCCCGCCCGGGTTAGGGCAGCTGGGCGTTACAGTGGTGGAACGACTAGATGATGCCTCCTTGGAGACAGCTGACCTGATCTATGTATTGCGGATTCAACGGGAGAGGCAGGAAGAGGGCCTTTTTCCATCGCTAAGAGAGTACAGTCGCCTTTTTGGACTTAATGCCGCCCGCATGGAGCGCACCAAACCAGAGGTGATCGTCATGCATCCGGGGCCGGCAAACCTAGGGGTCGAGATCACCACCGAAGTTGCCTATAGTAAGTCATCTTCTATCCAGGAGCAGGTTACCAACGGGGTAGCTGTACGGATGGCGGTATTGTATCACCTGGTGGGGGGAGGACGTCAGAGTGTCAATCTTGATTAAGAATGGCAAACTCTTGCTTAAGGACAATGATAGCCGCACTGATGGTTACCGCTGGACAGTGGGCAATCTGAGGATTGAAGGCCCTCGGATCGTAGCTCTTGGACCCAACCTTGAGCCACAACCACATGACATAATAATAGACGCCACCGGGAAAATGGTGGCCCCTGGCCTGGTTGATACTCATGTGCACCTACGGGAGCCCGGCAGAGAAGACGAAGAGACGATCGCAACCGGTACCAAGGCAGCGGCTGCTGGGGGGTATACTACCATCGCCTGTATGCCTAACACCACTCCACCTCTAGATTCAGGTGCTGCTGTCAGCGCTGTATTGCAGCGAGCGGAAAGCGCTTGCATCAGAGTAATCCCGGTTGGCTGTATCACCAAAGGGCGGCATGGTAAGGAACTAGCGGAAATCGGAGAGTTGGTGGAAGCCGGGGTATGGGGCATCACAGATGATGGTAACCCGGTAGTCGATGGAGAGATTATGCGCCGAGCGCTAGAGTATAGTCGTCCCTTCAATATCCCGGTGATTAGCCATGCTGAGGAGCCGCGGTTGACGGGAAAAGGTGTGATGCATGAAGGGTTGATGTCCACCATCCTGGGGCTGCCGGGTATCCCGCCAGAAGCTGAATCAGTGATGGTAGCTCGGGATGTGTTGCTGGCTAAAGCGACCAAATCCAGGGTGCATTTTGCCCATGTGTCTACCAAGGAGAGTATCGAGATTATCGCGACTGCGAAATCCAGGGGCATAAGAGTAACCTGTGAGGTCACTCCTCATCATCTAGTACTGACCGATGCAGCAGTGCGGAGCTACGATACCAATACCAAGGTTAACCCTCCTCTGCGCAGCCAGGACCACCTGGAAGCATTGCGGGTGGCTATCGCCAAAGGGATAATCGACTGTGTCGCCACGGATCACGCGCCCCATACTTGGGAGGAAAAAGACTGCGATTATCTCCAGGCAGAATTTGGGTTAATCGGGTTAGAGACTGCATTGTCGCTCTTATTCACTCATTTGGTGAGGCCGGGAATCTTGGATCTGGCCACTCTCTGGGAGAGAATGTCCTTTGGCCCGGCCCAACTCCTGGGGCTGGCAGACCATGGTTTGGCTGTAGGCAATCGAGCCGATATCGTAATCGTCGATCTGGAACTCGAAAAGGAAGTCGATCCGACCAAAGGGTGGAGCCGCTCCCGCAACACTCCCTTTGCCGGTGAGCGTCTGTTTGGCTGGCCTGTAGCCACCATTGCCGGCGGAAAAATAGCCTTTAGGGAGGCGGAGTAATGCCCATTTGTCAAACACTTAAGAAGATAATGGTAGTCGGCTCCGGCCCCATTGTGATCGGCCAGGCCGCGGAATTTGACTATGCCGGCACTCAGGCCTGTAGAGCCTTGCGGGAAGAAGGGCTAAAGGTAGTACTGCTGAATAGTAATCCGGCGACCATCATGACCGATGCCGATATCGCCGATGCGGTATATATCGAGCCTCTCACGTGGGAAACGGTTGAGGGGATTATTGCTCGGGAGAAACCGGATGGTCTATTGCCAACCATGGGTGGGCAGATCGGCCTTAATCTTGCAGTGGAGACCGAACGCCATGGTGTTCTGGCTAGACACAATGTGCGGCTTCTGGGTACCCCCTTGACGGCCATTGAGCGAGCTGAGGACCGTGAGCAATTTAAGCTAACCATGCAACAACTTGGTGAACCTGTACCCGAGAGCGCCATAGTCCAATCCTCAGGAGCCGCTCTCCAATTTGCAGCTTGTATTGGTTATCCGGTAATTGTCCGACCCGCCTATACTTTAGGAGGAGCTGGGGGTGGGATAGCTGCTAATGAGAATCAACTGCAGGACATAGTAGAGCGAGGACTGGTTAGTAGCCCCATCGGGCAAGTTTTAATTGAACGCAGTGTAGCGGGCTGGAAAGAGATAGAATATGAGGTCGTTCGGGACGCTAAGGACAATTGTGTAGTTGTCTGCACCATGGAGAATCTCGATCCGGTGGGCATTCATACTGGTGACAGTATAGTTGTAGCTCCTAGTCAAACGATTAGCGCCCAAGAGGACATGACCCTCAGGACTGCAGCTTTGCGAATCGTCAGGGCCTTAGGCATAGCCGGGGCCTGCAATGTTCAGTTCGCTTTACACCCCTCCGATGGGAGCTTCTATGTGATTGAGGTTAACCCGCGCCTCAGTCGTTCTAGTGCCTTGGCATCTAAAGCCACCGGCTATCCTATAGCCAGAGTGGCGGCCAAGGTGGCGGTGGGATTGAGCTTGGATGAGATTGTCAGTCCTGGTACGGGCCTAGCCTATGCTAACCAAGAACCCATTCTGGACTATGTGGTGGTCAAGATACCTCGCTGGCCTTTTGACAAATTTGCGGGGGCGGACCGGGCTTTGGGAACCCAGATGAAGGCTACCGGTGAAACCATGGCCATCGATGG
>JAAZLW010000075.1 GCA_012799135.1 Bacillota bacterium | reverse complement strand
CGGATGCAGACGGCTCTGTGCAAAATGTCAAAAGAGCTCACGAGGCTGACATCCCTACATTTACCATGGATAGAGAAATCAACTCTACTGAGTACGCAGTCTCTCAGATTCTGTCTGACAACTACTCCGGAACAGTCGAGTTAGGGAAGTATTTCGTACAACAGCTCGATGGAAAGGGGAAATATGCCGAGTTACTGGGCCTAGTCGGGGATAACAACACCTGGAACCGCTCCAATGGGTTCCATACCGTAGTAGACAACTACCCGGATTTGGTGATGGTAGCTCAGCAGAGTGCAGATTTTGACCGCAACACTGCGCTTGAGGTGATGGAATCTATCTTGCAGGCACATCCCGATCTCGATGCAGTATTCTGTGGGAATGATGCCATGGCCATGGGTGCCTATCAGGCACTGTTGGCTGCAGGAAAAGCTGACACTGTCAAAGTGTTTGGTTTTGATGGAGCCGCCGATGTAATAGACTCCATTAGTGACCGAAAAATCGCAGCGACAGTTATGCAATTTCCTAAGATAATGGCACGAACAGCAGCCGAATGGGCAGACCAGTGGTTGCTGGGTAACAGGGAGTTTCCTCGGAAGGTACCTGTAGCTGTAGAATTGGTAACACAGGAGAACATCCATAGGTTCGAGGCTTACGGCGGCAAGTAGTATTACGATAATCAAGAGTGGGCGGTATTTGGGCGCATACAGCCCACTCTTTCAACTAATGAGAGGCTAAGGGCTATCTCATGTTACTTTTCGGTCGGGCTACCTGGATTCCGCCAATAGACTTCAGTATACTGGGGGATACGATCGTGAAAAGACTGGTTTTGCCGCTCTTGCTAGTTAGTGCGTTTTTGGTATCGGGCTGTTCCATTGTGCCTCTTGATGAGTATCGGCAGTCGCTCAAGGACGCTTCTTTTGATCCTCAAGCTTATACAGAAAACATATGGAATACCAAGCTATTGCCGAACCTAGATGATGCGGTAGACATTGGAGTACTATATGATCTGATCGCTGAAGACCTTCAGGATGCAAGAGCGCGATATGGGCGGAGCATAGGCTTAGGCAATATCTACTATTATTTCCTAAAGGGTCAAGGCAGGGTAGTGACCATTGAAAGCGATCAGGTGGGTCTGACTCTAGGAAACTCTGAGGATGTGGATGTATATATCAAGACGGGATTCATATTCGGCAACACAGTACGAAACGCTACGCAGTTGATTGACGTAAATGATTTCCCGAACTCGCAGGATTTTAACAACATTTCCAAAGAAATCAATAGACTGATTACCGACAGGGTTGTACCTTCATTTATAGCAGAGGTGCAGGAAGGCATGTTGGTGAAATTCGTTGGTGGCACCGAGATCGCCAGCGATGAAGATCTTTATCCCATGGTCGTAATCCCAGTACATCTACAGCTTCAGTAATCTATTTCTATGTCAGGCAAGTCCGAAAGCTATAGTAGTCGTTCGTGCTGAAGCAGTCTCCCTTTAGGGCCTAATGATGGACAGGGTCAAGTGACCGGTGAAGAATGATTGCTTACCTCGGAATAGATAGAGCCCGCAGGGCAGATAATCACTCCACCCAACCGGGCTCTTCCTTTGAGCATATCTCAGCATAGTGGTGGCCAATACCGATTCCTTCGCGCTATCCTACCTGAGTGTGAAACAATAGTATCCAGAACCACCCTGGAAGCGATAATAGGCTTCGCCGCTTTCAGTAACGAGGTCGAAGGTCTTGCTGGCAATGGGTAGGCCATTTATGGTAGCCTCTAGGGTTCCGTAATCTAGCTTGGGGATATAGAATGTAGCTTTGGTATTCACCGGGATAGTAACCACCATCTCGAACCCACACCGATCCCTCTTCCAGCTGGAGCCGATCTGGCCTTTGGGTGTCTGGACCGAGGCGCTGGCATGATCTAGGGCGGCGGGAATGGATGGCTTGATGATAACTGCCTCCCAACCCGGTTTTCCCAGTTGTATACCGGCTAAGGCTCGGTAAAACCAGGTATCGACTGTGCCAAACATGATGTGGTTATGGGAGTTCATCCCCGTACCGGTCAGTTTCTCCCATCTCTCCCAGACAGTAGTGGCACCTTCTTTGATCATATAGCCCAGACTGGGGTAGCTTGTTTGGGCCATCATCCGATAGGCGACTTCCTTATACCCAAACTTGGTGAGGGTATCTAGCATGTATCTGGTCCCGATGATACCGGTATCAAAGTGGTAATCGGTTTGTTCGGTAATATGGGAAACGAGATTCTTCACTACAGCTTCTTCCATTCCCTCTGGGGTTAGGCCTAACTGCAGACCCAACACATTAGAGGTCTGGTCATTGTTGCCATAGGCTTTCGTTTCCGGCCGGAAGTACTTCTTGTTAAAGGCCTCCCTTATACTCTTAGCCTTCTCTTGGAGGCGAGCAATATCTGCCTCGTTGCCGATGATCTCGGCAATCTGCCCCAAGCGGAGGACATCGTGATAGTAATAAAAAGCTGAGGTCATCTCCCGGGGATTGCGCTTGGGAGGCACACTGCCAGGAGGGCACCACTCACCGTATTTGACATGGGTGACCAATCCATCCTCCTCAATGGATTCGAGGAACTCTACATACTTCTTCATGCCATCATAGTGTTCTTTTAGTATCTCTACATCATGGTAGTAGCGATACATCTCCCAAGCCAGGGTAAGATAAGCAGTTCCCCAGGCGAGATCAGCGGGGTAAAGCGGCCAATAGGGTGGTACCACATCAGAGAGGCTTCCATCTTCCTTCTGCGCGTCTTTGATATCCTGCAGATACTTGGTAAGAAAAGCGGCCATGTCGAAGTTATGGATGGCCTCTTCCGCCACTAGCTGGGCATCACCCATCCAGCCTAAGCGCTCAT
>JAAZLW010000074.1 GCA_012799135.1 Bacillota bacterium | reverse complement strand
GTATTATCGGTGGGTGGATGTACCAGATGAAGATTAATGGAGCATTTCATCTAGGTATCTATGAACCGTACATCCAAAGTGGGGCAGATCCGTACCTTTTGTCCAATCATCGAATTGGTTGGCTGCCCGGTGTACGGGAGGGCTTAAATACACCCCGGTTTATCGCAAGTGGGCGGCTAGACGGTAGGTTCCATATTCCCAATAGCAGCTCATGGTATGGGAAATGGATTGAAAAGAATCTGGAATTTATCCTCATTCGCCCAGATCTAGCTGATGAAGTGACTGAAATAATCCTGGAGGAGCTCAGCAAACATCATATCCTAGTACAATGCAGCGGCCCTAGAGGTATCCCTGTATGGGCCCTTTCACCCAAAGCTATGTACATTAGCACCCGGGTGACTCAAATGGTTTGCAGCCGCTGTGGTGATGTAGTGTCTGTGGCCGAGGAGAATGCCGGCCTTTGGGAAAGTGGCTATTGCATCCGTGATGGTTGCTTAGGACACCTGCATGCCCAAGCAGATCAAGCCCTGGACTACTATGGAAAGCTGTACAGCAAAGGCCATCTGGTGCGAATCCTGGCCCAGGAACATACAGGGCTGTTGGAACGTGATGAGCGGGAAGAGCTGGAAAATGCCTTTAAGAGCTCGGGAGACAAACGTAAGCCATGGGACCCGAATCTCCTATCTTGCACACCGACATTGGAAATGGGAATTGACATCGGCGATCTCTCCACAGTGGTACTGTGCAACATACCTCCCGGCCAGTCACAGTATCTGCAAAGAGTCGGCCGTGCTGGGCGTAAAGATGGTAATGCATTAGCTATTGCCGTGGCTAATGCCCAAGCTCATGATCTGTACTTCTATGCTGAGCCCTTGGAGATGATCGCGGGTAATATTGAGCCACCTGACGTGTTTCTCAATGCCTCGGCAGTACTAGCTCGCCAATTTGTTGCCTATTGCATGGACTGCTGGGTAAAAAGCGGTATCCCCCAGCGAGCTATTCCCCCAAGAGTCGGCTCTTGTCTTGCCAAACTTAAGGATAAGCCCGATGACTTTTTCCCATTTAACTTCTTGAACTACGTGCAAGCCAATCTCAGCCGTTTGCATAGGACCTTCATCGGCTTATTTGCCGATCAACTCAGTAAGGATTCAGAAGCTGAGCTTCGGGAATTCGCCCAAGGGGATGGCTTGAGTGAAAGCCCGATGCATATGCGGATCCTGGAAGCCTTTGAGAATCTTTACGAACAGCGGGAAGCGATCCGCAAGAGCATCAAACAGCTAAAGCGCATGATCGATGATTTGGAAAGCAAACCCCATGATTCCTCCTACGCAGAAGAACTCAAGGATCTGCGTAGTGAAAGGCAGGCCTTGGCCGGTGTGGTACAGAGTATCAATGGCAAGGATGTATTTAACTTCCTTTCCGATGAAGGTCTGCTACCGAACTACGCCTTTCCCGAGGCAGGTATTATCTTAAGGGCGGTACTCTACCGTCGAGATTCAGAGCTGGAACAAGAATCTAGCAGAGGCAGATACCAAAGAATTCCGTATGAGTATAATCGCTCCGCAGCGGCTGCCATCAGTGAGTTCGCCCCTGATAATACTTTCTATGCAGGAGGGCGCAAACTGAATATCGATCAAGTGGACCTTACTACCACCCAAAGTGCCAGATGGCGGCTGTGCCCCAACTGTTCCCATGCCGAGCTAGAGGAGACCGGGCGCAATGTTGCCGCTTGTCCCCAATGTGGGAGCATTGGTTGGGGAGACTCGGGCCAGGTACGCTCTATGCTGAAGGTCCAGATGGTATATGCTACTGATCACTATGGAGCAAGCTTAATTGGAGATGAGACTGAAGACAGAAGGACAGTCTTCTACTGCAAACAGATGCTAGTGGATGTCGATGAAGAGCACGACATCATTAGTGCCTATCGGGTAGGGAGCGAGAAATTCCCCTTTGGATATGAATTCGTCCAAAAGGCCAAGATGCGGGAGATCAACTTTGGTGAAAGAGACATTATGGGAGAAAGGATTACTGTGGCAGGCCATGAGGATGTGCGCAAGGGCTTCATGATTTGCCGAGATTGCGGCAAAATCCAGCGGGAGGATGCTCCACCTAACCATACCATGACTTGCCGGGCCAAAAAGCAACCATTGGGAGAACTATACGAAGAGTGCATGTTTCTCTACCGTGAGTTTGTGACGGAAGCCCTGAGGATCTTGATCCCATCTACTACCATGGAGCCATCTAAGGTTTGGCAGGAGTCATTTGTTGCGGCATTCATGCTGGGGATGAAGGGGTATTTCGGCAATGTAGATCATCTCCGGGCATGCATTAGCGAAGTGCCTATTCCTGAATCTGCCTATCGTAAGCAGTATCTGGTTATCTATGATTCTGTACCCGGTGGCACTGGCTACCTCAAGCAATTGATGCGTTCCGAGACAGCCATGATCGAGATACTGGAAAAAGCCCTTAGCATTCTCGAAAACTGCAGCTGCAAAGATGATCCCAACAAGGATGGCTGTTACCGCTGCTTGTTTGCCTATAGGCAGAGCCATAGTATCGGCGAGATATCCCGCAGAGAAGCCATGATGATGCTCAAGCGGATCCTTGCCGGAAAAGACAATGTGGAAAGGATCTCGAAGTTAGGCGTTATCCCTGTCAATGCCTTATTCGAGAGCGAGTTGGAGCGGCAATTCATTGGGGCCTTCGGCCTTCTTGGCAATGAACAAGTGCCGAT
>JAAZLW010000346.1 GCA_012799135.1 Bacillota bacterium | reverse complement strand
GTACGGGAAGTAGCCGATCATAAACAGCCGCAGGAACACCCTGCTCGTCTGGCATTTGGTCTGCCGCACAATTATTTCTTTTCCTCTAATAAGTCGACAGTAAGGGTGGGCGGGCAAAAAGTTAGGGAAGAGTACCGGAGGGGCAGCCCTCTTTTTATTCATATTCATCCGCTGGAGAAGGAATATGCTGCGGTTTTGACTTTTCTTCCAGCAAATTTTCTGCCCGGTGGGGTGGAGATTTTAATGACTGCACGCGGTAACCGAGTCAAGATTCCTTCTGGAATAAAGACGCTTGGGGATTTTCACCCCATCACCGATTTCATGGACAGCTTTTCACAGCGGATGGAGGTGAAAGTCAGTGGCTAAGACGACCTTGCATTTTTCACTGGGTCCGGTACAGGGTTTCGTAGCCCAGGCGCGGCGTACGCGAGATTTCTGGGCGGGTTCCTTTCTACTTTCATATTTGGCTGGACAAGCTATCGACCATATCATTCGGAATGGGGGAGAAATAGTCTTTCCTGCAGTTAAGGACACAGAGGGAAAATTAGATCCTTTACTGCAGGCCATCCAGGCCCAGCGGAATGGGAGTTCGGTGAAGAATGGCCCCATCATCGGTACCCTGCCTAACCGATTTCAGGCCCGGGTTCCGATTGAATTTGACCCCGACCATTGTGTCAAGGCGGTGGAAAAGGCCTGGCGGAGAATAGCAGAACAGGTATATGAAAGGTATGTATTGCCCGTTGAAGATGCCGGCTGCAATACCAGATCCATTTGGAACCGCCAGATACAAGGATTTTGGGACATAGTATGGGTGATGGGTGAGAAAGAGGATCTGCTCGATCTGCGCAAAAACTGGAGAAACCACGTTCCGGCGGAAGAACCGGGGGACAAGTGTACTGTTATGGGCAATATGCAGGAAATATCCGGCTTCATCCGGATTAAACAGAAGAAGCAGCAAAGCAATTTCTGGAAGCAGGTTCGGGATCGGGCCAGGGTATCAGCCCTCGACCTGCGGGACAACGAACGCCTTTGTGCAGTAGCCATGGTCAAACGGTTTTTCCCCCAGGCAGCACAAGAAACCATCGGTTGGCCGGTGGCAGAGTCTTTCCCGTCCACCGTATATATGTCAGCAGTACCCTGGATGGCCGAAACACTGGAGGAAAATAAAGAGTTTGCCCGAGAATTCGCTGCCCGAGCCACTATGATATCAAATATACGGAGCGAATATAGGACCAATATCGACTGTTTGGAAAAACTGGCCGGTACAGAATTGAAAGACTTTATTACCCTGGCCGGACACTGTTTTTTCATTAATATGCTGGAAAATGACAGCCTCTGGGAGCAGGGTACCAAAGTAAAGCGCGATGAGCTGATAATAATGCTCAGAGGACAGGAAGTATCCCCTTTTTACGCCTTTCTGTTAATGGATGGAGATAGGATGGGAGCACTTCTGCAGGACTATCCTGATGATAAAAAGAATATTAGTCTGGCGCTCAATGCCTTCAGCCACCAGGTAGAAGATGTAGTAAAAAGCCATAATGGGATCACCGTTTACGCCGGTGGGGATGATGTACTGGCCCTTCTTCCCCTGGACGATGCCCTGAGGGCGGCAGCTGCATTAAGGCAAAAGTACCGGGAGGCGTTTCGAGTGCAAGCATCCGGGATTTTGGAAAACCGGGCAACTATTTCGGCGGCTATCATTTATGCTCATAACCATGCTCCGCTGAAACTGATTTTCCAATATGCGCAAGAACTACTATCTCAAAAAGCCAAGGACGAAACCGGCCGGGATGCGGTGGCGATTTCAGTCTGGAAAACCGGTGGACCAATGCTGACCTGGTCAGCACCCTGGCAGGTAATTATTCAGGAGAATGGCACGAACTTATTGGAAAAGTTAGTACAGGATTTTAGTGGTAGCGGTGGAGACGAGAAGAAGTTTTCCAGCAGTTTCTTTTACAACCTGCGTAAACGTTTCAGCATCATGGCGCGGGATAAGTGGCTGCCCGGGGACATGGATCTGGAGCGTTTGTTGGGGGCGGAATACATGCGGAGCCGGGACGAGATTTCCAAGGATACTGCATTAATGTACATGAGGGATTTGCTGAAGATTCTCCATCAGTATCGGAGGCGGGAAGACGGTCAGATAGATACCATAAAGAAGTTCAATCCTGACGGGGCTTTATTGGTTAAATTTCTGGCCACCAGGGGGGTGAGCGTGTGACGGCATTTTTATGGAATTTTGAACCACTTGATACTCTGTTTATTCGGGATGGAACCCCTTTTAACGCAGGTGAAGGTGGCATGCGAGGAATAAAAAGCATTTTCCCTCCCACCATTACTACCTGTCAGGGGGCAATACGGACAGCCCTGGCATATGGTCAGGGATGGGACCCGGGGCATAATGAGCTTTGGCCGAAAGAGCTGGGGGGACCGGAAGATCTGGGAGTACTGCAATTGCGGGGGCCTTTTATACGTCGGGAAGGCGATTTTTTATATGAAGCACCCTTGTTGGTTCTGGGAAACCAAAGTGGGGAAGATACTACGTTTCATCGCCTTTACCCCCTGGTTAAGGAGAGAATCACCTGCGATCTGAATCCGAAACAAGGTATGGTTTTACCTGGCTTGAAGGAAAAAGCTCCAGGAGCCCAACCTCTGACCGGTACCTGGTTCACCAAAAAAGGAATGGAAGCCGTATTGGCTGGAGGAATTCCTTCTTCGCAGGATGTTTTCAAATCAAATGAATTGTGGGATGAGGAAGGTAGGGTAGGGATCGCGCTTGATCGTAAAAAGCGTACTGCTCAAGATAGCAAGCTCTATTCTACTTTCCATGTACGTATGCAGCGTGGGGTTTCTTTTTGCGTACGTGTGGAAGGGGTTCCCGATAATTGGCATGGTCAGGCTCCATCACATATTACATTTGGCGGCGAAGGTAGGGTAGTTAGCATTAAGCCAGAGACAGATGTCGGGGAATATCTACCCCGTATGCCGGAATTGGAAACAGATGAGGCTAAAGTTCGTTTTACCGTTATTTTGATTACGCCGGCCTTTTTTGATGAAAAAACCCCGGAAGTCATGCGCGCGGGACCAACTTCATGGATTCCAGGGGAATGTATTTCTGCCTGTATTGGTAAGGCAGTCCAGATTGGTGGTTGGGATATTGCTAGAAGTGAACCCCGACCGCTGCAGGCTTTTCTTCCAGCAGGTACTACCTGGTTTTTTGAGGCAGAGGAGAAATATGTGAAGCAGATAAAAGCACTACATGGAAAATGTCTGGGGGAGAAGACTGAAATGGGATATGGACAGGTTATTATCGGAAGATGGGGAGGGTGTTAAATGAAGAGTGCAATGATGGGATTAATTGCTGAAACCAGCTTACATCCCGGAGCTGAGGGGACCGGAGGGGTTGTAGATCTGCCGGTGGCTCGGGAAGGAGGTAAAGGATTTCCTGTTATTCCGGGTTCCAGCATGAAAGGGGCTCTGCGGGATAAGGCAGAACAGGCATTAGGGGAGAAAAACCCCATAGTTGAAGAAGTTTTCGGTAAACCTGACCAGGCTGGGGGATTGGCGATTACAGACGCGCGGTTGCTTTTACTTCCGATGCGTTCGCTGGTTGGTCATTATCGCTGGGTTACCTGTCCTTATCTGTTAGAGCGTTTTCAACGAGATATTAATTTTATAGGTCAGGCGATGGATTTTGATTTTCAGATAAAACTAAAAAATGGAGAAGCGATAACCCGGGGAGAAGGGATTCTTTTCCTGGAAGAATTCTCTTTTAAAATCATCCCTGACGAAGGTGTTATTGACAACGTAGTTAATGCGATAAAACCTTTGATTCACCATACTTCATTAGGTGACCGTTTGTCTGCTCAGTTGGTAGTAATCAGCGATCATGATTTTGGCTACTTTAGTCAGTATGGATTGCCGGTCAATGCCCGCAATGTGCTGGACAAAGAAACTAAAACCAGCAAAAACCTGTGGTACGAAGAGGTTGTTCCTTCTGATGCCCTTTTTTACACTTTAGTGATTGCCCGCAAGGGTCAGGAAGGCGATATTGAACACGTTAAGCAGCTGTTTGACGAATCCCCTTATCTTCAGGTAGGAGGCAACGAAACCATCGGACAAGGCTGGTGTGCCGTGTCGTATTTAGAAGGAGGGGAATCCTCATGAAAACGCTTGACCAAAAGCGGGCGAATAACGCCTGGGAGGTTGTGAAAGAACTTGAGGCAAAAGCGGAATCGGCTCCCTCCCAGAAAGACTGGAATGACCTCTATGCATCCTATGTCACAGGGTTACCCGCCACCATTATTTCCTGCGGTATAGGACAGGCTGCTGCCAGCTTGTTGTCTGCGGCCAAAGGGGCACAGGATAAACCACACTATAGACTTTACAAAGATCTGGAGAATTGGCTTTGCCAGGATGACAAAATAGCACCCTATCCCAATTCTAAACCCTTAATGGAAGCGATAGTAAAAAACGATCGGGAGCATTACATGTGGGCCCAGGCCGAGGCTCTGGCCTGGTTGGAATGGCTTAAGAAGTTCGCTGTGGCTTATCTGAAAACAGAACCTGCAAAGGGGGGAGAAAGTTAATGAGCTCGCTGCTAATTCCTCTATATAAGGGAGGGAATCTTGACCTTGAGAGGTGCCCGTCAGATGCTAATGCTGGCCTGTGGTATGATAAGTTTTGCAATCAATGGGATAATAACTGGTCCCTGGGGGACAACGGCAAGAAAAAATGGCTGCAGAGCGTACAAAATGGACGGGTTGGAGATAAGGACCTGCTTGAGGAGGTACTCAAACGTTATATTAGATTGGTTAAATATCTCGGAGGAGAAGTGCGATTTTTTCGAAACATCACACCTTTCGTAACCGGACTGGGGCGTACTCATCCTACCGAGAATGGTTTTACCTGGCATTACAATCTGGGTACACCCTATCTACCTGGTTCATCGGTGAAAGGAATAGTACGAAGTTGGGCAGAAAGCTGGTGGAACGGTGAGGAAAACGATGACAAAAACGAGTTAGTCCGCCAGGTTTTTGGTCCTGAAAATGAAAACCAGAAAACGGTTGGCAGTCTAATTTTCTTCGATGCTCTTCCGGTGGAACCGGTCAGGTTAGTAACGGATGTAATGACACCACACTACGCTCCCTATTACCTGGATGGGCAAAATGTACCAGGGGATTGGTACAATCCGATACCGATACCATTCTTAACTACAGTACCAGGACAGCTTTTCATATTTGCTGTCGCCCCGCGCAGGCAAGAGCAACCAGGGAACCTGGAACTGGCAATGAACTGGTTAACCGAATCACTTGGTCTTACTGGCGGGGGTGCCAAAACAGCGGTTGGATATGGATGCTTTGAGCTGGTACCTGATACAGCAGCGAAATATGTCCCCAGGGAATACTTGGCTGCTGCTGTTCCGAAGGACGATGCAAAAAAGACCTCTACTTCCCAGGAACCAGAGCGGGAGTTAACTCTCATACAGCAGGAAATGGAGGAAGATGGGTACAGCACTGATGCCAGCACGTTTATGGAAGCCCTTACAGTAAAGTGGCTGGGCAGAATGGAAGCAGACGAAACAGCGGCATCGGAGCGTAAAGAAATTGCCGGGCTGTTAGCCGACTGGTACAAGAAGAACCGTGCTAAACAGTGGAAAAAGCCTACCAAGAAGAATATAGATAAGGTGGAGCGGATAAAGAACCTTTTAGAGAGTACAAACGAAACATAAGAACATTCCGTCGAGATTTGCCTGATATAGAATTTTAAGAAACCACGCATTGTGTTAAATTAGATACCGCAATGTTTAATTAAGGAATAATAGGAAGGGATTGCTCAAATTATGTAGAATATAGTTGTTAGGTGCGCGGATCGAACCGATGCCGATTTCCTTGGGGGATCCGCGCAAAGGTGGCTTTCGGTTTTCAACGGCATCTGGCATATAGTAGCTTCCGTGGAAACACTTCGTAATCCCCGAAAGGGATTCAAACACCATCGTCCATAGAGGAATCTGAACTCCCCTCTAGTAAGAACACTCCGTAATCCCTGAAAGGGATTGAAACGGTAGCGAGGCTATTCGTTTTTAAGTCTAATTCGAGCGGGGGTAAGACTAGATGACAGATAATAACGAACGGCGTGAGTGGACGGATGAAGAGCTGGTTCCCCTGGCCTCTTTAAATCAATATTGTTACTGTCCTCTGCGCTGCTATTATATATATGTAGCGGAAGAATTTGAAGATAATGTCCATACCCTTCAGGGAACTATTATTCATGAGCGAGTACATCAGGTTTCACAACATAAAGTAGGGGAAAAACTGGAGGTTCGAGGTATTTATCTTTTTTCCCGCCGTTACGGAATCATAGGTAAAGCAGATCTGATTGAAATAGATCAAGAGGTATTTATACCAGTTGAATATAAAAAAGGGCGGCGTGGTGATTGGCTAAATGATCAGGTTCAGCTTTGCGCTCAGGCTATGGCATTGGAGGATGCTACTGGTAAAGATGTTAAGTATGGATATCTGTATTATGCCTCCAGTGGACGCCGCTATCGGGTCGAGTTCACTTCGGAACTGAAGGCACATACCGTTGAAGCAATAGAATCTGTAAGAAAATTACTCGTAGAGCGTAAACGGCCCAAAGCTTTTGAAGGGGTGCGTTGTCAGGGATGCAGCCTGAGAGAAAGCATCTGCCTTCCAGCGGAGACCAGACAGATAATAAGCCTGGGGGAGGATACTCTCCAGGATAACTAGACAAGGTTGTCTTACCAATTTCCAAGGGGGTGATTGAAGTGGCTACATTATACGTTTCGGAACAAGGAGCATTAGTACGCCGAGTTGACGAACGCATTGTTATACAGCTCGAGAAGAAGGTACTGGCGGATATCCCACTTATTAAAATTGACCAGGTAGTAATTTGTGGTCGCATAGGGCTTACTACCCCGGTGATTCAAACTTTTCTCGAACAGGGGATAGAAGTTTGTTTTCTTACTCAGTGGGGCAAGTTTCTAGGTCGATTACAGCCTGTACAAGGCAAGAATTCTCTTATACGTAGCGATCAGTTTCGTAAAGCTTTCGATGAAGATGAAAGTACTTATCTGGCTAAACAGTTCATACATGGCAAGCTAAGAAATATGCTGAACACCTTGATGCGCTCTCGTAGAGAGGGATTAGGCATCGATGAACGGGCTCTGAACCAATTACGGGGCATTCTTAAAACTTTGAAAAGGGCAGATAGTGTAGATGAGGTACGTGGTTTGGAGGGGGCTGGTTCAGCCGTATACTTTCGCGAATTCGGCAAGCTCATTCGGAAAAATTTCGAATTTGAAACACGGGTAAGAAGGCCGCCAACTGATCCGGTAAACAGCCTTCTCAGCTTGGCTTACACGCTATTAAGTAAAGATGTAACCAGTGCTGTTCGTGTAGCGGGTTTGGATCCGTATACTGGCTTTCTACATAAGGATCGGTATGGACGAGCATCTTTGGCTCTTGATCTGATGGAGGAATTTCGTCCATTGGTTGCGGATGCAGTTGTATTAAGTGTAATTAATCGGAATGTAGTTGATAACGATGACTTTGTACGGGAACTGGGCGGAGCAGTTATGTTAAAAGATGAGGCGCGAAACCGCTTTTTTGCTGCCTATGAAGCCAAGAAACAATCGGAGATAAGACATCCGTATTTTAAGTATAGGGCCACATACATGCGTTGTATGGAACTGCAGGCCCGTTTGTTAGGGAAATACATAAAGGGTGAAACTGACAAGTACATACCATTAGTGACCAGATGAGGAGTTATAGAAAATGTTCTTTGTGGTGGCCTATGACATTGAAGATGACAAAAGAAGAACAAAAATTCATAAGCTGCTGAAGAATTATGGTCAATGGATGCAGTTCAGTCTTTTTGAATGCAACCTGACCCAGGAAGAATTTATAAAACTGGAGTATCGGCTTGAAAAGCTAATTGATCCGGAAAGAGACAGTATTCGTTATTATTTTTTATGTGAGAAATGTCAGAGTAAAGTAGTTAGAATTGGGGGAATAGAAGTAAGAAACGAAGACGTATTCATTTTTTAAAGTACGATAGTGTTAGTCTTATGTGCGTAATAAACCAGCATTGAGGTGTATCCGAAGATTTTATGTGCAAAAAGCTTGAGGCTATATTTGCATAAAGGTTTGTAATAGTCCATACATTTGCACTATTAATCGTTTAACGGATACAGATATCCTGAGAATACTGACGAATAGATAACTAATTCACACTGGACATAAGCGATTAGGGGTGAGGAAAATGACTCGGGCACGAGTGCTTATAATTTCCGTAGGTGGTTCACCAGCGCCGATTATTAATGCCTGTCGGGAGTATCGGCCAGATTTCACTTATTTTTTCTGTTCGGCCCCCACTAAAGGGGTATCAAGTTCGATTATGGTAGACGGACCAGGAAATCCATGTGGAGATAATCGTTATGTGAACTGTCATAATTGTAAAACTAAAATCCCCCTGGGCGATCCCATAGGCCCGGCGATAGTTCGTCAATTGGGGTGGGATTCAGACTGTTACGAAAAAATAGAGGTCGATGATCCTGATGATTTGAGTAATTGTTTCGAAGTTCTGTCCGAACTGGGTAAACGGATACATAATCGATTTGGTCCCGGTGCTGAAGTAGTTGCCAATTATACCGGGGGCACGAAAACCATGTCTGCAGCCCAGGCTATTATGGGGATTCTGCAGGAGGAATGGGAAATAACTATAAATAAGGGGGTCCGCGGGGATCTTATCAAAGTCAGGGGAGGGGATTTTCCGGTTATTGCCAATAAACTAAGTATATCGCTTGCATTATACCAAGCTCAGGTCACCGAGTTTCTACGGAGATACGACTATTCCTCAGCTGATGAAATACTGTCTCAGATTACGTTACGGCAGCGTTTATCTGGTGATAAACAAGAAAAGATACTTCGTTTACGTCGCCTATGTCAAGCTTTCCATGCCTGGGATATGTTTGATCATTCTATCAGTCTTGATATTTTGAGAACTGTAGGTGGACGGTTCGTAACTCCTTACATAGATGCACTTATTGACTTGACCGGAAAAAATCGGCGGGCAACTGGTTACGAGGGGGTCATAGACCTGGTGTTCAATGCTGAAAGGTGTTCAGCTCAGGGCCGTTACGATGATGCGGTGGCCAGGCTTTATCGAGCTGTAGAAATGCTGGCTCAGAAGCGGCTTGAGAGTAAATGGGGCATTGATACCAGCCGAGTGGAATCAGATAAAATACCGGAAAATCTGCAGGACCAGTACCGAAAATTTCAGCAGCCAGATGGGACGGTTCGTATTGCCTTGAGGCGTGCCTATGAGCTGTTGTCAGAACTGAACGATCCTGTGGGACTAAGCTGGCAAAAGGATATGAAAAAACTCTTAACCTCACTGGAAAAAAGAAATAATTCAATACTTGCTCACGGGACTATTCCTCTGGGCGAGGAAGATTACATGCAAGTTGAGAATACCTTACAAAGTTTTATAAATGAGGTACTTAAATCAATAAATGTAGAAACCCGTTGTTTACAGCTTCCCAGTCTAGAAATTATGGAAATGTGACATTTTTCTTTTGTATAGCAGCTGGTAATAATGTAAATCTGGCGCAGCCCTGATAAGAAATGATAAAGAAGGGATTAGTATGCGATGTGTGGAATATATGCACTAATGCGCGGATCGAAGCTATGCCGATTTTCCCGGGGGATCCGCGCAAAGCGGCTAACGCTGATGTATCAAGGGGTTTCATGGTTAGGAGCGTGTTTTTCATGTTCGTGCTAGACCGAAAAAGATGTTTTTTAGTAGATCCGCGCAAAGTGGTTTTTTGACCCATGTAGTATCTAGCATATAGCAGGCGCG